>JBDTZL010000232.1:0-12011 GCA_040005125.1 Ginsengibacter sp.
TTCCAAAAAACGCTCATCTGCTTTTGTATGAGCCATGCTTTTTATATGCACCAGGGGCGAACTCGCAAAATATTCCCTTATTATATTCCTGTTAGTGAGGAGACTTGCTATTTGTGCAAACAGGTGTTCCTTTGAAAAAGGTTTTTCAATATAAGAATCTGCCCCCAGCTCAAGCCCTTCCACTTTCGATTGTATGGTATTTTTTGCAGTAAGCAGTATAACCGGGATATGGCTGTAATCAAAATTAGATTTTATTATTTTGCACAATTCAAACCCATCCATCTGGGGCATCATTACGTCTAACACAATTAATTGAACGGCCTCGCTGTTTAAGATTTCCAAAGCTGCCTTTGCATTTTCGGCTCTTAATATGCTATACTTATCACTTAAAATTCTTTCGAGGAAATCAAGGATTTCTTCTTCATCGTCAACAAGTAAAATCAATGGGAGCATAGAAATATTATTTTGTTGCATTGATGGTTGATGCTGTGTTGATTTCAGATTTATTCGTTTGTTCAGGCCGGAGCGGTAATGTAAGTTCGAAGATGTTTACCTCTCTTTTTGTGAATTTTATGATTAGTTGCCCTTTATGGAGTTCGGCTAAAGACCGTGCAAGGGTAAGCCCTATACCAGTACCTTTTTGATAGGTAGTTTCCTTTAACCGGTAAAAAGGTTCAAATATTTTTTCTTCCAGTTCCTTGGGTATCATATACCCGTCATTTTCAAATTCGATGGTAAAAATATCATTGGTTTTTTCCAACGGGAATAATTTAATCTTTACACTTTTGTTTGCATATTTTACTGCGTTACTGATAAGGTTGCTGAAAATTTTTCGCAATGCCTCTGCATCAGCGAAAGTATACACATCGTATGATGGCAACACCACATCGTAATAAAGATTTCTTTTTTTTGCCAGTATTTTAAAACTAAGCCATGTTTCCCGCAGTATTTCGTTTACATTAACCTTTGTAAAATAAAGGCTGAAACCTTTTATTTCTATTTGCCGGAAGTCAAGGATTTGTGAAACAAGATTCATAAGCCTGTTTGTATTTCTGTCCAGGCATGCGATATCTTCTTTGATACCCGGTATTTCATATTGCTTCTCCAGGAGATTTTCAACCGGCCCTTTAATGAGTGTAAGGGGTGTTTTTATTTCATGTACAACATTCGTGAAGAACTCAATTTTGGCTTCATAGATCTCCTTCTCTTTTTTATTTTGTTGTCGTTTATGATAATTGCTTAAAAGATAATAGAAAAGAAGAAAGCCCAAAATTGCATACAGGATGTATGCCAGGCTGGTAGCCCAAAACGGGTGCCTGATCTCAATGACCAGGTTTCTTTCATTCTTACTCCAGACTCCATTGACCGCGGCTTTAAGTTTAAAAAGATAAGTGCCCGGAGACAGGTTCGTGAAATAGACCTTACGGTTTGTTTTAATGCTCGTCCAGGTATTATCAAGCCCCTCCATCTGGTAGTCATACGAAATCATTTCCGGGGATATATAACTCAACGCTGCAAAATCTATACTAACGGAAGATTGGTAATATGGTAGCGTTATTTTAGCGGTATTGACAATTGATTGTTTTAGTGCTGAGCTGTCGCTTACCTTCAGTTCATCATTGTAAACCTGGAATCCTGTGATGTAAACAGGAGGGGGGAGCCAACTCTTTATGTAATCGTCCGGCATAAACGATATCATTCCCTTAACGCTTCCAAAATACAATCTTCCATTTTCGTCTTTATACCCTGAATGATAATTAAACTGGTTGTTCAGCAAACCATTGGCCTGCGTAAATACAATTGGATTTCGGAAATCAGGGTCGAAATTAACCAGCCCTCTCGAAGTACTTGCCCAGAGGCTCCTTTTATTATCTTCAAGTACTTTAAATACAAAATTTCCCGGAAGCCCGTTATTAGTTGTGAACCAGGTAAAATTTTTTCTGTCAACGCTTAATTTACAAAGGCCGCCACCTTCAGTAGAAAACCAGATATTATTATTACTGTCTTCATAAATATCATTGACCGAGTTATTTGGTAAGCCATTTTTATTATGTAATTCATTTTGTACATGGCCGTTCATGTGTGACACGGGATCAAACCAGTAAGCGCCCTGGTTATTAGTACCTGCCCAGATTATTTTGTTGTGATCTTCTATTATACTTGTAACAAATATGTTAGCCGGTATTTCAGCGGGTCTTTCAAATTCAATTTTTTCTCTGTTATAATAGTACAAACCGTTGCTGGTGGCTATGAGGATCTCACCTGATTTAGTACGAAGAAAGCAAAGAGCAAAGTTACTTTTCAATTCTTTTTTTCCGGGACCAGCCATAAAATGGTTTTTTATTATCCCGGTTCTTATATCCATAACATCAGTTCCATGCTCAAAAGTTCCTATCCACAAATCATTTTTATCTGCGAGAAGGCCATGTATATTTGAATAGGCGATACTATTCTTTTCACCGGTTGGTTTAAACCGTACCAGGCTGTTGGTGGTATTATCTATTTTATTCAATCCGCCATCTTCGGTACCTATCCATAAATTGTTGTACATGTCTTTACAAATTTCCCTGACCGCATTTCCGCTGATAGCATTTTCTGTATTATCGGGAAAGTATTTTCGGAACACTGCATTTTGTTTTGCATAATAATTTACCCCACCAAAAAAAGTTCCTGCCCAAATGCTTCCTTCTGCATCTTTGCAAAGTGCATAAATTGCATTGTCATTAAGAGAATAGGGGTCAAGAAATTTCTTCTTAAGATTGGTAAAACTCCTGGTATCTGTATTAAAAATAAAAATGCCAGACTCTGTTGCAAACCAATATTCATTTTCAGAATTTTGCAAAATATCACGAACAAATATTGTCGTCTTATCGGCATTGTAGGTAAGAACATCGTCGTATTGACAGGACGTAATATCAAAAATTTTCAGCCCCTGGCTTGGCGTTCCTATAAAAATAGTATTACTGTCCCCGGGATGAATTTTTTGTATCCATCTTGAAGCGGGAGGTTTAGAATGAGAAAAGACATCATAGCCTGTAAATGAATTTTTGGCGGGATCATATTTTTCTAAAAATCCATTATCGGATGAAGCCCATATTTCGCCGCGTTTTGATAAACAAAGCGATGTTGCAAGAAAATATTCTGACGGATAGAATTTCTTTAATGAATTTGTCCTGAAATTAAACCTGCATATTGTATTGGATGATATAAACCACATTTGGCCTGCCCGGTCAATTGTTATATCATATATATTTGTCAATGAGTCTATGAAAGGTTCAAGTTGTTCTTTTTGAGGGTTAAACCTGTATAATCCTCTTTGGGCACCAACCCATAATATTCCATCTTTACCGGGAAGTATGCAAAAAATATAATCTGTAGTAAGATGTTTTTCATCATTGGCACAATTGATATGAAATACTTTAAAATGGAAACCGTCAAAACGATTAAGCCCATCTTTTGTCGCAAACCACATAAATCCTTTTGAATCCTGTTTTATAAAGTAAACGGTGTTATTGGAAAGCCCATTTTCTACCTGGTAATGCCTGAAATAATAAGGTTGTGCATTTACTGCGTTTACTGATTTCAGCATACATATAATAATACAGCATAATTTAATAATCCGAAAATTCATATACGCTTTAATTAAACAGGAAAAAATCCTTGCTGGCAATGTACTGTTGAGTCCGCAATGTAATATTTAAAACAATCGTGAACAATCCAGTTGATAAACCTAAATATATAAAACCTTAGCCGATCCGGATGCATTTTAAAAATAATGAATTAAAAGTTTGTGTCGCTTACGTAATTGCGAATGGCCCGTTATGCTATAATCACTATTCATTTTTTTATTATAACCACTTTTATAAGGATAAGAAATTGTAACATAAAGTAAAAATTATGATACGGACTGAATAAGAGAAGTGCAGCATTATGATTTTCTTCACATATTCGAATGATTGTCTGATTATATAACATTGATTAAAACGATTGCTAAAAAATCCCACCCTGAAAATTGCAATTAAATTTATTCTGATTGCTTAATAAGTTACCAACAAAATTGATAGCAATAAACACTGTATGAATAATTTATTACAAACTAAAACTTTGATTATGAAAAATTGCCTGCAAAAATTTGCCGGGGAATTTCAAAAACTGCGCTCTGGAAAATGGGGGTCTAATTTGCCTCAAAAAGTTTTTCTCATTTCATTTTTTTTATTCCTGTCATTTATATGCCGGGCGCAAAATAGAACGGTTTCAGGCACAGTGACGGATTCCACACACCGGCCTTTGGCAAGCGTAACCGTAACTTCTGATCGCTCAAAAAAATCGGTGTTGACAGATGAGAGCGGTGATTTTTCAATACCCCTGACTTCCGCCGATAAAAAACTTACGTTTTCATTTGTAGGGATGAAATCTTTTACGCAGACCCTGAACGGACAAGCTTCTTTTGATGTTATATTAACACAAGATGCCGGTGGCCTGGAAGAAGTTGTAATAGTGGGTTACGGCTCAAAGAAGAAACAGGAAATTACAGGCTCTATTTCTACGGTTACCGACAAAGATATTGGCCGCGTACACGGAGGGTCAACCGCCAGTACCGCATTGGCCGGCAAACTACCTGGTGTAACATTCCGCCAGGGAGAGGGCCGCCCCGGCGCTTCGGCTTCTATCCAGATACGTAACATGGGCACGCCCTTGTATGTAATTGATGGTATTCAGCAGGATGAAGGACAGTTTAACAATCTTGCACCAAATGATATTGAAAGTATTACAGTATTGAAAGATGCATCTGCGGCTATTTACGGGGTGCGCGCCGCAAATGGTGTTGTGGTGGTAACTACCAAGAAAGGAACAACCGGGCGTAACAATATTAATGTAGATGCTTACAGCGGATGGCAAAACTTCTTCCGTTTTCCTAAGGTGGTGAATAGTACACCTGATTATTTGTATTACAGGGCAGATGCAGAGATGAATAGTTTTGGCAGCACATCTATAAACCAGGCTGAACTTGATGCTGCAAAAGCCGGCACTGATCCTCAATACCGCACTTTTGACTGGAGGAAATATGTGTTGAGTAACAAGAATGCTCCTTTGAATTCGGTAAATGTGAACATCAGCGGCGGATCAGATAAAGTAAATTATTATGTATCAGGTACTAACCTTTATCAAAACTCAGAATTGGGTAAAGAATATAATTTTAACCGTACCAATATTCAATCTAATGTTACTGCCAAATTAACGAATGGCCTAAAGGTGGGTTTCGACATAAATGGCCGTGTGGAAACCAGGAAAAACCCGGGCGTACCAGGTGGCGACGATTACTTCCTGGCGAGGCTTGCTGTATTAAGAAATACGCCCCAGGAACGGCCTTATGCTAATGATAACCCGCTTTATTTAAATGATCTTGGCCCTCACCTTGAATCGAACTATGCTTTCTTAAACAGCAAGCTCTCAGGCCACTTTCGTTCAGACTGGCGGGTACTTCAAACTAATTTTCACGTGGACTGGGATGTGCCCTGGATAAAAGGGCTTTCTTTCAGAGCCCTGGGCTCTTATTATATGGCGGATGAACTGGAAAACAACCAGGAATATACGTATACTGCATATACGTATATAGACAGCAATAAAACGTATAAACCAACCGGTGGCAGTACTAATCCGTGGAGAGACCGGGAACAGATTAAACAGATAAATACTGATCTTCAATTCCAGGGCAGTTACAACAATACATTTGGCAAAAGCACCGTAAGTGCGACATTAGTTTCAGAAAGAATACAAAACCATTATACCAGGAACTGGCTGCACGCATCTCCACAATCTAATGGCCTGCCATTGGTTTATATAAACATAACTGATCAATATCAGGATGCAGACCAAACTCAGTCACGGGTCGGTTATATAGGACGTATTACTTATGGCTATGCCAACCGTTATTTTATAGAAGCTTCTGCAAGGCGGGATGCATCTTATCTTTTTGCTCCTGGTTTCCGCGTTGGTTATTTTCCCGGTGTATCGGCCGGTTGGAGAATTACCGAAGAACCATGGTTTAGAAACCTGCTGCATGGCAAAACCAATATTTTAAGTGACCTGAAATTCAGGGGCTCTTATGGCCAGCTGGGAGATGACAGGCTGCCTACTGATGTTACTCAGCCAATTATTGCCAATTATGCTTATTTACAGGGTTATAATTATGGCACAGATGCAGGCGGCGGTGCGATACCTCCGGCTATCCTTGATGGTAATACGGTTACGGCATCAAGAGATAAAGGTGTTCCAATAACAACGGTATCATGGACACGAAGCAAGATCACAGACGTAGGTATGGATTTTAGCTTATTTAAAGGTAAGGTCACCGGAACCTTTGATTATTTTTATCGAAAGCGTACCGGTTTGCCTGTAGTAAGTACAGCCGTAGTTCTGCCACAGGAAATAGGTTATGGTTTATCCCAGGAAAATTTAAATTCTGATGCGCAGTATGGTGAAGAAGGTTCAATTGCATATAATGGAAAAATAAGGCAGGTGAATTTTACAATCGGAGGCAACTTATCATACACACGTTCTAAATCTTTATTCGTAGATAACCGCACTTTCCTTAATTCAATAGACCGGTACCAGAATTCACAGGAACAAAGATTTACGAATGTTGGCTGGGGATTCATTTGTACCGGCCAGTTTACTTCGCAGGACCAGATTAATAATTACAAAGTTGATATTGATGGCCAGGGCAATAAAACATTGCTCCCGGGAGACTTAATTTATAAAGATATAAATAATGATGGAAAAATAAACCAGCTTGATCAGCGCCCTATTGGTAACGCTTATGGATCGCAGCCAACCATCAACTTCGGGTTCACTATTGGCGCCGCTTACAAAGGGTTTGACTTCCATGCAGATTTTTCCGGCGCAGCAGGATATACCTGGTATCAAAACTGGGAAGAACGTTGGGCATTCCAGAACAATGGAAACCTGAATGCCATATTTAAAGACAGGTGGCACAGGGCCAATATTTATGATGTAAATAGTGCATGGATACCGGGCAGATATCCCGCCAACAGGTACAATCCGGGAAATAATGGGCCAAGTGACTATACTATTCAGTCAACTTTCTGGCTGCATAATGTTCATTATGTAAGGGCAAGAACCATCGAACTTGGTTATTCAATTCCAAAAACGATTTTAAATAGAGCCAGGATACAAAATGCAAGAATCTACATTAACGCTTACGACCTGTTTTCTATAGACAACCTTGCACAGTATAATATTGATCCTGAGGCTGTAGATGATAACGGGCTTCAGTTTCCGCAAAACAGGGTTATTAATGTAGGTATAAATCTTTCCCTATAATTCATTTATTGTAAAAATTATTTTAATGAAAAAGATACTTTATATAACATCTGTCATTCTTATAGCTACCGGAATATGGAGTTGTAAAAAAGGGGATAGTGATTTTTTAAATACTCCGCCTACAGCTTTTTTAACGAATGACCAGGTGTTCGCAGATCCCGCGCTTGTGAGATCTGTATTGGCGGATTTGTACAACCGCCAGTTGGATTTTTCCAGCTTTGATATTAACTGGTCAAGCTTTGCAGATTTCAGTGAAAGCTTTCCGTCTGAAAATGGAAGCGCTTATTTTGTTCAACGTACCGGATGGGCTTACAATAGCTGGGGTGTAAACTGGGCCGGCAGTTACCAGTACATCCGCGATCTTAATTTGTTTTTGGAAAGAGATAGTGCATCTACTGCGCTATTGGCAAGCGACCGGGCGGAATTTTATGCAGAGGGACGTTTTTTACGGGCCAATTTTTACTTTGAACTGGCAAAAAGAATGGGTGGAGTGCCGCTTGTAACAGGTACCTTAACGTACGATTACAAGGGCGATCCAACTTACTTACAATTGCCACGTGCAAAAGAATCAGATATTTATGATTTTGTAATCAATGAAGCGGAAGCTATTAAGAATGATCTGCCGGCCGACGCCAATGAAAAATCAAGAGCCAGTAGAGGCGCTGCATTAGCTATGGAATCGAGGGCTGCTGTGTATGCGGGATCTATAGCCAAGTACGGTGCAACCACGCCGTCAGTTTCTTTGCCTGGTGGTGAAGTGGGCATAACTGCCTCCAAAGCGAATGACTATTATACTATTGCATTAAGAGCAGCGCAGGAAATTATCAGTGGAAGTGCAGGTGCTTATAAATTATATACCGCTGCAGCAGGAGCTTCAGCATCTGCTTTATCTGATAATTTTGCAAACGTCTTTTTAGACAAAGCCAGTCCTGAAACTATCTTTTTTGAAGATTATAAAGTAGGTGGTAAAACTCATGGCTTCACAACAAATGATCAGCCATATTCATTGTCGGATGAAGGTGGTGATGCCGGCCGTATCGATCCATCGCTAAACCTTGCTGAGGCTTATGAAAAACTGGACAATACTTATGCACCTTTTGCAACAACAGATGGCTCCGGCACCCAGGCTTATTATACGAACCAGCAGGATATTTTTGCCGGAAGGGATGCGCGCCTGGCAGGTACTATTCTTTTGCCTGGCGGCACGTACAAAGGTGGCACCGTAGATATCTGGGCTGGTTATCAACTGGCAGATGGAAGCATCTTTACAAGTGATGAATCTGATCATCTTAAAACGCTGCCTGGTACTTCAGTAGCCGTACAGGTTGTAGGTGAGGACGGACCGGTAAACGGGCTTGAGTTAAGAACACAAACAGGTTTTTATATTCGCAAATATATTGATCCTACTGTGGGTTCAGGCAGGAGGGGCCAGGGAAGCACTGTAGCGTTAATCAGGTATCGGTATGCAGAAGTATTATTAAATGCGGCTGAAGCTTCTTTTGAATTGGGTGATAATGCAACTGCTGCGGGTTACATGAACCAGGTTCGCGCCAGGGCTGGCCTGATTGTTCCATTAACTGCCGGTGATATTACCTTTGATCGTATTGTGCATGAGCGCAGGGTAGAATTAGCATTTGAAGGAAATATTTTATACGATATGAAACGGTGGAGAATAGCGCACATTGTGTGGGATGGAATTTCAACCACACTGAGTGACTTAAAAAGCAATATCGGAGCAGCTAAAAAAAGGAGCACACAACCCTGGGGCTTGTGGCCTTATAGGATTTACAATCCGGGGAGTGCTAACAATGGTAAATGGGTTTACAAAGAAACCTTGCCGGCTTTGGTTACAGGCTCTAACCGTTTTTTGTTTGGTAACTATTACTCTTCCATAGACCCGGGCGTTATAGGGGCAAATCCTAAGATTATACAACAACCAAACCAATAAATTTAAATAGCCCGAATTATGAGAAATTCATCCCGATATTTATATGTGCTCGCTTTTGCCGCTACAATATTTTCCTGCAAGAAAGATAACTACCCTCAGCCTAATTCGCTGTTAAGTGGCCGTCTTGTTTACCAGGGCGATTCTATTGAAGTAGAAAAGAATGCAGTGCATTTTCAAATTTATCAATACGGCTTTGGCAAAGTAGGCCCGGTTTCAACTGATGAGACATTTGCTCAAGATGGCACTTATTCTGCTGTGCTCTTTGATGGCGATTATAAAATAATCGTTCCCAATGGTGATGGTCCGTTTATTTGGAAAAAAACGGCTGCCGGCGGCCCTGACTCTGTATCGGTTACCTTAAAAGGAAATCAGACATTAGACCTGGAAGTGACTCCTTATTACATGATAAAAGCCCAACAAATCGCTGCAGTGGGAACGGATAGTATTAGCGCAACAGGTATGGCAACCAAGATAATTACGGATTCTGTCAATGCAAAAGATATTGAGTACGTTGCTTTATATGTAAACAAAACCCAGTTTGTTGCAGGATCTACGAGTATCGCCTCATACACATTAGCAGCCTCGGCAATTTCTAATTTGAATAGCATACAACTGGGTGTTCATATCCCTGCATTAGTACCTGCCCAGAGTTATGTATTCGCGCGTATTGGCCTTAAGATTGCGAATGTAGAAGATTTGATTTTTTCACCGCTTCAGAAGATACAGTTTTAATTAGAAAGAACGTGCCTATCCTATTCTGAATACTTTTTTAAATTATAAAGAATAAGGGAGCTCACCTAAAATTATAAAATACGGTTTTTGTAAATTACTTCGCAATTTGTGATGTGTGTAACTACTTAATTGAACCTTTTAAATTTTAAAAACGAACATTGAATTGCGGACAGATGTATGTCTTGCGGTTTTAACTATAATTAAGGGCGCAACTTAATGAAGAACAACAGCCACGCCCCAGGCCCGCTTTAATAAATATCTTATCTACAACTCTGATGAAAAAAATAGAGGTTTTATTGGCTATTCTCCTGATTGCCTTTTTTGCAAACGCGCAACAAGACAATTGGAAAATTGTTCCTGGCAGGATTACTACACAATGGGCTGATAGCGTTAACCCAAAAAGTACATTACCTGGTTATCCGCGTCCACAAATGCAAAGAGCCGATTGGCAAAACCTCAACGGCCTGTGGCAATATTCAATATTGCCTAAATCTGATGATGAAAATATCCCTGTGTCTTTCCAGGGAGATATACTTGTGCCATTCGCCGTAGAGTCTGCTTTGTCGGGTGTTGGAAAAACTGTTGGGAAAGATAGTATCCTTTGGTACTATCGAACCTTTACGGTACCGGGTAAAAGAAAAGACAAAAGGATACTGTTGCATTTTGGTGCAGTAGACTGGAGAAGCGATATATATGTGAACGGAAATAAGATCGGTACACATGAAGGTGGCTACGATCCTTTTACACTGGATATCACCGGTGCGATAAACAATAGCTCAAACCAACAATTAGCCATTCGTGTTTGGGATCCTACCAATGATGGCCCTCAGCCACATGGCAAACAGGTAGTAAAGCCTGAGGGTATCTGGTACACACCCGTAACAGGTATATGGCAAACAGTGTGGCTGGAAACAGTTGCTCAAACATACATTTCTTCAACACAACAGGTACCCGATCCTGATAAACAAAGCGTAACTGTAAGCGCCTCTGTAAAAAACTTTCAACAGGGCGATGAAGTTCGTATTTCTGCATGGAAAGGCAATGAAAAAATTGCGGAAAAAACAGGTACCGATACTATCGAAACATTATCAATCAGCAATTCCGAACTTTGGTCTCCTTCCAATCCTTTTTTATATGATTGTAAAATCTCGGTGGTACGCAAAGGCAAAATAGTGGATGAAGTAAAAAGTTACTTTGCCATGAGAAAGATTTCAATTGCTGCAGATAAAAATGGAATTCAAAAAATGATGCTGAACAATGAATTCCTGTTTGAATTCGGGCCTTTGGACCAGGGTTGGTGGCCGGATGGCTTATACACCGCACCAACGGATGCAGCGCTGAAATTTGATATTGAAAAAACAAAAGAGATGGGTTTCAACATGATTCGAAAACACATCAAAGTTGAACCTGCACGTTGGTATTACTATTGCGATAAATTGGGCATGCTTGTTTGGCAGGATATGCCCAGTGGCGATTTGGGTAATCGCTGGGAACCCCGTCCCGGTATTATCGGCAGGGCGACAGACAGGGAACGTACGCCTGAAAGTGAAGGATATTACCGCAAAGAATGGAATGCAATTATTGATGCTTTATATAATTTTCCATGTATTATAGTATGGACTCCATTCAATGAAGCGTGGGGACAATTTAAGACGGTTGACATTGCCAACTGGACGATGAAAAAGGACCCTTCGAGATTAGTGAACAGCGCCAGCGGTGGCAACTACTATGATGTGGGACACCTCATAGATCTACATAATTATCCTGACCCCGCCATGCCAAGGCCTGATATTTTTGGGGCTAAAAAGGCGTTGGTATTGGGAGAATTCGGCGGTTTGGGTTTACCGGTTGAAGGCCATACCTGGCAGCAAAAAAGCTGGGGATACCAAAGTTTTAAAAGTAATGATAGTTTATTTAAAAGATACAATTCACTTATTGACAGGCTTGAAGAATTGGTACAAAAAGGTTTATCCGCAGCAGTGTATAC
>JBDTZL010000216.1:0-3550 GCA_040005125.1 Ginsengibacter sp.
GCATACACGCAGATGCGTCTATGGGAAAAGGAAAGCTTATTGATGAAATATTTTCAGCAAAATGCGAGCATCATTTTATTCAACCCACATTTATCATCGATTATCCCGTTGAGATGAGCCCGCTTACAAAAAAACACCGCAGCATACCCGGGCTTGTGGAACGTTTTGAGCTAATGATTAATGGTAAAGAAATTGCCAATGCCTACAGCGAACTGAACGATCCGCTGGAACAGAGAGAACGTTTTGAGGAGCAGGCCAAACTGATGGCGCGTGGTGACCATGAGGCTATGTTTGTTGATCACGATTTTTTACGCGCACTGGAATATGGAATGCCTCCCACCAGTGGTATTGGTCTTGGAATAGACAGGATTTGCATGCTGCTTACCAATCAACCATCTATACAAGATGTATTGTTGTTTCCTCAAATGAGGCCTGAGCGGGGATTTGAAGAGATTAACCTCACCGCCAATCCCCTCTCCACCTCAGGCGCAGAGGGGACTTAGACCTAACATATTTTACAAGGGACAATAATAAAAAATTACACTAATTTTTCCTGCTCCTGGAACTGCATTTTATGTAATTTATAATAATGGCCCTTGTTTCTCATTAACTCCTGGTGTGTTCCCGTTTCTTTTATTTCTCCCCTGTCAAGAACAAGAATCTTATTAGCCTTTCGGATAGTGGACAGGCGATGGGCAATTACAATGGAAGTGCGTCCCCTGATTAATTTATCAATTGCGTGCTGTATCAGCATTTCACTTTCGCTGTCAATGGAAGAAGTGGCTTCATCAAGGATTAATATCGACGGATTGTACAATAAGGCTCTTATGAAAGACAATAACTGGCGCTGTCCCAGTGAAAGTGTGGCGCCTCTTTCCATTACATCATAGTCGTAACCACCCGGTAACTGCATAATAAAATCGTGTACACCGATCATTTTTGCCGCTTCAATTACCTGGCTTTTTTCAATAGAAGTATTACGTAGTGTAACATTGTCATAAACAGAGCCGCTGAACAAAAAAACATCCTGCAGGACAACCGCAATCCTGCTTCTTAAAAAGAAGACGTCATAAGCTTCAATGCTTTTAGCATCAATTTTTATTTCCCCTTTATTAATATGGTAGAGCCTGTTGAGAAGGCTTATAATAGAAGTTTTTCCACTGCCTGTATGCCCCACAATGGCAAGTGTTTGCCCGGCTTCAATGTCAAAAGAGATGTTCTTTAAAACATACTCTTCATCTTTATAAGCAAACCATACATTTTTAAATTCCACGTTTCCTTTTACCTGCCCGTTGTTGATGCCGTTATGCGTTTCAGGCGTTACATCCTCATTATCCAAAACTTTAAAGATCCTTTCACTGGCAACCGTACCCATTTGCAATACATTAAATTTATCTGCAATTACCCTCAGCGGCCTGAATAATAAATTGAGGTACATGATAAATGCAATAATTACTCCCGCATTAAACGCATTATTTGCTCCCCACCACACGAGCAATCCTGTTGAAAATGCCAGGACAATTTCGACTACAGGAAAAAAAACTGAATAGGCCAGAATGGCTTTTATATTGGCATTACGATGTTGTTTATTGATTTCTTTAAATTTCCCAAACTCTTTATCCTCTACGGCAAAAGCCTGTACCACGCTCATTCCTGTAATATGCTCCTGCACAAATGCGTTAAGCGCCGCTACTGCATTTCTTACTTTAATAAACGATTTATTGACACTTTCCTTGAATAACCAGGTAGCAATTATAAGTACGGGAAACGGAGCAAGGCTTATTAATGTCAACCGCCAGTCAACAAAAAACATGAATAACAAGATTGAAATAATGGATAGCAGATCGGATATAATGGGAATGAGGCCATCAGAAAAAATATCATTCACTGATTCAATATCATTAATAGTGCGGGTAGTTAATGTGCCTATGGGTGTTTGGTCAAATTGGGAAAGATTGTAACCCAGGATTTTTTTATAAACCGTTACCCGCATATCTCTCACCACCGTTTGTCCCAGCCAGGAAGTCAGATATCCAAAATAAAACCGGAGCCCCGTTTCAAATAACAACAAGCCTATTTGTATAACAGTGATAAGAATGAGCCAGTAGGTATTCCTGTCTTTTATAAAAACATTAACGGTATATTGAATAAGGTAAGGCCGCAATGGCGAAATCACTGCAAGAACGATCGAAAGAAATATTGAGATGTAAAGCTTCTTTTTATAAGGCCGGGTAAATGCAAAAACCCTTCTCAATATAGTAAAGTCCAGAAGCTTTTTTCGCTTGTTTTGTTCGGGCATTGAGCAAATTTAGTTGAAAACTCAATTGGCTGATAAGAGAATGTGATAAAGGGCGGCAAGTACCAGAAAAGGAGTAATATTTCTATGGTTAAGCAACCTTTCTTTTACCTGGACATTCATTATTGACTATTGACTATTGACTATTGACTATTGATTATTGATTATTGATTATTCTACCACCTCACTGCCGCGGCTGTACGCTTTTATAAATAAAGCACCGAGATTTTTTTGTGGGGGGATATAATCTTCAAAAGTTTCTCTCAGATCTTTGGAGGCCTTATTAAAATAAGTTTCAAGGCCGGCCCACATTTGCCGCCAGTCAATATTATTTCCACTACGCAAAGTATTATCGAGGGCATCAATAATAGGCTTGTTTACATCGCGGGCCCCGGTTTGCTTTGTTGAAATGATGTGTGCTTCGGGGGCATAAGTCAAAATTGCTTTTAGGTTTTTATAGCCTCCGCAAGATCCCAGCATGATGATTTTTGCATTTTCCGAAAGTTGTTCTATGGTGTAAGGCAGGTGGTAACTATGCCCGCGATGGATAACAATACAAGGCTTTAAGCCGTTGTCATCCAGGTAATCGATCAAATCTTTCTGGGCATCAGCATCTTTATCAGTTTCATTATCCAGCGGAAGGTTTGCAAATATCCAGATAGGTTTACCTTTTATGGATTTGATTTCTATCCATTCTTTCTTTTGAACGATGCGCCAGTCGCTGCGTGGGAAAGAGGTGAGATAGCTATTGTAAGATGCTTTGCCATCTTTATCCCCGTAAAAAAATACCTGCTCGATGATACGTCCCGAATCATCCGCGAGGTACTTATAACTCACCGTATAAACAGGTGGTATTCCTATCTCTTTGGAAAGATCAATACCGTTTTTGTCATCAGCAGAAAGAAAGATCATTCTTAAAAGTTCATAGATCTTGTGGCCATGCTCATTGTTATCTTTTATACATCTCTGTTCATTATTCTCCACATTCTGCAACATGGATTTCTGCAGAGTAGGGTTACTGATGCTGCCATAAGAATCGGCAACATCCACGGCATCTTCAAGTGTCCCGGTTGTTTCAAGATTTGAAACAAAAGCCTGCATTAATGTTTCAGATCTTTCGGGCATTGTTTTCAAAAACAAGTCCAGCTTATTATAGCCCGCAGCCATTTTGATAAACTTTTTAAAATGATCAAAATTTACCGACATTAATAATGAATCTCCATGAGGAAGAGCACCCATTTTTTGTATCATCCG
>JBDTZL010000186.1:0-3548 GCA_040005125.1 Ginsengibacter sp.
AACCCCACGTTAACGTTGGTACTATCGGTCACGTGGATCATGGTAAGACAACGCTGACAGCCGCTATAACCGATATTTTGTCTAAAAAAGGTTTGGCGGTAAAAAGAAATTACGATGACATTGATGGTGCTCCTGAAGAAAAGGAAAGGGGTATTACAATTAATACTGCACATGTAGAATACGCAACTGTGGCGCGTCACTATGCTCACGTTGATTGTCCTGGTCACGCGGATTATGTAAAGAACATGATCACAGGTGCTGCTCAAATGGATGGTGCTATATTGGTGGTTGCGGCTACCGATGGCCCTATGCCTCAAACAAGGGAACACATCCTTTTGGCTCGCCAGGTTGGTGTGCCGCGTATGGTTGTTTTCATGAATAAAGTTGATCTTGTTGACGATCCTGAGCTGATCGAACTTGTTGAAATGGAAATTCGTGAACTGTTAACAAAAAATGGTTTTGATGGTGATAATACACCGATAATTAAAGGTTCTGCAACTGGAGCTTTGGCTGGTGATGCCAAATGGGTTAGCGCCATTGACGAACTTATGGATGCCGTCGATACTTATATCCCGTTGCCTCCACGCCCGGTTGATCAGCCTTTCCTTATGAGCGTTGAGGATGTATTCTCAATTACAGGCCGTGGAACTGTTGCCACAGGCCGTATTGAAAGAGGTCGCATAAAAGTAGGTGAAGGAGTGGAAATTGTAGGTCTTATGGAAAAGCCGTTGACTTCCGTAGTTACCGGGGTGGAAATGTTTAAAAAATTGCTCGAGGAAGGCGAAGCGGGCGATAATGCAGGTTTGTTGCTTCGTGGTATTGAAAAGACCCAGATCCGTCGTGGTATGGTTCTTTGTAAGCCCGGATCAATAACACCACATACCGATTTCAAAGGAGAAGTGTATGTGCTTAGCAAAGACGAAGGTGGCCGTCATACTCCATTCTTCCAGAAATACCGTCCGCAGTTTTATTTCAGAACTACAGATGTTACAGGCGAAGTAGAATTACCGGCAGGAACTGAAATGGTAATGCCAGGTGATAACACCAATCTTACAGTGAAACTGATACAGCCAATTGCAATGGAAAAAGGTTTGAAATTTGCAATTCGTGAAGGTGGACGTACCGTTGGAGCAGGACAGGTTACGGAGATACTGAAATAAGTAGTAATTTCGTATATGTCATTAGTCATTAGTCAACCGTCATTAGGACTTCCAGTGACAATTGACCAGTGACTATTGACTTTTTATACGGGCATAGTTCAATGGTAGAATACAGGTCTCCAAAACCTTTGATCAGGGTTCGAATCCTTGTGCCCGTGCAACGAAGTTTAAGATTGAATTTGGCAACGTGGGTGGCAGGCTGTATTTTAAAATTGAGCTATTTTCAAATTTTCAAATTGTATATATGAATAAAATAACACTATACATCAGGGATTCTTATAAAGAAATGATGCAAAAAGTGACGTGGCCCAATTGGGAGCAGTTACAACAATCTACCATGATCGTTTTGGCGGCAACGATTATTATTACTGCAATTGTTGCCTTAATGGATTTCGGAGTTAATGGGATTTTAAAATTCGTTTATTCTTTATTTAAGTAACTATGACAGAAACGCACAATAATATTGCAGAAGAAGTAAAAGTCGATGATGCTACCGGTGGGCTTCCCCCTGCAACCCGTGAAAAGGACACCAAGTGGTATGTGTTGCGGGTCGTAAGTGGCAAAGAAAGAAAAGTGAAAGAGTATCTGGATAAAGATATCATCAGGAACGGATGGGATAAACTGATCCTTCAGATATTTTTGCCCGTGGAGAAAGTTTACAAGGTTCAAAATGGTAAAAAGGTAATGAGGGAGCGCAACTTTTATCCGGGGTATGTAATGATAGAGGTTGTTGATGGAAAATTATCCGATGAAATTGTCCAGCATTTAAGCAACATCACTAACGTGATGCATTTTTTAACAGATGGCAAGGGATCCAAAGGTATTATTATCAGTCTCAGAAGGGCAGAGGTAAATAAAATGCTGGGTAAGGTTGATGAAATGGCAGACGCAGGCGGTATGACAATGAGCGAGCCTTTTATTGTTGGAGAAACCATTAAAATAATTGATGGGCCTTTTAACGATTTCAATGGGGTAATTGAAGAAGTGACAGATGAAAAGAAAAAGTTGAAAGTCCAGGTCAAGATCTTCGGGCGTGCGACTCCTGTTGAGTTAAGTTATATGCAGGTAGAAAAGATTTCATAAAATGCAGGCTAATAATTTTGAAACCCGCTTCAGCAATGAGCGGGTTTTTTGTGCCGTGATAATTTTGGCAACTACACAATGGGCGAAGGCGTGGATCAATATCTTAATACCACCATACGCCTTCTTCAATCATTTGTGAAGCAGTTTTATTCAACACATTGCCATCGGCTGCAACAAAAGAACTGGAGAACAGGGGATTATGGCCGCTGCTTTTCAAATTCAAATTTCCACCGGTATTCTGTTGAAGCGAATAAGGACTATAAGCCGGGTCGGTGAGCGGAGGATCTTTAGGGATACCCTTACCTGTAAATTTCAGCAGCCTTGTATTTAGTTTCATTTTTTTAAAATCTTCTTCGGTTACGATTTTTGTCCACATAATTTGTTTTTTGTTTTTTAATATTTCTAAAAATGGTTCATTAATGGCAGATTTTCATTGTACTGTGAGCCCTCGTTTTTTTATTGATTTCTTATTTTTAAAAGCCTGTACATATAAACCTTTGTATTACCTGTTTAACTCTTTTTGCTTCACCAATAAATACCAATCACTTTCTAACGGAAGATATCCAATATCGTAGCAAAAAAAATAAGTATTTCCCTTTTTATTGGTATAGGTATGGGTAATATATTTGAATTGAAATCCTTTTTGCAGCAATTTATCCCTGGTGGTTTTAGCCATTTCCTCTCCCATAATAAACAGGTTTTCCAAAATGCGCCGGTTCTTTCCTAATGCATTATTTATGTTTCGCACAAGGTTGATAGTGTTCGATTTTAATTGATTGTTATAATTGTTCCTGCAATAATCATCGCAAAATTTTTTATCTGTACGGCCCTTTACAGGTTTATGGCAGTTAAGGCAAAGCCTGGGAGTTATATCTGCTGCCATGCTGGTTTATAATAATTTATTTCAGAAAGATACACCAGGTAATTTACATGTACAAGCGTTTACAAACGGTTATATACAAATATAAACGCTTAAAATACGAATACTGCTTTTTGACCAACACATCTTTGTGCCGTTGATAAAGCAAAGTGATTTTGAAATTGTCAACCGAAATAATAAACATTTTTTAAAAGCTCATCATTAAAAAGAATGGGCACAAAATTTACAGCTATGTATGCATTAAAGAACAAAGTTCAATTGATCGGGAATTTAGGCAACCCACCCGAAGTACGTAACACGGAAAGCGGGAAAAAGCTGGTACGTTTTTCAGTAGCTACCAATGAAAGTTACCGCAATGCCAAAGGCGAAAAAGTTACTGAAACCCAATGGCATAATTTAATCGCCTGGGGGAAAGTAGCAGATAT
>JBDTZL010000096.1:0-11921 GCA_040005125.1 Ginsengibacter sp.
CCTTTGGAGCAAAAGTTACCTTACTGGAGAGCATAGAAATTTGCAGGGATTATGCGGAAGAAAAAGCAGCTACCGGTCAATTTTATATGCTGGATCAATTTGCCAATCCTGATAATTATAAAGCACATTATAAATCTACGGGGCCTGAAATCTGGAAAGATACCGGTAATGGTATTACTCATTTTGTAAGTTCAATGGGTACAACAGGCACCATTATGGGGTGCAGCCGTTTTTTTAAAGAACAAAATCAAAACATACAGATCATAGGTTGCCAGCCTACCGAAGAATCTTCCATACCCGGCATAAGAAGGTGGCCGGTTGAATATCTTCCTAAAATTTTTGAACCATCAAGAGTCGACAGGGTAATGGATGTAACCCAGGCTGAAGCTACAGAAATGACAAGAAAGCTTGCTAAAGAAGAAGGCATTTTTGCGGGTATGAGCAGTGGTGGTGCGGCTTCAGCCGCCATACGGCTTGCCAATGAATTATCTTCAGGCATTATAGTTTTTATTGCATGCGACCGTGGCGACCGGTATCTCAGCAGTAATCTGTTTGGGTAATACAATCATTATCTATGTCGATAGATAAGTAGATGAATGCTTTTTCAATCCATAAGCGTTTCCATAATACTTCAGAATATTTACAGTATTCCATTTTACATTTCTACCAAAACATCATAAATCATTATTATGAGATTGGCAAACCGGTTGTTGTTTGTATTATTTTTATCGGTGCCTGCCTCAGGATTTTCTCAGCAAAAAGATACACTGACAAGTAAGCTGGACAGCCTGGATAAAAAGACAGACAGCGCAGGTAAACAGGCTAATAACATCAGCCCAAAAGCATATAATGAAACTACTAAACTAACGTTCAATAGTTATTGTGCACTTCTTGGAAGCGATCTGAAGCAGGAGTTTACCAAACCTTTCCATATGAATAGAAAGGATTGGGGAAGGCTGGGTAAATTTGCCGTAGTAGCAGGCGCGTTGGCCTTTGCTGACGAGCCCATTCAAAAGGGAACTGTTAAGCTTACAGGCAACCATCCGGGTTTGAAAAATGTAAGTAAATACGTTACCAACTTCGGTGGAATATATGAAGCCTATACCCTCGCGGCTTTTGGCGCATATGGAGTTATTTTTAAGAATCAAAAAATAAAAACGACTACTTTGCTTGCAACCCAGGCGTATATTACCTCAAGCGCATTGGAAAGCGTTTTGAAATTTGTTTCCGGCAGAACAAGGCCTTCTTATTATAATGCAAATCTGGAAGCCGAACCTAAGTTTGCAGGACCATTTTCTAAAACAGCAAAAGGTATCAATGGTAAAAAAGTATACAGTTCTTTTCCATCGGGCCATACCACAGTGGCTTTTGGCGCAGCAACTGTTTTCGCATTGGAATATAAAGATCACCCGATCGTACCTGTTGTTGCCTACAGCGTTGCAAGCCTTATTGGTTTAAGCAGGATTACAGAAAATAAACATTGGTCAACTGACGTGTTGGCAGGCGCGGCATTGGGATTTTTAGCAGGAAAACAGGTGGTAAATAATTACCACCGGTATGCAAAATTGAAAGCCCCAAATCAAAAGAAGAATACTGTTTCATTTAATCTTCAATATTACTCAGGCCATGTAATGCCGGGTATGATTTATAAATTCAGGTAAATACTGTAAAAAAGCATTATAAACTTTGCCGCCAGGCGAAACTGCAGGCGCTAAAAGTGGTGATTTTTTAGAGTATCCATTGCCATTTTATCAAGTGCGAAAGCAAATGGCACACTAACTTCAACATTGATAACTTATCCTTCCTCATTAAGGGTTACCGGAACCACAACAACTGCCCGTTCGGTACCTCTAAATTCATAGCCCATCCGAAAATGTAAATTTTCAGACAATTTTTTTTCCGGGTTTTAGTAAATCGTTCTCATTTTATTTACAATTAAATGTTCCCCGCCACCGGGAAATTCTATTTTCTTAACATTGTCATCTTTTTTAAAGTGACCTATTATGGAGTATAATTTATTAATTTTGCAAATATGCATTGAAAATTTGTCCCTCATCATGGCGGAATTTTATTCGTAGCAAAGAATCTGATATTTTTTGAAGCAGACCCTAAACATTTCATTAAACCTTTTTATAGATATTAGATGCCATTTACTTTTTCACATCCTGCAATAGTTCTGCCTGTTACTTATCTCCCTAAAAAATGGTATTCCCTCAGTGGGTTAATCTTCGGCAGCATGACACCTGACTTTGAATATTTTATCCGGATGAAGGATTATAGTAAATATAGTCACACCTGGGATGGATTATTCTGGTTTGATGTGCCACTGGGGCTAATATTAATTTTTATTTTTCACAATGTGGTAAGGGATATACTTATCGGGTATCTTCCTTTCAGCCTGAATATAAGATTTTCATCTTTCGCAAAATTTAACTGGAATAAATATTTTCAGCATAATATAATTGTTGTATTAATTTCATTGATTGTTGGCATAGCGTCTCACATTTTTTGGGATAGATTTACGCATAGCACGGGGTATTTCTTTCATAACATCCCCTTTTTAAATGAGCGAATAAATATTTTAAATTACCAGGTTGATGGCGCTTCTGTACTTCAATATGTGAGTTCAGTTATTGGGGGAATTGTGATGCTCATAGTTGTATTTAAATTACCCGAGGGACATAATACCAAACAGGATAATATTCTTAATTTCTGGCTGCTCGTTTCACTGGTAATGATATCGGTTGTAAACGTCAGGTTATATCTGGATACTCTTCTTAATCATCACCAGCATGAAGATATAATTGTAACCGTGATTTCCGGGGCATTAATTGGTATAACTGCTTTGTCATTTTTTTTGAAGGAAAGCCATAAAAGAAAACGCAAGGTTTACAAGCGCCTGAACAAAATGAGGAATAAATAAAATGAATACCTGGTGACCGGGTAAGCTATTTTTATGCTCACCATTTGCCATAGATAAATACCCTGTAAAATTTTTACATCCTGTATTCACGTTTCACCAGTATAGCAGAGCAAAGATCTTACAACGCGGAAAGTAATTTAGCACAATAGATCTTTATTTCATTAAAACACTTTTTCTTTGCAGTTGCTTATGTCCCTATTTATTACATCATTAAACTCCGGAAGCAATGGCAACTGTTATTACATTGGTAATGAAACTGAAGCCGTATTGATAGATGCAGGCATTTCATGCAGTGAAATAGAAAAACGCATGAAGCGGCTGGGGCTGAGTATGCAGAAAGTGAAGGGAGTTTTTATATCACATGAGCATACTGATCATATCAGCGGGTTGAAGCTATTGACCAAAAAATACCAGCTCCCGGTTTATATAACCCAGCCCACCCTCACATATGGCAGGCTCAGCCTGGAGAAACATTTGATAACTCCTTTTACTGCGCATGAGCCGGTTCTTATTGGCAATCTCATAATAACTGCTTTTCCAAAGTTTCATGATGCAGCAGATCCTTATAGTTTTATTGTTTCCTGTAATGAAATAAAAGTTGGCGTATTTACTGATATTGGCGCGCCATGCAATAATGTAATTGATCATTTTAAACAATGTCATGCGGCGTTCCTGGAAGCTAACTATGATGATACAATGCTGGAACAGGGAAGATATCCATTTTTTTTAAAAAGGCGTATCCGTGGAGGCAGCGGGCACCTCAGCAATAAGCAGGCATTGGAACTTTTTACGACGTATAGGCCTTCGTTTATGAGCCACCTGCTTTTATCGCACCTTTCAAAAAATAATAACTCTCCCAATCTTGTTCAGCAATTATTTAATGAATATGCCGGCAACGTAAAAATGATTGTAGCATCCAGGTATGAAGAGACTGCGGTTTATCATATCCAAAATTCAACTGCCAGTAATGTACCAATACAACATCATCGTTTTGTTTCATCGCAACTTGCCTTCGAGTTTCTATAATTTTTTAGTGAATGCAGATTGACCATTTTCCTGTAGCTGTCACGTCCGAAAATATTTTTTATGCTAATGGCAGAGATTTTATTGTAAACCGCCCGGATGAAACAGACAGGTAAATTTTATTATCGGATCTTCGGAATAAATTTTAAAGAAAAATTATTTCCCAATGAAGTTATTTATGTTATTGTTAGGTTGTACACCCAAAGGCAGAAATACAGAGCAGCATGATGTTTTTTTTGGCATTGCTGAAACACTTAAGGACCTTGTACCCGCTATAATTGATGCATGGCCGGAGGCTAAGGGCAAAATTCATATTGATGCCTGGAGACAGGTTAACTATGTTGATCAGCATGCCGTAGTTGTTTTTGATAAGCAACGGTTACCTCCGGATGCAGCAGAGAAAAAAAGTAAATTATTTTTCCTGAACCTTGGCGGCTATAAGCAAAATGAATTTGAAGAGTATCATTATAAAATGCTGGTAGCCTGTGAAAATAAATCGGTTGCAATACAGCGCGCGAAAGAAACGGCATTTTATAAGCATACCGGTTTTAAGGGAGCCCCCTCGCATATAGACGATAAGTACGGGGTAGACGTTGATGATATTTTTGAGATTGAAGATATTCTGCCGGAGCATATAAAAGAAACATACAGCATTGTGCTTTCACCAACTAATAATACCAAAGAAGATGAAATGAACCTGGGCTATTTCATACTGGATAAATTGTAAGACCATCTGTAGTTTATTTTACGCCGTCAACCTGCCTGATCCTTTTGATTGATTGGAGCTTAAAACCAAAAGGTATTTCTACTGCTTCAATGCCCTCTATTACAAAATGCAGATTTTTACAGGTAAACCAAATGTCGCCACTCCTATATTTCAGGATAAAATTTTCCGGGTAAAAGCTATCGAAGTCCGGTTTCCGGTAAACAGCATCGTCCCAATGTATGCCAAGGCTATCGGCCTGTTTTAAAAAATTATGGAATATTTTTTTATCTTCAGGGGTGGCCTCTTTATCATGCTTCGCAAGCATTTCATCTATTGTTACCTGGGGTAATTTTATGATTTTTGCATCAGTCATCAGCCGGGTTAATTCCCTTTATTCTGCGTTAGTAGGATATAGTAATACCCACATCGAATCATTCCTTTTTTGAAAAGTAGTAAAGATGTTACGTGCTAAGTTTTCTTCCGCTGTCTGACTCACGGTATCTGCATTGACTTTATATTGAACCTGCGCGGTTGTTTGAATGCCGGAGCACACAAGCAATAATACTGCGGTATAGGTCATTTTCATCATGAGCTATTCATTTGACAAAATATGAAAGGAATAAATTTAAATCGCGGTAGAAGTCGTCATGTGTAAGTTACAGGAAGATTTCCCAACTAATCAGATCCGCATATTAGCATTCTGCTTTTACATTTAACATAGCACTAAAATAGCAATGATATAAAATGAAGCTTGCATTTTAACTCCGCAAATGCCACGCTTTAGGTTTTACAAACGCACGCAACCCTGCGTGTGAGAGGCTGGTTCCAAACCCGGAATGTTTTCTGCCACTCCAGGGAAGGGCCCCACTCACCCTATCGCAGCAATTCCAATAGCCGCTTCCTGCATCTATTTGTCCCAAAATTTTTTCGGCCCGTGCTTTATCTGCGCTGTAAACGGCAGTAGTTAATCCATATTCTGTATCCTGCATTAATTGAATTGCTTCTTCATCATTTTTTACTTTCATGATACCAATGATGGGCCCAAACGATTCATCTTTCATGACGCTCATATCATGGTTAACATTTATGAGGATGGTTGGTTCAAAATAATAACCTTTCCCATTAACGCGGTTCCCGCCTGTTACGATAGTTGCTCCTTTCTGTGTTGCTTCAGCTACCTGCTTTTCCAGGATACCAAGTTGCTCTTTCCTGGTCAACGGCCCGAAATAAATTCCTTCTTCTGTTGGTGGCCCGGCTTTCCAGGATTTTACTTCTTTCACAAATTCATCAACATATGTATCATACACTTTTTCATGCACATAGATTCTTTCCACTGCGCAGCAACTTTGCCCGTTATTATAAAAAGCCCCGTCTGCCGTACCGGCTGCAACTGATTTAATGTCTCCTACATCGTCTGCAACGTACAAAGGATCTTTACCACCCAATTCACACTGACAGGGAACCATTTTAGGAGCTATTTTCTCATAGATGTATTTCCCGGTTTTATAAGAACCTGTAAAAAAATATCCATCAAATGGAAGCCCCAGCAATAGCTCTCCTACTTCTTTTGCCCCAACGGCTACATGAAAAATATTCTCCGGAATACCCGCCTGCTTTAATAATTTTTCAATTTCCAATCCCGTAAGTATTGCATATTCAGACGGTTTATACATCACCGCATTACCAGCCAGCAATGCAGGCACAAACACATTTACACCTACGAGGTAAGGATAGTTCCACGCCGAAATATTGCAAATTACACCGAGAGCATCATAGGTAATTTTTTCTTCCAATCCTTTTTCCAAAATCATCGTTTCATCTGATAAATATTTCCCTGCATTTTCTACAAGCCATTTCATCCGGGTTCTTGCACCATTGATTTCATTGTATGATTGCCGCAAAGGCTTTCCAACTTCATTTGTAAGGACGAGGGCAAGATGTTCAATATTTTTTTCCAGGAGATCAGAGAACCTTTTCAGTATTTCTATTCTTTCAGAAAGAGAAACCCTCTGCCAGGCCGGTTGAGCAGTTTGCAATAATTGAAACTTTACTGCTACACTTTCTTTTGTGTCTTCTTTAATTTCTTTAATGATCTCTTCCGTCGCAGGGTTAATGATCTGCATAATTTATTTTTAAATATTTAGGTGCAGTAGTATTAAAATCAGTTTTTATTTTTCTTAAAAGCTCTCTGCCCATGTCAACAATACTTTGACAGGTTCAGGGTGACTTTGGTCAACATAAAAGAATGCCGTAAGTTATTGTTAATGGAATGCGATGTATCTTATAGTATTGAGAATAGCATACACTTTACATAGTATTCCGAACAGCATCTAAAAAGCTTTGCCTGATGTTTTTTGAAAATATACTTTCCTGGTCTGTCATTCTCTCAGGATGCCACTGTACTAACAGCAGAAATGATTTCCCTTTAGCATCTTTTCTTTCCATGCCTTCAATAATCCCATCCGGCGACAGCGCATTTACTACCAGGTCATAACCAGGCATATCAACACTTTGATGATGTGCACTATTTATTTCTCCTTTTTTCTGTCCTACGATTGTATATAATACCGAATTCTTATCTATTTCAACCAGGTGCTCCCTGTCTTTGCCCTCTTCAAATTTGGCATGATTAAATTTTCCAAATGCAGGAATATCCGGCACCAAAGTTCCCCCCAAAAAAATGTTTACAAATTGTAGTCCCCTGCATATCCCTAATACAGGTAGTTGTTTCTCTTCAGTATGTTGCAGTACCTTCCACTCAAATTCATCCCTGCTTTCATCAATTTCTTTCTGGTGGCAATATGCCAGGTATTCAGGTTGATTGTATAATCGTGGATTTATGTCACTTCCCCCGCTTAGGATAATTCCATTGCATTTTTCAATATCGCCAAAATTATTTTCCTGATAGCTCAGCTTAATTACTTCCACGGCCGGTTGATCCAGGATCCAACGTTCGTAATTCAAATACTTATGACAATCAGTTATTCCAATAACAATATTTTTCATATTAAAAATTATTGATACACTTTATTAATATCTAACCAACAACCTTTACATCGCTTTCAAATATAATTCTTTAAAATCTTCCCTGGTAACAGGCTTGGGATTATTGGGATGAGCAAAATCTGCTATAGCAAGATCCGCTAATGTTTCGATATGATCCTGCTTCACGCCAATTTCCGACAGTTTATGAGGTATGTTTATTTTTGAATTCAGATCAAATAAATACCTCACAACTGCTTCCCCGTTTTCCTCTTTTAACGCCAGTGTCCTGGCTATCCGTTTAAATTTATCTTCAAAACCCTCAATATTAAATTGCATTCCATACGGGATATTTATAGCATTGGCCAAACCGTGGTGCGTATCCAGTAATGAAGAAAGCGGGTGCGCCAGTGAATGTACCAAACCCAGCCCTTTTTGAAAAGCTACGGCTCCCATCAGGGAAGCGATCAGCATTTTACTTCTCGATTCAAGATCAGGATTGTTTACCGCTTTTTCCAAAGACTGGCTAATTAATGAAATGCCTTCCAATGCTATTCCTTCACACATAGGATGAGGCATTTTGGCAAGGTAGGCTTCCATATTATGGGTTAATGCATCCATCCCGGTAGCAGCAGTAATAAAAGATGGCAGCTCCATAGTTAATAACGGATCAGCATAGACGATTTTCGCCAGAAGTTTAGGAGAGAAAAGAATTTTCTTTTGATGGGTTTCATCATCTGCAATGATAGCGCTTCGGCCTACTTCACTGCCTGTACCGGCGGTTGTGGGAATGGTGATAAAATGGGGAACATCATTGGTTACATATACATCCCCCCCGATAAGGTCATCATATTTAAAAAGGTCTTCCCGATGGTTTACCCGTAGCACTATTGCCCTCGCAACATCCAACGCAGCACCTCCGCCGATCCCTATTATAGCATTCCGGCTTGTGGCATCATACACATCTGTTCCTTTGTATACATCCGATTTTACCGGATTCTTGTGTATATCATTAAATACTTCCGTTGAAATATTTTTCCATTTGAGATCTTTTATAATTTCTTTAAAAAAATCCAGCTGAGCCACAGTTGCATCTGTAACTATCAATGGTTTTAACAGGTTGTTCTTTAATAAGTAATCCCCCAGCTCTTTGCTGGAACCTGGACCAAAACGAATGGTAGTTGGAAAATTGTATTGATAAATTTGATTGAAAGACATTTTTTTTATTATTGAATCATTAGAAATAAAATTCCAAATAACTAGAAACAAGAAACAAAAGACAAAAGACAAATAACAAAAAACAAATAAATTAAAAAAATACAAAAATTAAAAATTGCCCCTGCCCCCTGCACCAATAATTCCTATAAAACCTCACCCCAACCCCACTCCCAAGTGAGAGGGAACTACCTTATCAAAGGAACTTCACGATAATTCTCCGGATCTTTTTAGAGGTCGACGTACTTTGAAACTCATTGTGACTACAGGTATTCAAAAGATTACTGAACTTATTTTTTTTGCCTTTCGCTTTTTTTCTTGTTTTTTGTGATTTGTTTCTTGAGATTTTTTCAAATAATCTCAAAATATCTCTTATACTCCCAGTCAGTTACCGATTTAAGATGTTGCCGCCATTCCCATTCACGGGTCTGAACGAAGTGATCAACAAATTTTTCTCCCAATATTTCTTTTGCCACTTTTGATTGCTTCATCATTTGGGTGGCTTCATCAAGCGTTTTAGGAAGCGTCCCATTTGAGTAATCTTTATATCCGTTCGCTGTGGTAGCAGGCTGTTTTAATTTTAATTTATTTTTTATACCATATAAACCTGAAGCAAGCGAAGCTGCCATAGCTAAATAAGGATTAACATCTGAGCCGATCACTCTTGTTTCCAGCCTGCATGATTTGTTACCTGCCGATAAAACACGCAAAGCCACCGTTCTGTTATCAACTCCCCAGGTAAGGGTAGTTGGCGCCCAGGCTCCTTCTACCAGTCTTTTATAACTGTTAATCACCGGGGCAAACATTGGCAAAATAAATGGCAGGCAATGCAACTGCCCTGCAATATAACTTTTCATCAATCCACTCATTTTCTTTTTATCTTTTTCGTTATAAAAAAGATTCTTTTTGCCTGTTTCATCCCAGAGGCTTTGATGCACATGCCCCCCACAACCCGGAAGATGTTCACTGATCTTTGCCATGAACGTAGCCACGCTATCATGCCTGTACGCAATTTCCTTTACTGCTGTTTTAAATAATACAGCCCTGTCGGCGGCTTCTACAATTTCAGAATGACTAATAGCGGCTTCATAAGTACCGGGGCCTGTTTCAGTATGTAAGCCTTCCAGCGGAATATTAAATTTTTTAAGCAAATCAAAAAGATCAGTAAAATAAGGATTCTGTAGTGTACTGCGAAGAATTGAATATCCAAACATTCCCGGTGTAAGTGGCGTAAGATTTTTGAATTGCTTATCATGGATGCTTTGCGGGGTTTCCGCAAAATTATACCATTCAAATTCCTGTGAGAAATAAGGCAGGTATCCCTCCTGCTTTGCATCATTTAAAATTTTCTTTAATAATTGCCTTGGGCACACATAACAGGGATCTCCATTCACATTCATCATTTCACCCAGGAAAAAAGGAGCCTCATTTTCCCAGGGGATTTTTCTGAAAGTAGACAGATCTATTTTTGCGGGAGCATCAGGATAACCGGTGTGCCAACCCGTAAATCCAACATTATCATAAGCAACATCCGCTGCATCCCATCCGAAAATCACATCACAGAAACTCGTATTGCTATCTATCACAGAAAGAAATTTCTCTGCAGAAATATATTTGCCACGCAATATCCCGTCAATGTCGGTGAATGCAATTTTCACTTTCCCCGATGGATGATCTTTCACATATTGAAGAATTTCGCTGGTAGTCATATTAAAGTTTTAGTTTCTCACAAAACTGCCTGTCGACAAACAGGGCACAAAGAGCACTAAGAAAATCAGCTTTGCGTTCCTTTGCCGCTGTGAGATAAGTTTTATAACAATTGCCTATAAATTTTCCGATGCATCCCTTCAGTTTTATAATGTACCTTTTCAGGAGGCTCAACCGGTTGGATCCCAACAATCAATTTGTCATCCATACTTTATTTATTCCAACCACGTTGTTAGCAAATATTAATTAAACTTAAAACAAAAAATTAATAATTACATCGGTTAAAGAACTAAAGCAAGAACTATATTGATCTGAGAGTGGAAGGCCATTAGCAATAAAACGCGAAACGGTGAAAATAATACCGGCGGGGAAAGCTTTGCGTTTCTAAAAATTTCAAACAGCAATAAAAAAAGTGTGAGATGGGGAAACAACAATCAACATCGCTGAAAATTTACCTGGCAGTCTTATTAATTTTTGGGTGGTTTGCCCTGGCAACCCAATTTGGTATAAATATTAACAGTGGGATAGCGGCGGCACCTGAAATAATCGTCAGGTACTTCAGTTATTTTACAATCACCACAAACCTTATTGTTGCTGTATGCTGCACTACACTATTAATTAATCCAGGCTCAAGGTGGGGGGATTTTTTTTCCAGTCAAAAAACGCTTACTGCTGTTACCGTATATATTGTTATTGTTGGGATAATCTACAACCTGGTCTTACGTTTTATCTGGAATCCGCAAGGATTACAGATGATCGTAGACGAATTACTTCATTCGGTAATTCCAATCCTGTTTTTAATTTATTGGATAATTTTTGTTTCAAAAAATCAATTAAAATGGGGTGATATTTTACCCTGGTTAATATATCCACTCGTTTATATAATATTCATTTTTATTCGTGGATCATTTTCCGGCTTTTATCCCTATCCGTTTATTGATACAGGCAAAATCGGATTAAAACAGGCCCTTATCAATGCAGTTGGTATTGCCATAGTATTTATAGTTATGTCTTTATTATTTGTAGCGATTGGAAATTTTATTAATAAACGGAAACTTAAAACTCCTGGTTCTTTATAGCAAATACAGCAGCACAAACAAATGAAATACTCAACGAAAACACTTATTCGAATAGTGCTACTCTCAATAGCGCTTTTTGTATTGGTACAATTTGTATTTGCCCGGCCATTCGAATTTTTTGAACCAAAAGTTGACGGCATTTTGTTCCAGGTAATAGAAACCGATAAAAAATAAAAACATCTTTGTTATTTTCCTCAACTCTTGTTCTTATCCCTGTTCTAACCTTATTAACGTGGCGGCTAGCACCAATTATTTCATCAGCTAAATGACCTGCTTCCGTTTTAAC
>JBDTZL010000008.1:0-11915 GCA_040005125.1 Ginsengibacter sp.
AAAAAGTTTTTTGAATATGCTTGATAGCCTTAAGCCCGGCAGTACTTATTTGTTTGTTGATCATCCTGCGTTGGACGGTCCTGAAATGAGGGCCATTTATCATATAGGTTACGAAAATGTTGCAGCAGACCGTCAGGGCGTTACAGATCTATGGACGAATTCATTAATAAGGGAAACCATACGAAAGAAAAATATTCAACTCATTAGTTACGCCGATTTAAAGAAATAAAAATTAAATATCTATGACTGAAAGTATTCCGTCAACTCAGCCTCTCCCGGTAAGCCCGGTTGCCAATCAAAGATTATTATCACTGGATTTTTTACGGGGGTTTATCATGGTGCTGCTTGCTATGGGATCTACCGGTGTTTATAATTATTTAATTGATAATACAAAGGGATCGGCATTTAATGTATTCATTAATCAGTTTGAGCATCATCCATGGAATGGTTTACATTTCTGGGATTTGATACAACCGGCATTCATGTTCATGGCAGGAACAGCTATGGCTTTCTCACTGCATAAACAATGGTCAACTGGTGTTACCTGGAATCAGTCTTTCAGGAAAATACTCAGGCGTTGCGGATGGTTATTTTTTTGGGGAGTGTTGGACTATGCGGTTCGCCGCAGTGGACTGTCATTTGAATTATGGGATATACTTACACAACTTTCATTTACAACATTGGTGGCTTTTCTTATTTTTCGATGGAGCAATCTTGCCCAGGTCGTAGTGTGTGTGGGATTATTATTACTTACTGAAATTTTATACCGGTACACCCATGTGCCGGGCTTTGATCAGCCATTTACTGATCAACACAATTTTGGTAACTATGTGGATATGATCCTCATGAATAAGATCAATTCAGATGGCTGGGTAGCTATTAACTGTATACCCACTGCTGTGCACACCATCGCAGGCGCTATTGCAGGAAAGCTTTTAATAAGTGGCAGCAAGAAAATTCAGACGTTACTGATATGGGGACTGGTTTGTTTAATAGTGGGATTTGGACTGGATTATGCAGGTATTACGCCCATTATAAAAAGGATCGCAACCAGTTCATTTACGATTGCATCACTGGGCTGGTGTTTATGGTTCCTGGCTTTATCTTACTGGTGGATTGATATTAAAGGCCATCGTAATAATCTAAAATTCTTTACGATTGTAGGAATGAATTCGATTTTTATTTATGTATTTTTTGAGATCGTTGGCGATCGTTGGTTCAATGGTTATATATCCGCTATTTCTAACGGTGTAACAGGTTGGTTCCATATGGCTGAAATGCCGCAATTCATCATTGCTTCTATATGTATTTTTACGCTGGAGTGGTTACTTTGTTATTTTCTTTATCGGAAAAAAATATTTTTTAAATTATAGGAGAAGGTTGAAAGTTCAAGGTTGAAGGTTGAAGCGTGTATGGTAAGTTAGTTCCCTCTCTGAAGGAGAGGGGTTGGGGTGAGGCCTTCAAGATTCGCAACTTTCAACCTTGAACTTTCAACCATTAAAAAGTTATATGAAAAAGGAAATTTTATTATTATCGTTGTTCCTCTTTTTATCTATTCAATCTACATTTGCAACACCTTCCTTGCAACCTGTTCGCCTTACCTGTGAATACTTAGAGAACCCATTGGGTATAGACATTATAAAACCACGGTTAAGCTGGAATTTCCTTACTTCTGAGAGGAACCAGTTTCAGACAGGGTATGAAATACTTGTGAGCGATAATGAGAAAGATGTAAAGTTGCTTAAAGGAAATGTTTGGCAAACGGGCAAAATAAAATCAGACCAAAATATACATATAGAATACGATGGCAAAGCGTTGCGGCCCTTCACAAAATATTCCTGGCGGGTAAAGGTGTATGATAAAAATGGTACGGCCTCTTCCTGGAGTTCAATTGCCACTTTTGAAACGGCTGCTTTACAGGTAAGTGACTGGCAGGCAAAATGGATTGGCGATGGCACTGTGAACCCTGAAAGAGATGAAGATTATTATAAAGAGGACAGGATGCCCTTATTCAGAAAGGAATTTCCAGTGCAGAAAAAAATTGCCAATGCAAGATTGTATGTCACCGGCCTTGGATATTATGAAATGTTCCTGAATGGAGCGAAAGTTGGCGATCATGTTCTTGACCCCGGTTTTACTACTTATAGAAAAGAAGTGTTGTATGCTGTTTATGATATTACTGCTATGTTAAGGAAGGGAGATAATACCGTCGGCATAATGCTGGGTAGTGGGTGGTGGAACCCATTGCCATTGCGTATCTTCGGTAGATTTGATCTGCGTAAAATTCAGGAGACAGGAAGGCCATGCGTAAAAGCAGAGATACATATCACCTATAATGATGGCTCAACAAAAACAATTGTAACAGATGAAACCTGGCAGACCGCTCCGGGCCCGGTAATTCATAACAATGTGTACCTCGGTGAAAAATATGATGCAAGGCTGGAACAAAAAAACTGGAACAAACCAGGTGCCGATAAGGGTGCCTGGAAGAATGCTATGGTTGTTAAAGGCCCTTCCGGAGTATTAACTGCACAAATGCAACCCGCAATAAAAATTACAAAAGTTATCACGCCGGTTAAAATAACCGAGCCTTCAAAAGATACTTTTATTGTTGATATGGGTCAAAACTTTGCAGGCGTTGCACGTATCAAAGTTAAAGGCGCAGCGGGAACAAAAATAACCTTACGTTATGGTGAAGACCTTTGGAAAGATGGCTCATTAAATTTCATGACCACCGTTGCTACTCAAATTAAAAAGGGAGGCATTAAAGGCGGTCCCGGTGCACCGGAAACAGCGTGGCAGGAAGATGGTTATATATTAAAAGGTGAGGGCACCGAGATATGGAGCCCCCGGTTTACTTTTCATGGTTTTCGTTATGTGGAAATAACAGGCTGGCCGGGCAAACCAACAATAGCAGACATTGCCGGGTTACGCATGAACAGCGACCTGCCATTGAACGGAACATTTTCATGTTCCGATACGATGTTTACAAATCTGCATGAAATAATTCAATGGACATTTTTAAGCAATGTATTCAGTGTTCAATCAGATTGCCCCGGACGTGAGAAAATGGGTTATGGTGCGGATATGGTAGTTAGTTCAAATGCTTTCATATACAATTATAATATGGCTGGCTTTTATAATAAAGCCATAAATGATTTTGCCAATGAACAGCAACCCGATGGCGGTATTACTGAGATAGCTCCTTACACAGGTATTGCGGACAGGGGTTACGGCGGGGAATCAGGGCCATTGGGCTGGGAATTAGGATTTTCTTTTTTACAAAAACAGTTATATGATTATTATGGTGATAAAAGGGTCATTGCTAATAATTATGATGCTTTTATAAAGCAGATGGACTTTTTGCGGTCAAAGGCGGTAGATAATTTATTCTATTGGGACATCAGTGATCATGAGGCGCTGGATACAAAACCTGAATCATTCAGTGCATCTTTATTTTACTATCACCATGCTAAACTTGCAGAAGAATTTGCAGGCATACTTGGTAAAAATGAAGATTCAACAAAGTATGCAAAGCTGGCTGGTAAAATTAAAGAGGCCATATTAAACAGGTACTATATTGCGAATACAGGGCGTTTTGATAATGCCACGCAGAGTGCACAGATACTCGCTTTGTGGTATGGCATTTCACCGCAAAAAGATTCGTCAGTTAAAATACTGATGAACGAATTTGCAAGGCACAACTGGCATTTATCAACCGGTATCTTTTCAACGAATATGATGTTTGATGTTTTGAGAGAAAATGACATGAACGATATAGCCTATAGGATCGCCAGTCAAAAAGATTATCCGGGTTGGGGCAATATGATCGCAAATGGCGCAACCACATTATGGGAAACCTGGGCGTATCCCGAAAGCGGGCCATCACAAAACCATCCTATGTTTGGTTCCGTTGATGAATGGTTTTACAAGTCTTTATTGGGAATTAATGTTGCTGCTCCCGGATTTAAAAAAATTATTATTAAGCCTCTGCCTGCGGAACTTACCTGGGCCAAAGGATCTTACCAGAGTGTATATGGAGAAATTTTAAGTGATTGGAAAAAAGAAGGAGATAGTTTTCAACTGAAGATAACTGTACCTGTAAATACCACTGCAGAAGTATGGATACCGGCAACACAAAATGAAGCCATTACAGAAAGTGGTAAAAATAATTTTGAACAGGATGGGCTCCGTTTAATAAAGTATGAAAGAGGCTACGCTGTTTTTGAGGTTGGTTCTGGTAACTATGATTTTATTGTTACCAAATAGTTCAGTTAATGCTACTTGACTTGTGGGCTTATTTTACCGGTTATGTAACCTGCTTTTTAATATAGTCGTTGGGCCTTTGTCAGGTGTGATTTTCGAAAGACTTTCTTTAGCAATATTCTTTGCAATTTTTTGCGCGTCTGAGGTAATCTCACGGATTTGGCCCGTTGGGCTCACCCAATAACCACAGAAATACAAACCATCTTTACCAAAATATTTTTGCTCATCCACACACACCCGTAAATCCCCGAAACGACTCTCATCGACATCAACTATTTTGGGATAGTCCGGGCAATACCCGATCCCGGCAATAATCGCACTAAAAATTTCTTTTTTGCCATCTTTGAAATGAATGGTTTTCCCTTCGATGTAATCAATATCCTCATAAATTTTTATGTGTCCTTTACGGATATGCTGAATTGTGCCAATGTCCAATACCGGGGCGTTCCCGTCCCTGCGAATTTGTTCCAGCGGGCCATAAGGCATTTTTTTGAGCCCCAGTTTGGTAAGATCACCAATTAACAACCTTACCAAAGGGGCACTGATGGTATCGGCTACCCGTGGCGGAAGACGGTTCATTAATAAACTTAGCTCAAGTACAGGCATCCCTAAAACATCCCTTGGAATTACATTTACGGGAGAGCGAACTGCCATAGAAGGCATTGCACCTTGTTCGTATAGATCCATTGCAATTTCACAGGCCGAGTTACCAAAACCTACTACCAACACGTTTTGCCCTTTAAAGTCTTTGCCTGTTTTGTATTCGTAGCTGTGCAGGATTTTACCGGTAAATGTTTCCATTCCTTTAAAACTGATGGATTTGGGTTTACCAAAGATGCCCGTGGCCATTACCAGGTATTTTGATTTGAATGAGCCGTTGTTTGTAGCGGTAATCCAATAGTCGCCTTCCTTCTTTACCGAGATGGCTTCGGTATTAAAAACCGGGTTGATGTTAAATTGTTTTTGATAGTCTTCTAAATAATCAACCACCTGTTGCCGGCCCGGATACCGGGGTATTAATTTCCCAAACTTTTTATACGGCAAATTTGAAAATCTTTTACTTGTATGTAAATGCAAACGGTCGTAATGGTTGCGCCATGGAGTGGCTATCTCATTTTGTTTTTCAATAATAATATATCCGATATTTTGTTTATGCAGAGAAGCGGCGGAAGCCAAACCCGAAATGCTTGCTCCAATAATAAGAGTATTAGTTTCCTTCACAACATAACATTTTGTTGATTAAAGTTAATTAGTATCGTGTAAATTCTATTGTGTAGCATTGTAAAACTGTAACATGAATTCTCCAGAACACTAACCTGTCTTCCACCGGGCAGCTTATTGTACAAAATTCGTGTGATCATCTTAGGTGTTCTCATCGGCGCACTTGGCGGGGATGGAGCCAATTCAACCTCCAAAGATTTAAACACATCTTGCTTGCTTTCCGTTTGGCCAGTAGTTTAAAATTGGCATATGTATAATTACTCCTTTAAACTGCCAAGTATATTTCTATAAAATTATTGACATAAGCCAAGCAAAGTTTTGAGGTCGTTGTTACAAGACGAACAATTACAATTGATCTCTTTTATATCCTGTTTACCACCGATGGGTTCTAAAATATAATCAATCATTTTTACCCAAATTTTGTATTTCTCTTTTATTTCAGTTTCATTTAAAAAGGAGCACAGTTGCCGGGATAGATCTTTGTCCCAGGTCATAAGGTTGCTCAATAACCTTTTGTCACTTACATACCATCTGCCGCTTATCCGGTAGTGTATCTTAAGCAAATCGTTGAGGCTGATATGCATTCCAAGCTGTGCCGATAAATCGTCATCATCGGCCAGGGCCCGGTTGATTTTATTTTCCGCATTAAAAATTATTAACTGCGTCATATGATATTCCTTCTCCGTTAATTTTTTGGGAGTAACATTCAATAGATTTTCTTTTAACTCTTTTAATTTGCCGGTTTTATCAAAAAGAATAGTGGATTCTGCAAGCATAGGAATATGTTCACCTTTTTTTGCTATATCGTTAAGCCGCTTCTCAATCTGGCTGAAAGAAGTAAATGTGATGTTAAGCGCAATTCCATCAATGGAAGGGTTATTTATATTCTCGCAATAATCGCCATTAACAATAACTTTAATATCTAAATCGCTTTTATTGTTAGCCTCTCCACGGGCTACTGAACCATAGACAAAAGCACCTGTATAACGATTATATTTCTCAAGCCCTTTTACGAAATTCTCTACCTTTTTAAAATCCGGTTTGTCCATGATTTTTTGTTAAGTTATTAATAAATCAAAATATTTTGTGGCGATAATTCTACTCCTAAAATATAGCAATTTAATATTTCGATTATTATCATAGTTATTTCGATTACCGAACGGCGGAAAAATACAAACGGCTGTAGTGAAATGATGATTCAAACGGACAAACGCAAGCGGTGTTCGATTATCGTCTGCTAACGTAAGAAGCGAACGAAAAATCGAATCTCATATGACCCGGCATCTGCCATAAATCTGCAAATTAGTAATGTTACTTTCATCATTAAAGCCTTATAGAGGTTATGAACTTTGTTTTGCTTTGCAAGCTAAAAAAGATTTGTTCGGTAAGGACATTGGCCCGGTTGCGGTTGCAGGTAAAAAATTTCTCCTCAATTTTTGAATATATTAATGTAAACTTGTCAGGCCTTTTAAACTTGCAGATAATCCCTTAATAAATTTCATGGCTAAAATTAAATGCGTAAGATTTATATTGATTTTTTTATCCTTTACCTGTATGCTGTGCTCGTTTGATATTTTACAAAACAGCATTGTTAAAAACGGTAATCCGGCTGATCATCCCAGGATCGTTAACATCATCAATTTTATCAGGCTGCTCGAGCCGCGGGACTCGGCTATTACTGAAGATGTTCTGTACCAAACTGTAGTAAAGCAGGTTGAAATGATGAAGAAATATCACCTTGTCGGAACTTTTTTATTACAATACGATGCACTTCTTGACGAACGTTATCAAAAGCTATTAAAAGGCCTTTCACGTGATTCTTTTGAAATAGGAGCATGGTGGGAAATTCCGCAACCACTTGTTGAAAATGCAAGGCTTAAATGGCGTGGAAGATATCCGTGGGATTGGCGCGCAAACATTGGTTTTTCAACGGGCTATACACCGGGAGAAAGAGAGAAGTTGGCAGACGTGTACATGGCTGACTTTAAAAAGACTTTCGGGTATTATCCCAAATCTGTGGGGTCGTGGTTTATTGACGCCCATACGTTAAATTACCTTTACGAAAAATATGGAATTGTTGCTTCCTGTAACTGCAAAGATCAATATGGAACGGATGGATATACGCTGTGGGGAGGTTATTGGAACCAGGCATATTATCCCAGCAAAATCAATGCCTACATGCCTGCCCAACACGTAGAGGAACAAATACCTGTACCCATTTTTAGAATGTTGGGCAGTGACCCGATCCGGCAATATGATGATGAGCCGGGGCGGGCAAGGCAGGGAGTTATAACCCTTGAACCTGTGTATCCGCATGCCGGTGGTGATTCAACCTGGGTAAATTGGTTTTTTAAAGAGTTTATAACCGGTGCATCGATGGATTTTGCCTACACCCAGGCAGGGCAGGAAAATTCTTTTACATGGAACGCCATGCAGAAAGGATTGGAAATACAATTTCCACTAATTGAAAAGCTGCGGGATGAAAAAAAAATAACGGTGCAAACATTAGCCCAATCGGGCGAATGGTTTCGAAAAAAATATAAGGTTACACCGGCTACTTCAGTAACTATAAATAATGATTTGCCTGGCAGCAATCGTAAAACCGTTTGGTTCGACAGCCGGTTTTACAGGGCCAATCTTTTATGGGAAGACAGTACTTTAAAGTTTAGGGATATTCACCTGTTCAATGAGAAATTCCCCTCTGTTTATGAAACACAAATAGCTTCTTCAAATGAGTGTGCCTTTTTTACGCTCCCGTTTGTTGACGGATATTTGTGGAGTTCTCCAAATAAACCTGCAGGCCTTCAATTTAAAGCTACAAAAAACGGGGAGACAATATTGCTTAAAGGAAAAGATCCGGTCATTAATGATTCCACGCCCGGAAAGCTTTATATTTCCTGGCCATTACAGTCATTTAATGGAACGCTTGAAATGGATCTTAGTGAACAGCAAATTAAAATCACTATAACAGGCAATAAAACTATTAACTGGTATTTGGAACTGGTTACAAGTGAAAATGCAAAGTTACCTTTTGAAAAGATTGAGCCAAACAAGGTAGCTGCACAATTTGAAGGAATGCAATATGTTGTGACAACTGAAAAAGGTACATTTTCAAAACCACAAAACGCTTCGGTTTTGCAGATTAGCCCCGTAAAGAATTCTGTAATTCTAAAACTATAAAAAGAAATAAGGAATTGAAAAGTTGCGGGGTAAATAAGGCGCGGCAAAAACCAATAGCAAATATTTATTCTGTGTAAAGGGCCATGGGCAAAGTGTTCAGAAAGATATATGCATTGTTCAAAAAGTAATTACCGGTGAATGCACCCTGAATTTATAATTAAGATTTACGAAAATAATCGGGAATTTAAGCCAGGCCCATCCCTTAAACTATTTCAGGATTCAGAGCTGATTTTAAAATTAAGTACAAATAAATATAGGAAAAGTTCTACGACGTAAGATCAAAATCACATAAACCTGTGATTGGTTGAAAAGAAAAAAAATGATTTCTTTATGCCGGGAAAATATGCTCATAATTGAAATGAAAGTAGCCAAATTGAAGATATAAAAACGCTTCATAAAGTTTACAGCAACGTGTAAACACTATTAGATGAAAACATTGGTCCGACACATATTTCTTTTGTCAATTCTCCTCGCGTACTCATTTGCCGTATTCTCTCAAGCTCAATGGATCGACTCAGTAAAAAGAGCTTTGGCAAAACGAAAAGCCGACACCAATAAAGTAAACACGCTTATCAACTTAAGCGACGCCTACCGGTTTTCTTATCCTGATTCTGCTTTAATATATGCACAAAAAGCTTTAGCCCTCGCAGAAAGATTACATTCTGATAATCAAATATTTTGGTCAGTAGTTGCCGCAAATGCATCGTTATACGTTCTAGGAAATTATACTTTGGAACTGGATTATGCTTTTAAGGCACTCCCTATTGCCAAAAAACTAAACAATCCATATACAACGGGTTTTTCCAATGGGATGCTCAGTGATTGCTATTATAACCTGGGTGAATACGATACCAGCTTAAAATATTGGCGTAAAGTAATACAAATATGTGAACAGGATTTGCCCGGTGAGCGATATGCCGTCTATGGTAATTCATCCCGCATTTTTAACGCCATGCATCAATATGATTCTGCATTAATATATGCTAAAAAAAGCTACGAATTAATTGAACACACCCAGGCCCTTGATATAAATAATTACGACGGGAAGAGGATAAGAAGTATTTTATTTACCGCGCTGGGCGATGCTTTTGAGGGCAAAGAAAATCATGATTCAGCAACTTTTTATTACCGGATGAGCATACCTTATTCTGCGGAGACTCACATGGAAGTTAATAAAATTGATGATTATAATGGCATGGCAACTGTATTCCAGTCAATTGGCAGACAGGATTCTGCAATTTGGTACGCAAAAAAAGCACTCGATGAAAGGATAGCAAAAACCTACCCACTTGGTTTGCTTAAAGCCGCAAACCTGCTTGCGGCTGTTTATGAATCAAAAAATAATCCCGATAGCAGTTTAAAATACCTTCATATAAGTCTTGCTGTAAAGGATAGTTTATTTAACCGGGAAAAAACAATTGCTTTTCAAAATATCATCTTTAAGGAACAGGAAAAACAGAAAGATGTAGAAGCCGCTAAAATAGAATTACAAAAGCGGTACAGGATGTATTTCCTGGTTGCTTTGCTTACCATATCATTAGTCATAGCGGGTATCACTATAAGAAACAGGCGCATTAGACAATTGCAGAATATACGTAACAGAATTGCAGACGATCTTCATGATGATATTGGCTCTACATTAAGCAGCATCAGCATTATGAATGAACTGGCAAAGGCAAAGTCGCCGGACGCATTTTCCCTGCTTACTTCCATAGGAGAAAGTACCAGTGCCATACAGGAAAATATGGGTGATATTGTATGGGCAATCAAAGCGGGAAATGATCGTTTCGAAAATGTATTACAACGCATGAACCAGTTCGCCTCAGAAATACTTGATTCAAAAAATATAGAACTGGAATTTGCAAGTGACGCCTCTCTTTCCGCCATAAAATTAACGATGGAACAGCGTAAAAACTTTTATTTCTTTTTCAAAGAAGTAATTAATAATGCTGCAAAACATTCACGTGCAGAAAAAGTATCTGTATGTATCGATCAAAAAGATCATCATATTGAAATGAATATTAATGATAATGGTAAAGGTTTTGACGCAAATAAAATATTCAGTGGTAATGGAATGAATACTTTAAAGAAACGTGCGGCTGAATTGAATGGTGATTTTAAAATTGCCTCTAACATACATGAAGGAACGCATGTACAACTTAAATTTAAAATCACATGAACAGGGAAAGACCTTTTTCTTAAAAGAAATTTTAACCTTGCTTGTAAAAGGCTTTATAATAAAATAACGCTCCACTAATATCTCTGCAACATCATCCTTGAATTTTACAATCATTGCCTTCAAAATCACATGTTCAGGTGATTGACCGCCAGCTAAAGCGGAAGTAATTTTATAAAATCAATTAACCATAATAAAATTGTTTTGATGAAACGGGTTTACTTCTTAATTATAGCAACGCTTATTACAAGTATAACATTTGCACAAAAAGTTGCGGATACCACAAATGGTCAGCTCCATGATGACCTCCTGGATCATCTTGTTGGCAAATGGAACATTACATCAGTTGCTCATGGATTTTCATCCACGGCAGTTCTCGGGGCGGAATGGGTTTTGAACCACCAATTCCTGCATTATCATCTTAAAAGCAATGAAGCCATTCCCTGGATACATATGCAGATGGAAATTGACTGTTTTATCTCATACAATCACAGTAGCAAACATTATGTCGTTCTGGGAATGAGCGTATTTGGTGTTGACGATTTTGAAGGTTTCTGTTATGGCTATCGCAATGGTAATGAACTTAAGTTAATTCAAAAGGGAAACAACAAAACTGACCCTACAAATATCCAGCGTTACACGTGGGAACCCATATCCAAGTCGTGGGCAATTCAGTCCAGGCGAGTGATAGCAGGAAAAGAAGGCGACGTATTTCTTGATATGAAATTGGTGGCTGCAAAATGATTATTAAACCAATTACCTTTAATATATTACCTTTCCGTCAACACTCATACATGCAGGCTTCAGCACGAAATATACACACCTTCGCATTTATCTTTTTGTGTTCAATTTCAGCATACGCCCAACCGCGCTGGGTTGATTCTGTTAAAAAGGTTTTGCCAACACAAAAAGATGATACTAATAAAGTGCGGACGCTCACAACCATGAGCGACTACTATTCGTTTAATGCTCCTGATTCCGGACTAATATGCGCAAAACAAGCTTTGGCTTTGTCAGAGAAATTACAATATGATAAGGGCATATTCTGGTCAATCGTTTCTTTAGATCACTC
>JBDTZL010000259.1:0-36509 GCA_040005125.1 Ginsengibacter sp.
TTATAATCTTCTATTTCCCAGATTTTATTGGCAGTCTGGTTTACAAAATACCTGTCATGGCTCACTAAAATATAACTCCCCTCATATTTATTTAAGGCTTCAATAAGCAGGTCAACAGAGTGCATATCGAGATGATTGGTAGGTTCATCAAGCAACAGAAAATTTGCTTTGCTCACAATTGTTTTGGCAAGGGCAACCCTTGCTTTTTCTCCCCCGCTAAGCACTTTAATTTTTTTCTCAACATCATCACCGCTAAATAAAAAACAACCCAGTAAAGTTCTTAGCTCAAGTTCTGTTTTTCCGCTTCCACATAATTTCATTTCTTCAAGCACGGTATTTTCAATATCAAGCGCCTCTAACTGATGTTGTGCATAGAATGCATCTTTTACATTATGGCCTTCAATCCTTTCACCTTCAAAAGTTTCAGTGCCTGCAACGATCCTCAATAAAGTTGATTTACCTTTTCCGTTGGCGCCTATCAATCCAATTTTATCACCACGGTTTATCTCAGCCTGGGCATGATCCACTATTTTTACATTTCCAAAGCTTTTGGTAACTTCCTTTAACGTGCAAAGCACTCTTCCCGGCGTGATTCCAATAGTGAAATTGATGCGCATGTTGGGTCTTTCCAGGTCAGTATTTTCAATTCGTTCGATCTTATCAAGACGCTTCATAATACTTTGCGCCTGTGCCGCTTTTGATGCTTTAGCCTTAAACCGTTCAACAAATTTTTCCTGTTGACGAATATAATCCTGTTGATTTTCATAAGCTCTTTTTTGCAATTCAATCCGCTGCATTTTTTCCTGCAGGTAATAAGAATAATTGCCCGTATAAAAATGAAGTTGCTGCTGGTAGAGCTCAACAATTTTTGTTACCATACGATCAAGAAAATACCTGTCGTGGGAAACTATTACAACCGACCCGCGGTAATGCTGTAAATATTTTTCCAGCCATTCGATAGAAGGAAGGTCAAGATGGTTGGTGGGTTCATCGAGCAATAAAACATCAGGCTGCATCAATATCATTTTTGCAAGCAGAACCCTCATGCGCCATCCACCGCTAAACTCTTTGTACGGGCGTTGCAAATCTGCATTTGGAAATCCTAAACCCTGTAATATCTCTTCAGTTTTATGATGTATATTATAGCCCCCGAGTATTTCAAGCTCGTGTAATTTATCACCGTACAAATGAGCCAATGCCTCATCGGAATTTTTCTCGAGCTCGTGGCCAATTCTTTCAATTTCTTTTTCCAACAAAAGCACCTCTTCAAAAGCCCCTAAAGCTACCTGCAATATCGAATCTTCTGTGTCAAAAGTCAGCAGATCCTGGTGAAGGAAACCTATAGTGGTTTCTCTGCCTTTTTCCACTGTACCCGAAGACGGCATGTACTGGCCCGTAAATACTTTAAGGAGTGTTGACTTGCCGGTGCCATTATATCCAATAAGGCCGATTCTTTCATTTGGCTGGATATGCCACGTAGCGTCTTCCACAATAACCCTTGCGCCAAATTCAAACGTCACATTTTGTAAACCTAACAGCATAAAAACTTTTTTATAAGCGTGCAAAATTAAGTTCTATTTAGCGTAACTAAGCGGTGTATATTTTCAGCCTGATGGTTTATACGTTAACTTCGCACCAAAATTTACTAAGTATGAAAAGATTATTGGCAATTATATTTTTGGCAGGGGTTTTATTTATCGTATGGTGGGTTTTTTTAAAAAAGGATACACATGAACCTGAACAAAAACAGGAAGCTATAAAAATAAACAAGCATTCTAAAGAGTTTAACCAGAGTATTTCTAATGGTGTAAATAATTATATAAGTATAAAAAATGCATTTGTTGATGCCGATACACTTGCAATAAAACTAAACGGGCAAAATTTTATTCGCGCGATTGATAGTTTAAAGCTTAATGAACTCCAAAAAGATGATTCCAAAATTTTATTGGCGGCTCAGCAGGAAGTTAGTGACATAAAAGTCAATGCAGAAGCCATGTTGCAGGAAAGTGACCTGGCGGAGATGCGTGAGGATTTCCGTATGGTTTCCGAAAATTTGTATCCTTTTTTGAAGACAATTGGTTACGAAGGACCGAAGCTTTACTGGCAAAATTGCCCAATGGCGTTTGGGGAAAATAAAGAAGGAAACTGGCTTAGTAATGCTTCAGAAATTATCAATCCTTATTTCAGTAAAAATCATCCCGGGGATAAACCTGGGATGTCTGCCTGCGGGGAAACGAAAGATTCCCTGAAGTAAAATTTATTTTTAATCCGCCCCCGAAAGTGAAAAAGTTAATTGCTATTTTCTTTTTAGTAAATTCGTTATTTACTTTTTGTCAAAATAAATTTACCATCAGCGGGTATGTAAAAGATTCTCTTTCCGGTGAAACCTTGATCGGTTCTACAATTTCTGTACTCGAAAAATCAAAAGGAATCAGCTCAAACCAATATGGATTTTATTCCATTACACTCCCCGCGGGAACCTATAATTTTATTTGTTCTTATGTTGGTTACGTTCCACAAATTAGAAGGATCGATTTAATTGCAGATACCGGGTACAACTTTGAAATTGTGCCCAAAATCACAACTGAACAGGCGGTCATTATTTCTTCAAAAAAAAGGGATGGCAATGTGAAGAATGCGCAGATGGGGAAGCTGGATCTTTCGATCGGCCAGATAAAATCCATTCCTGCGTTTTTAGGCGAAATAGATGTATTAAAAACTATACAGCTTTTACCTGGGGTGCAAAGTGCAGGGGAAGGGAGTTCGGGGCTTTATGTGCGTGGCGGCGGGCCAGATCAGAATTTAATTCTTCTTGATGATGCAGTGGTGTATAATACGGGGCACCTGTTCGGCTTTTTTTCAATTTTTAACGGGGATGCCATTAAAAGCACCTCATTAATTAAGGGTGGAATACCTGCCCAATATGGCGGGCGGCTATCGAGCGTGCTGGATATTTCAATGAAGGAAGGTAATGATAAGAATTTTGTTTTGGAAGGCGGAATAGGATTAATAGCATCCAGGATATCATTCCAGGGCCCTGTAAAAAAGAACAAGGCCTCTTTTATAATATCTGCCAGGAGAACATACGTAGATGCGCTTGTAAAGCCTTTTATAAAAAAAACAAATTCATTTAGCGGCTCCGGTTATTATTTTTATGATCTCAATGCCAAGATCAACTATAAGTTTTCTGAAAAAGACAGGATATATCTTAGCGGATATTTTGGGAAAGATAAATTTGATTTCGTTAACGGAAAACAATCCCTCAGAGTAAGTATACCATGGGGGAATTCTACCGGAACTTTTCGATGGAACCACGTATTCAACAACAGGCTGTTTTCCAACACAACTGTGGTGTATAATGATTACAATTTCAATTTTGGAGCCAACCAGAATAATTTTCAAATCAACCTCCTTTCAGGAATAAGAGACTGGAATATAAAAGAAGATTTTGATCTGTATCCTTTTACCAATCACAAAATAAAATTCGGTGCCTTGTACACGTATCATACATTCACTCCAAATGTTGTGAGCGGAAGCCAGGACACTGTTGAGTTTAAGCCAAACAACGCCCAGCAAAAATACGCACATGAAGCCGCAGTTTATATTCAGGACGATTGGGATGTGAGTGATAAAATAAAAATCAATGCCGGTATTCGTGAAAGTGGATTTCAACAGGCAGGCAGCTATAAATCATATGTGACCGATGCCAATGGAAATCGCATTGACAGCACTGTTTATAAAAAGGGTCAACCGGTAATTACCTATTTTGGTTTTGAACCAAGGTTTACGATTCGCTATGCCATTAATGATGAAACATCTCTTAAGGCCGCAGTAACCAGGAACCTGCAATACATTCATTTGGTAAGCAATGCCGGCACCACGCTGCCTACCGACCTGTGGGTACCAAGTACCCTGAAAGTGAAACCCCAGGAAAGCTGGCTGTATGCCCTGGGATTATTTAAAAATTTTAATGACAACACTTACGAAACATCGCTGGAAGTTTATTATAAGCAATTGAAGAACCAGATAGAATACCAGGAGGGTTATACTCCATCGACACTTGAAGACACTGAAAACTTTTTCACTTTTGGAAAGGGCTGGAGTTATGGAACCGAATTATTTATCAATAAAACAAAAGGAAGATTAACCGGCTGGATAGGCTACACATTGAGCTGGACTTACCGGAAATTTCCGGGATTAAATTTTGGTGAAAAATATTTTGCGAAGTATGACAGGCGGCATGATATTTCGGTTGTAGGTATTTATGAGCTTGCAAAAAAATGGAAGCTTTCAGGAACATTTATTTTTGCTTCAGGCAATGCAGCTACCCTGCCTCAGCGGTTTTATATTTTCCAGGGCGTACTAACGCAGGAGTATAGCCGCATTAATGAATACAGGCTCCCGGCTTATCACAGGCTAGATCTTGCGGCAACTTACAATCCGAATAAACATCCTCAAAGAAAATTGAAAAGCGAATGGGTGTTTAGCGTATACAATGTTTACAATCGCAAAAATCCCTATTTTATTTATTTTGACCAGGAGGGGAATCCGTACAACGGTACTTTACAGGTCCAGGCAAAACAGGTCTCTTTATTTCCTGTTATTCCTTCTGTAACATGGAATTTTAAATTTTAACGGCCTCCCCAACCCCTCCAGGGGAGGGGCTTTGGCAATTCACATTTTAAAATCTCAACTTTTTGTTTAGAACTTTAATGATCCGGACATTTTTAAAAAAAATCAACCTTGCTGTGCTCTGCCTTTTTTATTTTGGAGCCGGATGTAATCATTTCCTGCACCCGGTAAATTACCTGGCAATGATCCCTCCATATCTGCCACTGAAAGAAGTGATTAATTATGTATGCGGAATTTTAGAAATAATTTGTTCTTTATTAATGCTGTTTTCATCAACGAGAAAATTTGCAATGTACCTCACCATATTTTTATTAATTGCTTTTATACCGGCTCATATTTATTTGATACAACTTGGCGGATGTGTTTCACATGATTTTTGTTTTCCCGCATGGGTAGCGTGGGTAAGGTTATTCCCTTTCCAGTTTGTATTAATGTGGTGGGCTTATAAAACATGGACACTAAGTATGGATATAAGAAAATAATTTATGGATGGAGTGTTCTAATTTTTTTGAGATCAGGCATTCGATATTCTATATTCAATGCTCAAGGTGAAGGAAATTTACTTTAATTAATGCTCAAATCAAATTGAACAATGTAATCTATGGAAATCCTTTTGATCTGCTGAAAAAAAATTCGTGCGATTACTGGTAAACTTTTTTTGCGCAGGCAAAAATAATTCATCTCAATCCCGCTTAATTTAATGGCATTGCCCTGTGCGTGGCATACTATTTCTGCCCATGCACAAATATTACGCTGCCGCTTTTTTCTGTATCTGAAGTGATTCTTACCTCGTATCTTTTATCACCGTCTGTAACAATCATCAATGCTGTGTTTGGAGGGATAGTGCCTAAATTATCGGCATACATGGTGATTATATTTTCTTTCACATTTGCATCCAATGAAAGAGTTAACGATATAGCCTTGGTGGTTAGCATTTTATGCGACAGCACAATTTTATTATTATAAAAAACGGTTATGGAGTCGCCGTCTACTTCGCCATTATCATAAAAATCAACCTTGAAGGTTTCCTGCACAATAGGGATTGTTTTTAAAATATCTTTTCTGCGGGGCTCATATTTTGTAGCCGCCGAGGTGATGGGTTCTGTATTTTTTATATCCGGAATTTCTGAACGCATATCCTTTGTTGTTTCATCTGTTTTTACAACAGGCGATTTAGTTTTATCTGCTTTTACAACAGGTGGTTTAGTTTTAACATGAGGCCTGGCAACGACAGGTTTGTTAGTCTTCGGGGCGGTATATTTTGGTTTTGTTGCGGCAGGTTTCTTTTGAGGGATCGTTTTAACTGTATTTTTTTCTTCAGGCCCGGTTTCCAAAGGAACTTTGTATATGATCCTTCTTGAAAGAACTGTGGTTCCATAACCGCAGTTACCGGTTTGGTTGGGAGCCGGCATCCAGGTGCCACGAAGTGTTTCCATATCTGCACTATCATGAATATAACGAAGCTTATGGGTTTGAAAGCAATTTTGAAAATCGGGGGGCGTGTTGTATTTAACCCGTTCCGTTTCTGTCACTTCTATTTCTTTTGTTTCCCTGTTTACTGTTCCGGTTAATTTGCAAATAGTATAATATTTTTTTCGTCCCTCATTAAAATAAGTATAGGAGAAACCCGAAACACTGGAACCTGTTGTCTGCAATTCTAAAACATAATCGATACTGTTACCCATCATTCCTGAAAAGCCATAGCTGGATTCATTAAAGCCACCTTTCCACTGGCCATTAAAATTCTGTGCAGCAAGTGAAGAAGAAATCAGTAGAAAAATAAGGAAGTAAAATATTTTCATAACCATTCCGGGAATAATTTTTTGTATACGGTAGCTTTTGTTATTGTTTCAGGCAAAATTATATGTAATTAAAAGTTTATCATTCAAATGAATGTCTTCTTTGTCTAATACTTCGTTAAATTTGCATTTTTCAAAAATAATTCTAAAAAGCAAAATCCTTGATTGAGGTAGATTGAACCATGAATATTACTTTCCCTGACGGCGCTGTGAGGCAGTATGATGAAGGATCTACAGCTTTAGACATCGCAAAAAAAATAAGCGAAGGCCTTGCAAGGAAAATCCTGGCGGCTGAGGTTAACGGTGAAGTGTGGGATCTTACACGTCCTATAAAAAAGGACGCATCCATAAAATTTCTTAGCTGGGATGATGATAAAGCGAAGTCGACTTTCTGGCATTCTTCAGCGCATCTTATGGCAGAAGCTATAGAATCTTCTTTTCCCGGGGTTAAATTCTGGGTAGGCCCGCCGATTGAAAAGGGGTTTTATTACGATATTGATTTGGGCGATAATCAAATAACAGAAAGTGATCTTGAAAAGCTTGAAAAGAAAATGGGAGAACTGGCAAAACAAAACAGTTCATTTATAAGAAAAGAAATTTCGAAGCCGGAGGCGATAAAATATTTTGAAGAAAAAGGCGACGAATACAAGCTTGATTTGCTTTCGGGGCTGGAAGATGGAAGCATTACTTTTTATTCACAGGGGGCATTTACCGATTTGTGCCGTGGCCCGCACATTCCATCCACAGGCTCAATAAAAGGTATTAAGCTTACCGGAATTGCCGGAGCCTATTGGAAGGGAGATGAAAGAAATAAAATGCTTACCCGCATATACGGTGTTACATTTCCAACACAAAAGGAACTGGATGAATACCTTGTTTTCCTGGAAGAGGCCAGGAAGCGCGACCATAGAAAATTGGGAAAAGAACTGGAGCTGTTTACTTTTTCTGAAAGGGTCGGATTGGGGCTTCCGTTATGGTTACCAAAAGGCGCTATGTTGCGTGAAAGACTTCAGCAGTTTTTGCAAAAGGCTCAAATGGACTCAGGATACTTGCCGGTTATTACGCCGCACATTGGTTCCAAAAATTTGTATATAACCAGTGGCCATTATGAAAAATATGGAAAGGATAGTTTCCAGGCAATAAAAACGCCACAGGAAGGAGAGGAGTTTTTTTTAAAGCCAATGAATTGCCCGCACCATTGTGAAATTTATAAAGCAGCTCCGAGGAGTTATAAAGATCTTCCGCTGCGGTTTGCAGAATTTGGGACCGTATATCGGTATGAACAATCAGGAGAATTGCATGGGCTTACAAGGGTAAGAGGATTTACACAGGATGATGCCCATTTGTTTTGTATGCCGGCACAGGTAAAAGAAGAATTTAAGAAAGTGATTGACCTGGTATTGTATGTTCTTGGATCGCTCGGATTTAATGAATACACCGCACAAATTTCATTGCGGGATCAGGAAGACAGATCTAAATACATTGGTAATGATGAAAATTGGGATCTTGCAGAAAAATCCATCATTGAAGCAGTTGAGGAAAAAGGATTGAATGCGGTGATTGAATATGGAGAGGCAGCATTTTATGGCCCTAAGCTTGACTTTATGGTTCGTGATGCCATAGGGCGCAAATGGCAATTGGGGACTATCCAGGTTGATTATAATTTGCCGGAACGATTTGATTTAACGTATATTGGAGAAGATAATGCCAGGCACAGGCCGGTAATGATTCACCGTGCGCCATTTGGAAGCATGGAGCGTTTCATTGCCGTTCTTACTGAACATTGTGCCGGTAAATTTCCTATGTGGCTTTCACCGGTGCAGGTAAAAATTCTTCCTATCAGCGATAAGTTTTTACCATATGCAGAAAATGTTTTGTCTGAATTAAAAAATAATGATATTCGTGCTGAAATTGATGACAGAAGCGAAAAAATAGGCAAAAAAATCAGGGATACTGAGTTGGCAAAAATCCCTTTAATGCTAATCATTGGCGAAAAAGAAGTGAATGAAGGAATGGTATCAGTGAGAAGGCAGGGGAAAGGAGATGAAGGAATAAAATCATTGCCCGGGTTTATAGAAATGGTACAGGAAGAAGTAAAGAGTAAAAGAGTAAATAATGCGGCAACATAGTTGCTGTAATAATAACAAAGAAAACAATTTTTAAACTAAAATTAATTAATGGCATTTCCACCAAGACCGCCAAGAGGCGCATTTAACCCACGATTCAGAAAAGAACAACAACAGGAACACAGGACCAATCATATGATAAAAGTACCACAGGTACGACTGGTTGGCGAAAATATCGAAGTAGGTGTTTATCCTATCGCAGAAGCTCAAAGAATAGCGAATGACCAGGGTCTCGACCTGGTTGAAATTTCTCCCCAGGCAGATCCGCCTGTTTGTAAAGTGATAGATTATAATAAATTTCTTTACGAAAAGAAAAAGAAAGAGAAAGAAATGAAGGCGAAGAGCAAAGTTTCCGAAGTAAAGGAAATTCGCTTTACCCCCAATACTGACGACCACGACTTTGATTTTAAATCCAAGCATGCCGAGAATTTTTTAAAGGATGGGAATAAAGTAAAAGCATATGTTCAGTTCAAAGGAAGAGCCATCATGTTTAAAGAAAGGGGGGAATTATTATTACTCAAGTTTGCGGAAAGGCTTGTAGATGTTGGCACTCTTGAAAGCATGCCGAAGCTCGAAGGCAAAAGGATGTTTGCAATTTTTGCTCCCAGGAGCCAGAAGAAAAAGTAACCGGGAATGTAGTTTTTAAAGCCTGGTGCGATCTTCATAACTTTTCACAAAAAAGATATTTAGTAAAAAGGACACAGTATTCTCTTTGTGTTACATGGGGCCATGCCGTTATTTTTTAAAGGAATAATTGTAAGCGTGGGTCTGAATTAAAATAATGTCGCAGAATGATTTTTTGAATAAATATATTGAAAATAATATTCCGCCATTTTCCCTCTTAACAATTCTGTAACAGAATAATTATACAACTCATATCCTGATAACAGGAAGCTCTCAGAATAAATTACGTATTAAACGCTGAGAAATTCACAAGTAGACTGGTATTTAAGAGACACATTACTGGTTATCATACTTTGTTTATGCGTAGAATTACTATCGATATAATTCCGTAGTTATCTGCTTAATTTACCATTAAAAATGCGGACATTTGTAAAATGCATTTTTAATATAAAATTTGTGAATACACGAATGAAAACAGAAAACGGAGGAGTAATAAATGTAATAATTTGTGATGACCATGTATTGTACAGAGCGGGTGTAAAAGCTGCACTTTCATCTAAAAAGGATATCAAAGTAATTGCGGAGGCTGATAATGGTTCTCACCTTTTAAATTTATTAAGGGCAATACAACTGCCGGATGTTATATTGCTTGACATCCAGATGCCTGTCATGGATGGTATAGCTACTCTTCCTGAATTAAAAAAATTGTATCCGGGCATCAGGATTATCATGCTAACTATGATGGACGACCAAAGTATGATAACAAAATTAATGGAGCTCGGTGCTAACAGTTACCTTACCAAAACATCAGATTCCGAGATAATTTACGAGGCTATTAAAACCTGTTATGAACAGGAGTTTTATTTTAATTCACTCACCAATAAGGCACTCCTCAATAACCTGCGCCAGAAGATCCCTTCTTCCATAAAACTCCACCAGGAGGATGCCATACTTTCAGAAAAGGAAATTACCGTTCTCAGGCTTATGTGTGAAGAAAAAAGCACCCGTGAGATTGCTGAAGCAGTTGAACTAAGCCCTCGTAGCATTGAAGCAATCAGGGATAAACTGAAGACAAAAACAGGCGCCAAAAGCACTGCAGGCCTTATTATGTTTGCTGTAAAAAATAAGCTTCTCGACCAACAGACATAATTTTACTTTACCCGGCGCATACAATTACTTTTGCCCATTCATAATTTATTGTATGATTGAGCATTTTTTTATATATAATAATAAAGTTTACCCTGCAAATTTTGCTGTGATAACTGCGGGGAACCGTTCATTGCGATATGGAGATGGCCTCTTTGAGACAATGAAAATGGTAAGGGGTAATATCATTAATAAAGAATTTCATTTCGAAAGATTATTCAACGGGCTTTCCCTGCTACAGTTTGAATTTCCAAAAGCCTTCAACGTTCTGTTCCTGGAAAAGAAAATTAAACAGATAGCTGCTAAAAATAAAGAGGATCATATGGCGAGAATACGCCTGATGCTCTTTCGTGGTGATGGAGGAATATTTGATATTGAAAATCTTCTTCCCAATTATATTATTGAAACTTCGGTACTCCCTTATGAAGAACAATTGAATAAAGCAGGCCTGATCGTAGATGTATTTCCCGATGCCAGAAAAAGCTGCGATTTTTTTTCAAATTTGAAATCAAACAATTACCTGCCTTATGTAATGGCAGGGTTGCACGCCAAAAAAAATAAACTGGATGATTGTATTGTTTTGAATTCTTCTGAAAGGATTTGCGACAGCGCCATTGCCAATATATTTATTATTAATGATAATAATATCTATACGCCACCACTTACAGAAGGATGTGTTGCAGGAGTTACGCGCCGTTGGATGCTGGAAAAATTCGACCTGAAAAAATATCATGTCATTGAGAAAGAGCTTTCAATAAATGATGTATACAATGCCGATGAATTTTTTCTTACGAATGCTATATCTAATTTGCGCTGGGTGAAAAAATTTCGCGATAAAAATTACGGCAATAAAAAAATAAAAGAAATTTACAGCCATATGCTTCAAACTATTTAGTTGAAAATATGTTAGTATATGAGTTTTATCTAAACAACGCGCTGCTTCTATAATGTTTGATAAAGATAAAAGCTCATGCAAAAAATTAACATTTTTTGGTTCCGGCGTGATCTTCGTATTCATGATAATGCCGGGCTGTATCATGCCTTGAAAGGAAATTATCCTGTGGTTCCTGTTTTTATATTTGATACTAACATCCTGGATAAGCTGGAAGAAAAAAAAGATAGAAGAATAGAATTTATCGGGGAGGCTTTAATTGCAATGCAGGATGAACTTGTACAAAAAGATTCGTCACTTGAAGTGCTCTATGGCACACCTGAACAGGTATTTCAAAAACTTCTTCGGAAATACGATGTTCAAACGGTTTTTACAAATCACGATTATGAACCGTATGCAATTGAAAGAGATGGCTTAATAGAAAAGCTGCTTGCTCAAAAAAATATCAATTTTAAATCCTATAAGGACCAGGTTATTTTTGAGAAAGATGAAGTGCTTAAGGATGATGGACAGCCTTACACCGTTTACACGCCATACAGTAAAAAATGGAAAGCGACGCTCACCGGTTTTTATATGAAAGAATATCCTGTAAATAAATATGTAAAAAATTTTTTCAGGCAGTCTCCGCAAAAAATTCCATCATTAAATTCAATGGGTTTTAAAGAAGTTGATAAAAATTTTCCGTCAAAAAATCCCGGCGATGAATTAATAAAACATTACAACCAAACAAGAGATTTTCCTTCAGCGCACGGAACCTCCCGGTTAGGTATTCACTTGCGTTTTGGAACCGTTAGTATAAGAGATATTGTAAAAAAGGCAACGAAATTAAATAGCACCTTTTTAAACGAACTTATCTGGCGTGAATTTTATATGTCCATCCTGTGGCATTTTCCTCATGTGGGCCATCATAAATCATTTAAGCCGGAATATGATCATATCAAATGGCGTAACAACGAAGAGGAATTTATTAAATGGTGCAACGGGCAGACCGGTTATCCAATTGTAGATGCAGGCATGAGGCAGCTCAATGAAACGGGCTTTATGCATAACAGGGTTCGAATGATCACCGGCAGTTTTTTGTGTAAGGATTTACTTATTGACTGGAGATGGGGAGAAGCATATTTTGCTGAGAAATTGCTGGATTATGATCTGGCGGCTAACAACGGCGGGTGGCAGTGGATTGCGGGGAGTGGCTGTGATGCCGCTCCATATTTCAGGATATTTAACCCTGAGTTACAAACAAAAAAATTCGATAAAGATTTAAGATATATTACTAAATGGGTTCCGGAATTCCAGGAGTTTACTTATCCGAAGCCAATGGTTGACCATGCTGTTGCAAGAGAAAGATGCCTTGAAGCTTATAAGGCAGCACTGTCTCAAAAATGAATCGCGAGCCCGGTAAACTATTTAAATAAATTGTTTCCGGAGCATCGATTAAACTTTTGGAAAGTTTCGAACTTTCCAAAAGTTGTGTGCCCACGCCTGGTCTCCGATCAACGGGGTTGTATGGCCGTAATCTTAGTCACTGTCAAAATGAGTCACTATTTCATTTCTAACCGGCTTTGGGACTTTTAATGTTTCGCCGTTGGTCGGAGACCAGATGGCGGCGGCGGCCCAAGGTTTGTGTAAAGGGCTTATAAATTGTTGATCGGGCATCTGTGGCGGCGAAAAACTTTTGGAAAGTTTCGAACTTTCCAAAAGTTGAATGCCCCGCAATCCCTTTATTTAGTTACGCCCTCGCCAGACCGAAACCGGTAATAATAGGAATCAATCCAATTGCAAAAAACATGAGAACAATTATCCAATTTTTCTTACTCCACTTAAAATAAATTGTCGAGGAAATTAAATTTACGAGAAGTATTCCGAAAGATAAATATCGAATTGACTTAATAATAAATTCAAAACCCCCACCTCCTTTCGAAAAAACTGTGATCATTAAAATAATCGAAATTATTATATGAATAATAATATACAAGCAAAGTATAACCAAGGGATTAAGCTTCATTTATATGATTTTTTAAAACACTTAAATAGTTGCGTAACCAACTACAACCAGTCACAATTCCATTTAACCAGCTTCCGGGCTTCTTACAAATAATTCATTTTCATTCAAAACAATTTCCTTCTTTATACTTCCATTAGAACGGTTATATACGCTCAATACTTTTCGAATCGCATCCTTTCCATCCTTACCAAGATTTATTGAATACGTGTTAACATACAGGTCAATGTGTTTTTTCATTACTTCCGGTTCCATTTCCTGCGAATGCATTCTTACGTATTCGGTGATAAGAGGATAATTTTTAAAAGCATATTCTATACTTTGTTTGATAAGCGCATCTACCTTCATTAATATATTTTCATCAATGCTTTTTTTGCCAACAATGCCACCTAACGGTATCGGGTAGCCGGTTTTTTCTTCCCAGAAATTTCCCAGGTCTACAACCTTATGCAATCCTCTTTGAGCGTAAGTAAACCGGTTCTCATGAATGATAACGCCTAAAGATTCATCTCCTGATTCAAGAACAAATTTTTCTATCTCATCGTATCTTTTAAATACTTTCTTTTTCGCGTTGGGGAATGCCTGTGAAAAAAGAAGGTGAGCTGTTGTATTTTCCCCTGGAATTGCAATCGTGCAATCATCTACCTGTTCGAAAGAAGTTATTCTTTTCGAAATTAAAAGCGGCCCCACTCCATTTCCCAGGGCGCTACCGCTGTTGAGCACTTTGTAATTTTCCAGGATGAGAGGCAAAACTCCATAACTCACTTTTGTAAAATCGAGCATGTTATTTAATGCAAGTTCATTCAATGTCTCAACATCTTCAAGACGTACTGTAAATTCCAGGTTGCCCGTATCAATTTTATTGTTGACCAGTGCATCAAAAATAAAAGTATCGTTGGGACACGGTGAAAATCCAAGTGTGTAGTTCATAATATTACCTAATATTTTTAACCAGTTTTTTTAATTCTATGTTCAGGTTGGTGATAGCATCTTTTATTGCCCATTTTGTTTTATCTCTTTCTCCGACTATGTTGGAAATGCTGCGAAGCTGCAGGAATTTTACTTTTTGCTGAAGGCATACATAATGGAATGCCGCACCCTCCATGCTTTCAATATCTGCTCCAAATTTTTCCCGGGTTCGGCTTATTTGAATTTCATCATCAATAATTTTATTAACAGTAAGCCCCTTTGCGATAAAAAGAAAAGGATGTCTGAAATAATCATGTTCATTCACGAGCCATCCATTGCTGAACGGGAAATCATTTTCATGTGCAAGGCCTGTTTCGAAAAGCGTTGAAAATTTCCCTTTTTCAACTATTCCTATGTCGCCAAATGTATCGGTATTGACCATGGCCACACTTCCCGCCACCAGTGCATTGTTAAAAGTTCCGGCAATACCTGCCTGGATTACAAGATCATATTCCTTTTGAGCCAATTGCTTTGTGAGCTGAAAAACGGTTGCCGGGATTCCTATTCCTGTAATGAGTACGTCTGCGCTTGTATTATTTTCTATGAAAGGTTTTATTTCAAAGCCGGTTGCTGCAACCACTAATAACTTCATTCTGCAAATCTCGGATTTAGAATCGTATTTTAAGTTTCTGCGCCTACCTTTGCAAAAAATATTTTTCAAGCGCCAATGGTTTATTTAACGAGGATAGAACATTTTAATGCAGCCCATAAACTATATAATCCAAATTGGGATAAAGAGAAAAATGAGGTTGTTTTTGGAAAATGCGCCAATGAAAACTGGCACGGGCACAATTATGAACTGTATGTTACTATAAAGGGTGAGGTAGTGGAAGACACAGGGTTTTTATTCGATGTAAAAATTCTGAGCCTGCTCATAAAGCAGTTTGTCCTGGATAAATTTGATCACAAAAATCTGAATGTTGACGTGGATTTTTTAAAAGATAAAATGTGTTCTTCGGAAAACATTGCGAAAGCTATCTGGGAGCAGTTGAAACCTCATTTTCCTCCGCCGGTTCAATTGCATTCTATAAAATTATATGAAACACCCAGGATTTATGTCGAGTATTTTGGAGGATAATTTTTTTGCTTTAATACCAGGCTATGAATAAGAAAGTATCAGTTTACAGGAAAGAACATTTTAATGCGGCACATCGCCTGAACAATCCTTTATGGGATGAAAAGAAAAATGAGGCAGTGTTTGGCAAATGCAACAATCCGTCTTTTCATGGCCACAACTACGAAATGGAAGTAAAAGTTACCGGCACCCCGGCCGCTGATACAGGCTTTGTTATCGATCTTAAATTGCTTAGTGATATTATCAACGAACATGTTATTGAAAAATTCGATCATAAAAACCTGAACCTTGACTTGAAAGAATTTTCAAATCTGAACCCTACCACCGAAAATATTGTTGCAGTTATCTATGATATACTGAGGGAGAAAATTGATAAAGACCTTGACTTACAGATACGCCTGTACGAAACACCACGGAATTTTGCAGAATATCCTGCAGGATAATTTTTTTTGACTAAAAATAATTTAAATGGCTTACAGAAAAGTTGAAGAATACGATGCGGATATTACCCAGGGCCTTATGAAAAGCTATGGTGAAGTAATTGAGCTCCTGGGCGAAGATCCACGGCGTGAAGGCCTGCTAAAAACTCCCGAACGACTGGCGAAAGCAATGCAATATGCTACCCAGGGTTATGGGATAGATGCAAAAGCTATCATAAATTCAGCTAAGTTTCATGAGGAGATCAGCGAAATGATCATAGTGAAAAATATAGAACTGTACAGCATGTGTGAACACCATATGCTGCCATTTTTTGGCAAAGCACACATAGCCTATATTCCAAATGGCTGGATAACCGGGTTGAGTAAAATTGCAAGGGTAGTGGATGTGTTTGCAAGGAGGTTGCAGGTACAGGAACGCCTTACCACACAAATACTTGATGCAATCACAGAAAGCTTAAATCCTTTGGGTGTCGCTGTGGTGATAGAAGCAGAACATCTTTGTATGATGATGCGGGGAGTGCAAAAACAGAATTCTGTTACAACCACGTCAGCTTTTTTCGGGGAGTTTGAAAAGCAAACTACCAGGAACGAATTTATAAATCTTATCCAGGCCGATCTTGTAAAAAGAAGATAAAGCCAAATAAATTTACAGCCGATGAAGCATGCATTTATATTTCCCGGGCAAGGTTCACAATTTATTGGAATGGGGAAAAATTTATATGACGAAGATGAACAGGCAGAGATTTTATTTGAACAAGCCAATGAAATTCTTGGTTTCCCGATTTCTGATGTAATGTTTTTTGGAAACTTAGAAGAGTTAAAACAAACCAACGTAACACAACCGGCTGTATTCTTACATTCCGTTATTGCTTTTAAAACACTTGTTGATGAAAAGCCAGACATGGTTGCGGGACATTCTCTTGGAGAATTTTCTGCATTGGTTGCCAGTGGGTGCCTGGGTTTTGAAGATGCCTTAAAACTCGTATCCATAAGGGCGGGAGCGATGCAAAGGGCATGTGAAATTAATCCTTCCGCAATGGCCGCAATACTTGGGCTTGAAGATAAGAATGTGGAAGAAATATGTGCCTCCATAACAAACGAAATTGTAGTAGCTGCCAATTATAATTGTCCCGGGCAGGTTGTAATTTCAGGTTCCATAAAGGGAATTGAAGAAGCCGGTAAATTATTAAAAGAAGCGGGGGCGAAGCGTACCCTTATACTTCCTGTAGGTGGCGCTTTTCATTCGCCACTGATGCAGCCTGCAAAAGAAGAATTATCAGAAGCAATTACAAAGACTGTTTTTCATACTCCTGTATGCCCGGTTTATCAAAATGTGGTTGCCAGAGCAGTAACAGATATCCATGAAATAAAATCAAATTTAATTTCGCAACTAACCGCTCCCGTTAGATGGACGCAATCTATACAACAAATGATTGCAGATGGTGCTTCCCATTTTACGGAAGCGGGCCCGGGGAAAGTATTGCAAGGGTTGGTATTAAAGATCAATAAAGAAATTAAAGCGGATGGGATAGGATAACCATTGCCCACAGAGACACAAAGAATACAAGGCTGTTTTCTTAGTACCCTTCTCTCTTTGCGGGAAAAGAGGTGGTGACGAAATAATGTTGACAAAACAATAATGAATTGTAGTAAGCCCTCATATATCTATTAATTTCAAATTCCATAATATTTCTTTATTTTCAGCATTACTAAAGTTTACCAAAATGTCCCATCCGTTATTTCGTAAAAAAAGTGTGCCCGCAATTTTAAAAGAAGCTGAAGAAGGTTTAACAGATGCCCATGGCCATCATGAGGATTTAAAAAAAGTATTAACAGTGAGAGATCTTACTTTTTTTGGCATTGCTGCAGTTATTGGTACCGGGGTATTTACTGCGATAGGGACAGCCAGTTTTCATGGCGGCCCTGCAGTGACACTTTTATTTGCGCTTACCGCCGTTGCATGTGGTTTTGCGGCTTTTTGTTATGCGGAATTTGCTTCAACTGTTCCTGTATCAGGCAGCGCCTATACTTACTCTTACGTTGCATTTGGTGAATTATTTGCCTGGATAATAGGATGGGATCTGTTAATGGAATATGCTATTGGTAATATTGCGGTTGCCATTTCATGGAGCCAGTACTTTGTTCGTGTTCTTGAAGGGTTTCATATCCACATTCCTACCTGGATGACCATGGATTATTTTACAGCGCACAAAGGTTACAATGAAGTAATTAAAGCGATGGCTGCAGGTGGTGAAAAAGTAATGTCAACACTCGATCAGAATCTTACCAATTCTTACAATGCCTGGCAAACGGCTCCTTCCCTGGGAGGCTTCAGAATCATTATGAACATCCCTGCATTATGTATCGTTACCCTGATAACATATATCGTTTATATAGGTATACGGGAATCAAGAACAGCCAATAATGTTTTTGTTATAATCAAACTGGCTGTAATTCTTTTGGTAATTGTTGCGGGAGCATTTTATGTAAATCCTGTTAACTGGCACCCTTTCATGCCGAATGGCTTTTCGGGGGTATTGAGTGGAGTGTCCGCGGTTTTCTTTGCCTATATTGGTTTTGATGCCATCTCTACAACGGCAGAAGAATGCAGGAACCCCCAGCGTGATTTGCCTAAAGCAATGTTCAATATCCTGGTAATTTGCACGATCCTTTATATAATTCTTGTAATAGTACTTACGGGCATGACAAATTATACGAAGCTTAACGTTGCCGATCCGTTAGCTTTTGTTTTTCAAAATCAAAATTCCAAAGTTACTAACTGGCTGGCTGGTATTGTTTCGGTAAGCGCTGTTTTTGTGATAGCATCTGTATTGCTTGTTTATCAATTAGGACAGCCACGTATCTGGATGAGCATGAGCCGTGATGGCTTATTGCCCAAAATTTTTTCACGCATCCATCCAAAGTACAGAACACCTTCTTTCTCTACCGTGCTTACAGGGTTTGTTGTTGGGATACCCGCTTTATTTATGAATTTAGATGTGGTAATTGCATTGACCAGCATAGGTACTTTGTTCGCATTTGTACTGGTGTGTGGTGGAATTTTAGTTTTGCAGAAAAGCCCCAACAGGCCTGAATCAAAATTCCGGGTTCCTGAAATAAGCGGGAAGTACATTATTCCTCTTTTGTTCATTATTTCGTCTGCCCTTGTTATTATATATGCACCGGATCATTTCAAAGGATTGATTAAAAAAGAAGGGCTACCGATGCTTATATTTTGGATCGTTGCGGTTACTGTTTCAACGTTATCTTACATTAAAGATTTTTCTTTAATACCTGTTCTGGGGTTACTTAGTTGCTTTTATTTAATGGCGCAGGAGAGCCATACAAACTGGTATCGGTTTCTCATATGGCTGTGCATCGGGTTAGTTATTTACTTTCTTTACAGCCGTCACAATAGTAAACTTGGAAAAGAGAGTAAATTAATTTAGCCAAATAATCAGTTCCCTACATTTAAAATAAAACTGTTAGCTCCTGCACAACCATTGGGAGCAAGACCCTGCACCACTACCAAATATTTGCCGGGAATATCTCCGGTATAAAAAGAAAATGATCCTTTACCGTTTGAACCGGTATTTAATTGCGGTGTCCAGAACAATAGATTTCTGAAATCGGGCAAGCGGTTCACGCGTTCATCTTCGGTGGCATATTCAGGAGAATAAAATATCCTTTGTTGTTGCAGGCCTTCATAATCCAATACCAGGTCATGCGGATTAAGGGCGAAACCTTCAAGGGTCCCTTTATAAGTCGTATAACTTACAATACCTTCTGCAGATATTTTACCAAAGTGATATTTTTCTGCTACAACTTCCAGTTTTTGCACTTTCAGGGGGTCATAAGCTATGATTTTATCAATATTAAAAACAGGTACTCCATCCAATAAAACCAATGGATTATCCGGGAATAACGGGTCTGCCGGTTGTATACTGTGTAAGTCTGAAACCGGCGCATTCAATGTCATAAATCTAAATTTTGTTCCGCTTCTTCTCACATCCACTTCATCTACATATTCCCTCATCACTTCCTCCATCGTGGTAAAACGGGTGTAATCGTCCAGCAAATAAGTTTTGTATGGCTTGAAATAAAATGGGATGGTATCAACCAATGGAGGTATAAATTGTTGCAATTGATTTTCATGGTAAGCGTTTTGTACTTCCATCTGAATATTTCCTGCAAGCAGATCATCTCCGTATATTTCTGAAATATCAAAAGCCGGGAATAAATTGCCTGAAAATTTCTCTGAAAAGGGGCTGAAAATTTCAAGATGATAAGTGCTGTCCAGGTCATCATTTGTTTGAACAACTATTTGATTGACTCCAAAAAAATCTTTCATTTCAAAATGAACCCAGCCGGCGCTGTCGCTGGTACATCCATGCAATTGGATGTGCTTACCCGGTACAGAAAGGTATACCAGTACATCTGCAACCGGTTTTTTTGTGGCTTCATTGGTTAACTTTCCCGTTATAATATGGCCGGCAAATTCAGGCACATAAGAGAATACCGGCGGTTTATTTTTCGCTGTATTATCCGGGCTGAATTTTCTCCAGCCCTGCACCAGCAAGAGGTTATCAAGCGCTTCATTTGTTTCAGTATTTTCATTCCTGAAATAATAATCCGGATTTTCAATATTCCCATACAGGTTGGATGATAACCACAAATAACTAAATATATTTTCCCGATCGGGCTTATGTAAATTATCCAAACGGTAAACTGCAGCTGATAAATTACCCGGTAATGAGGTATTGGTTTGATCGGTAGTAGATACGTCTATCATTACTTTACTCCGGGGTTTACAATTTTCATTATCCTGTTTGACGGTTATAAGCATTTTATTTTTGGGCCGCCTGAAATAGAGCCGTTCACACACAGGTTGTTTATCAGCATTAAAAACAGTTATCTGCGATACACCGTATTTCAAACTGTCTTTATTGATCGATAAAACAGTCTCGTTATGTTCAAGGGACTGAAACTTCGCAAAATCTATGTGCCTGTTATTTTGAATAATAATATAAATAACCGGCGAAATATTTTCGTTCAATCCTTTTGCTGAAATTGAAATTTTTAGATCATTCAGCCCTGTGTCAGCAACATGAATTACATATCCGGCGGCATAGACTTCCGGTAGGTCTTTCCTGATTGAAGATCCATTTTTAAAAGTGATAATGGCGGTATAATGGTTCCCATTCTCCGGTTTCAGATAAAAATAACCCATTCCGAACACGTGAGATTTAAAATGAACAACCGTGTCTTTAAACTGATTAACAATTACCCCTTCGCATTCAGTTCCTTTGTTCCTGTTATCGGTTACTTTAAAAGCAACTTTACTTTCCAGGCCATTTACAAGATTGCCACCTTCCGGGAAAAAATCAGCCATATAATTAACCGGTTCATGAATGGCAGATGAATCGATGCTTATTGAAGTATTAACTATGCTGATATTTTTTTCAAAATAATTTTCCTGGGAAAAATTTTTCATCCAGTTAGTGTAAGCCCTTACCACATAATTTCCCGATGCTATAGAAAACGGAAGATAAAGAGATCCATTGCCCATTCCGTTTTTCATTGCAATTTTGGCGCGCAATACCGGTTGATACAACTTATTGAGTACTTCTATATACACTACCTTACTTATAGATACCGGTTGATTGGTTGCCGCGTTGATCACGTAAGTTTTAAACCACAGCACTTCTCCGCATAAATAAAGCGAACGGTCGGTGTGTACATAAATTTTTTCCTGCAGGCTAAGCTGATTGTTCGTTGCATCACCATTTTGAATTTCAGTCGTCTTCACGGGCTGACTGAAAGTTTGCTGGCTACAAAAAGGTGAAACCATGAATCCTGTTACAACTAAAACCAGGTATATATGTAAAAATAATGACCGCATTTTTCAAATATTTATGGCCAGAAAGGGGGTTTTATATTTATACCACCACTTATCGTGCAGTCCACGCACTTAATACCAGATGCCGAAAAAGCAGGGCTTCCTGACGCAGTTGAGGCGTTGGCATATGGAGCAAGCGCGCCAGTGCCAAAATAAAATGTTAAGCTATCCGGGTTGTCCGGAACTATTTTAGTAGGACAAAAAGGGAAAATATTCCAGGTAGGGGGCATGAGGTGATTATTAATAAATACTCTTTTTTCAAACGTATTACCTGCACCAATATAGCCGACAACCGTCTCTGAACTGTCAGTACGACAATGTATATTTCCAGGAGTCTGGTTAGGCTGAGGATCAAAGATGGAACCTACATTCTCTGTATTACTTTTCATTGCCTGCCAGAAATTATAACCCTTCAGGTCCAAAGCATATTGCTTTACCCAAATGCTGTATAAAACACTTAACCTTTCATCGTGTTGTTCAATATAAACAAATGGCATCTCGTTAATTACATCACTGGATAATTTTGCAGAAGACCCCAGCAAAATATTAGTAGAATTATGCGAATGCCAGCAAATATAGGCCTGCTCAGTTCTGGGTATAACCGAATTACTGGCGGCATCATATTTAATGTAGGAATCGTAGTATGAGTGAACTTCCCAGGTTTCATTATATTCCCAGCGATAATATCTCGTTGAATCATTGGGATCATGCGTATTTAAATAAGTCTGCACACCGCCATCTTTAAATTTCCAACCTATAGTATCTATTAAAGGCGATGGCTTAAATGGAACGAAATCCGAAAAATATTCCCTGGCACTGGAAGTAGAAATGTGTAGCCGGTATTGCCGTGCGGGATTTAAGATTAATGTATTGGTGTTGGAATAGACTCCATTGCCCGCTTCTGCTAAAGGATATGTATTTTGGTGATCATCTTCTATTAAAACATTTGCATTTAATTCTTTCAGGCTGATAGCAGTATCTCCCGCAGATAATATTCTTGTGCGGCTCAGTTTAATTGTGGTGGGTGCTGCTCCATCGATAAATCCTTCTACTACAAGAAAATTAGTTTGTGTAGCTTTCAGAGGTGCATCATACGGTGTTTTGCAGTAGCCGAATAGCAAACTGCAAATCCCGCACAACACCAGCTTATGGTAAAAATGGGTTCTCCTCATTTAAAATCTGATATTATAAGTTATAAATGGAATAGCGCTTCCGAATATGGACAATTTATATCCCTTAATAGTGCCATTCTGTGAAACGTAATAAATTGAATAAGCATTTTTTCTACCCGTCAGGTTATAAATACCCAACGTCCATGAATTATGGGTTAATTGTTTTAATTTATGATCTCCTTCCATAATTACCGAAAAATCGGAGCGGAAATAATCAGGAATGCGATACGCGTTTCTATCAGAATATAATAACCTTGCCGAACCTGCATAATCATATACTGCGACAGGCAAGGTGATCGGCCGGCCTGTACTATAAGTTATATTGAGCGATACGCTGTAACGATGGGTAATACGATAATTTCCTACCATAGTGGCATTATGTGGCTGGTCAAAATTGCTTGGATAATAATTTCCTTTATTAATTAACTCCCCTGCGAGCGGGTCGTTTTCCCTGATCAGCGAGCGTGAATAAGTATAACTCACCCAGCCATTAAGTTTCCCGGTGGCTTTTTTCATAAGAAATTCTGCTCCGTATGCTTTTCCTTTCGTGGTAAAAACATCCGTTTCAATGTGATGATTCATAATAAGTACTGCGCCACTTTTATAGTCGAGGTAATTTTGTATCCATTTATAATACACCTCAACAGATGTTTCAATTGTATTTGATTTAAAATTTTTATATAAACCAAGCGAAACCTGGCTACCCAGTTGTGGCCTTATATTCGGATCACTCAGTTTCCATATATCAGTTGGCGAAATAGCTGTGGTATTGGAAAGCATGTGAATGTATTGGCGCAAACTATTAAAAGATGCTTTCAGAGAAGAATTATCCGAAAGAAAATATCTTGCCGATACCCGGTATTCCGGACCGCTATAAGTCTTGATAATTTTCCCTGAGGGATAAAAATTAGTACCGGTAACATTACTTTCCTGTCTCGGTAAACCGGGTGCATATTCATTAATGTGCTTAGGCCCAAGGTAATTAAATATAGAATAACGGATTCCACCCTCGATTGAAAATTTGGATGTAATGTTATATTGATCGGAAGCGTATAATGCACTTTCGATCGCATGCTCTGCTTCAATTGTATCCGGTATAACCAGGGATTGTTTTCCAACAGGATTGAAGGAGCCCGAATGGATATTATAATAAAGACTGTTTACCCCGAAAGTGATCTTATGCTTGTTATTCAAAAAATAGCTAAAATCAGCCTTTAACTTGTATTGATTAATTGTATAGGCAAGCTTGTATGCATTTACAGGATTATCAGTACCGGAAACCTTATAATCATAATGGTCAGCTCCTGCAGTAAGCACTCCATAAAACTGGTTATTGAAATTATGCTTCCATTGTATGTTGGCGTTTTGATTTTGATATTGATACGTGGTATCACTATTTAAATTAAACTTATCCGCGCTGATATATCCGTTCAGATAAATATTATTTTTATTATTCACTTTGTGGCTTATATGAATTGTACCATCCCGGAACGACGCCTTACTTTTTTCGTATTGCTTTGGCAAAATGCTAAACAACCAGTTGGAATAGGTGGTTCTTACTCCGGCTACAAAAGTGGTTTTATCATTATTGATCGGCCCTTCAACCGTTAGTCTGCCGGTTAGCGGCCCAATACCCGCAGATCCTTTAATTTTTTTATCATTGCCATCCGGGGAAGTGATGTCTAAAACAGAAGAGATCCTGCCTCCGTAATTTGCCGGGATACTGCTTTTATACAAAGTGACATCCTTGATTACATCCGGGTCAAAAGCCGAAAAGAAACCAAAAAGATGAGATGGGTTAAAAATATTCGAGCCGTTAAAAAGAATAAGATTCTGATCTGTTGCACCGCCCCTTACATTTAAACCAGTGCTGGCTTCTCCAACTGATTTCACCCCCGGCAAACTAAGGACGGCCTTTAAGACATCGAGTTCGCCAAAAGCAGTTGGTATTTGCTTCATGGCGATAATGTCTAATTTGTTTGTACCCATCATAGCGCTGCGAACATTCTTTTCTTTTCCCACTTCCACAAGCACTTCCTTTAATTTCAATACTTTTTCATCCATATCAACATTAAACTTGCCATCTGAATATAGCATTACCTGGCGCTTTGCATCAAACATTCCAGGGGCAATTATGTTAATTGTATGCCTGCCTGCAGTTAGAATAATTGAAAAATATCCAAACTGATCACTCGCCACCTGGATATGCGGATTTTCCACATATATCATCGCGCCTGAAATGGCCTCCCCGTTATGTAAATCGCGAACATAACCGGCTATTTTAACTTTGCCTTTTGGAATTTCATTAACCTTCAATCCTATTTCAAACAATTTATTTTCAACAGAAATTTCCTGGCTTATTTTTTTCGTTTGATTTATATACCCCCGGTTACCTGCTGATTTTTTTGAAACAACAAACGAAGAATCTTTTTTGCCGGTAAGAAAGCTGCTTCCCGGCTCCATCGATATTGTAAATCCCTGCGTAATAAACACATGATTTTGCTTGTCGATGGCAAAGTGCAAATCTGTATTGGCAAATACCTGGTCCAATACTGCGGGCAAATGTGCTTTCGCGACAGAGATTGTAATATTAATACTATCTAGTTGTGTTACATCAAAATAAAACCGGAAAGATGTTTGTTCTTCAATCTTCTTTGCAAATTGCTCAAAGGATGCCTGGTTGAAGGACCCTGAAATCAGGTCGTCTTTTGATTCCTGGGCAAATGACACCATTGCCGGAAACAATAGAATTAAATAAAACATTAACCGTATCCCGCGCTTCATATTAATGTATTAGTTGGTCATAAATTCTGGCTGCTGCTAAAAGAGCCTCATTAAAATTCTTTTTTCCAAATCTTATTTTTTGTTGTCGCATAAGAGTTCTTATCTCATGCTGCTTATCCTTAAAAATACTGTAAACATCCTTTTTGTTATTAGCCGCATAATATGTATCTCCTTTATGAATATAAAAAAGATCCTCGCTATGAAAAACTCTTAATATCTCATCTTCCTTAAAAGTATCTTCGAATATTTTTTTTCTTCTTGCCAGCACCTGGATGTGGCCATTGAATAAAAGTTGATAAAGATTTGTACTATTGAGGTTTTGTTTTGGATCCTTATTCAGATGAATGAAGGTGTAATTCAAAAAATGAAAACTATCAACTATATCGTTTTGCAAAATGATTTTAGATAACCTGTCATAGTTTAATATCACTACCTGGTTTCTTGCAACATCATATTGCATAGGGATTGAATGGTATATCCTGCCGGCATAGCCAATATCGCCATTGGCGAGGGTATCAGAATCAAAAAAGGGACTTCCTGTTCTCTCGAAAGTATATGGCACATATTCTCCTCCGTTGTAAATAGCTGCCTGGGCTGCTGTAAAATGATCATACAATTCTATACTTTGTTTTATCCCGTCTTTAACCAGGAATGTATCATTCTGAAAATTTTGAGCAAAAGATTGGGAACATAAAAAATAAAACAATAAAACCAATGTTGTTCTCATAAGCCCGCGGTGCAAAATATTGCTATAATTATAATTAGTAAACAAATTATCTCAAAAGACTCAATTATCTAAATAAATTTTATTTTGGTTGTTGAAGTTATAATTGTTTATTTTAAAAGGCAACTTTTTTATAGAAGCATTCTCACGCAATCTAAAAATTTACCCTGGCTGTAACCTGTCTGCCGTCAGGCAGGTTAGTAATAATTCGTGTAATCAACTCCAAAATCCAAAGGTTCTATCTTTGCATAATGAAATACCAGTTGGGGGATAAAATTTTAGTGCTGCATTCCAATGAAGAAGGTGAAGTAGTTGACATCATTAATGACAAAATGGTATTGATAGATGTAGAGGGAGTAAGGTTCCCGGTATATATGGATCAGATTGATTTCCCTTATTTTAAAAGATTTTCTGAAAAGAATTCCTTTGACCCTTTTGCAGGCCCGGGGCAGGCAAAGCCCGGCACTGAAAAGAAAAAAAATAAAATTTATATTGATGATATAAAGAAGGAAAAAACAACATCAAAATATAAAGTAGGTAATGGAGTATGGGTTTCTTTTTTACCCGTTTATGACAAAGATGTTTTTGACGATGATGTTGTCGAAAGCTTTAAAATTTACCTGATTAATCAAACCGGTGAACCTTATGATTTCACTTACATTACCAGTTTTTTGGGACACCCTGGTTTTGAGTTAAAAAACCGGCTGCTCTCATCAACAGATTTTTATCTTCATGATGTTCCATTTGAGGAGATGAATGATTCACCAAAGTTTGCATTTGATTTTTCGCTGGTAAATGCCAATAAAAAGAAAGTGGCTCATTTCGAAGCTTCTTTAAAGATAAAGGCAAAGCAGTTGTTTCAGAAGATTGAAGAGTTGAAAATGAAAAATGAGCCCACTTTCTCTTATAAGCTCTTTGAAAATTATCCTGATAAATCAGAAGAAATTATTCCCGATTATAACAATACTCATGGACAATTTTATGATGCATCAAAAGCCATGGAAAACCTGGAACCCGCCAGGTCGGTAATTGATCTTCATATTGAAAAGTTATCATCCGAATGGAAAGGCCTTACCAACTTTGAAATTCTTACGATGCAGTTAAGTGCATTTGAGAAGTATTTTAATCTTGCTGTGGCTCACCGACAGCCAAATTTAATTGTGATACATGGTATTGGCACCGGAAAATTGAGAGAAGAGATCCATGAAATTTTGAAGTACAAAAAAGAAGTAAAAAGCTTTGTAAATCAATACCATCATAATTTCGGGTATGGAGCTACTGAAATATTTTTTCAATATTAAAACCCCTAAATCCCGCCTCAGGCGGGGACTTTGGAAACAAAGAAGCACCGTGAGAAATTTGCACCGTATCAGCTTTAATAAGCTAGTTCCCTCTCCTTCAGGAGAGGGCTGGGGTGAAGCTTCTGGAGTATTTTTGTTAGTCTTACTTCTTTTATTCTGAGTGCTAAATCCAGGTAATTAAAAAATAACCAATACTCGAAAAAATCTGTGCGCCAAATCCCCGCCTGAGGCGGGGATTTAGGGGTAAGGGATTTTAGGGGTATCTTTACTTTACTGCAAACCGGGTTATCGCTTCCCGTTAATAACGGGAGGAGGAAAGTCCGGACAGCAAAGAGCATCGCACCGGTTAACAGCCGGGTTGTTTGAATTGTGAAAATAATTCAGCAAACAGAAAGTGCCGCAGAAAATTACCGTTCCTTATCATTCCTCTCCTCCGGAGAGGTTGTGTGAGGTATAAGGGTGAAAACGTGAGGTAAGAGCTCACGGCCCCGGTAAGTAATTACCGGGACGGGTAAACCTTGTGCGCTGTAATGCCACGTATATCAACTTTCCGATAGCTATCGGAAGAGGGTTGTTCGTCCAATGTCCCGGTTTTCCGGTACGAGTTGAAGGGTAGGCAGCAAGATTGTTGCAGTAATGTAACAGCCAGATAAATGATAACCACCTGTCCTGAGCCTGGCATGCCCTGAGTGCGCCGAAGGGTCGAAGGAACAGAACACAGAATCCGGCTTACAGGTTTGCAGTAAATAAACTAAGGGCATCCATTTGGATGCTCTTTTCGTTTGGTTATTATTCATCACTGCATTAGTACCGTTTTTGATACCGATTGCAATTTTGAATTGAAGCTACCGGGAAACTTTATTCATGAATAAAACGTAATTTAATCGCAGAACATTCGTTTGAATAGTCATTAAACCTGCTCTATGAGATCATTTATACACCGGATCCTTATTCTTTTTTTCTTTTGTACATCTCTACAAATACATGCTCAGAAGCTTGCCGCCATTCCATATGTTTCCGGCGTAAACCTACCTATTGATCTGAAACATTGTGGCGACGACCGTTTATTTGTTGCCGACAGGGCAGGAAGAATACGGGTCATTAATGCCGATGGTACTTTGCGTGTCACTCCTTTTTTGAACATAACTTCAAAAATATCTTCAACCGGTAGCGAGGAGGGGTTTTTAGGAATTGCGTTTAGCCCCAATTATAAAACGAGCGGGAAATTTTATGTAGACTACACTGCGAATATTGCAGGCCAGTTATCAACCATAATTGAAGAATATAAAGTAAGCGCTGCAGATTCAAACACTGCAGATCTGTCTTCTGCATTGACTATTCTTACTCAATCACAGCCTTTCAGTAATCACAACGGGGGCAATTTGATGTTCGGGAAGGATGGTTATTTATATATCAATTTCGGAGATGGCGGCAGCGGTGGTGATCCTTTTAAAAACGGGCAAAGTAAAAAGACTTTTCTTGCAAAAATATTGCGGATTGATGTAAGCAATTCTTCCATAGCGCAACCTTATGTCGTTCCCCCTTCCAATCCATTTTACAGTGATACCACAACAGGTATTAAAAAAGAAATTTGGACCTATGGGGTTCGCAATCCCTTTAGAGGCAGTGTTGACAGGCTAACCGGTGATTTATGGATCGCGGATGTAGGACAGAACGCTCATGAAGAAATAGATTATCAACCCGCAAATGATTCGGGTGGCAGAAATTATGGATGGAACATAATGGAGGGAAATTTTTGTTACAGCCCTGCTACGGGGTGTGATCGTACGGGTTTATCATTACCGCTTTATGATTATTCTCATGCGATAGGGTTTTCAATTATCGGTGGATATAATTATCGCAGCGCACAATCAAAATCTCTTTTTGGGATGTACATTTTTACGGATTATGTTTCAAAATGGATTGATGGTATCAGGCAATCCGGTGGTGTTCTTTCAGGATCAGTTACGCATCTTATAACTGCTGCGCAGGCAAGCGGAAACCCGGTTTCCTTTGGTGAAGACAGGTATGGAGATCAATATATTTTGTTTAATGGAAACCCTACTGTTTACAAACTCCAGGATACAAGCTACCTGCGCCGTCCAAAAGCATATGTTACTCCCGTATTCCAGGGGGCAGGGTCATTTTTGTTAGAGGGCCTGCAGGGAAGAAATCTTACTTACCAATGGCTAAAAAATAACGTAATCATTCCGGGTGCTACTTCGCCTGATTATACTACCTCTGATGTAGCAAGTTATACTTTGGAAGTAACCAATACATTAAATTTCAAGGATACTTCTGATGTTTTTCTTTTAGGATCGTCTTTAAATTTGATTTCATTTACGGCGCAAAAAATATCGGACCGTATAATAAAACTTGAATGGAAGACGGGTTCAGAGCAAAACATAACGGGATATACTATTCAGAGAAGACAAAATAATGAACCGGGTTTTCCAAACCTTGGTTTTGTTGAAAGCAAATCTATAGGTGGCTACTCAAATAATGAACTTGATTATTCATTTACGGATTCTTCAGCAGCTAACTATACAAAATTATTTTACAGGTTACAGATTCAACATGCCGACGGATCAGTTAGTTATTCTGATGTTCTTTTAATTACTCCGGATATTACTAAAAATAGCTATACAATTTTTCCAAATCCCGCGAAACGCCAGGTGCAAATATATCTTAATGAGTTTACCCAGCCTGTGGTAATGACTATATACGACAACGCAGGTAAAAAAATAATAGAGCAGACACTGAATCAACAGAGTTCCACAGTTGGGCTTCCTGTGTCAAAAGGAATGTACATTATTCAGTTGAGTGATAAAGATGGAAGTAATAAGGTAAGAAAAAAATTACTGGTGCAATAGTGAGTTTGATAATCGATGAATATTTTTATGCCGGGGTTTTTAGAACGCCCTATTACCATATCGAATCATAAATGAGCGCATTACTTTTTCACAATCGTAAGACTATCGGATCACGTGAGGAAGCATCAATTTGGACAATTATTTTTAAACACTGCCGGGATCTTTTAAAATGCCACTTCTTCATCAAATGCTATTACCAGAAGGTTTAAAAAAAAATAATTTATAATTAGGTGGCAAAGTATTTGTTATGTATTGAATCTTAAAGCTACCTGTTATGAAATTATTTGTCGTGCGCTTTTTTTCCATGTTTTTCTTCTTTGTAATATCATTACAAACAAGAGCTCAAAAGCTTGCTGCTGTCCCGTACGTTTCAGGAATAAGCTCTCCAATTGATATAAAGCATTGCGGAGATGACCGCTTATTTATTGCGGACAAAGGCGGTTTGATACGTGTAATAAATGCCGACGGTACATTACGCACAGAACCATTTTTAGATATTGCATCAAAAATATACGCCGATGGTGATGAAGAAGGTTTTTTGGGAATAGCTTTCAGCCCCGATTACAAAAGCAGCGGAAAATTTTATGTTGATTATACCGCAAATATTTCCGGCCAGCCAACAACTGTAATAGAAGAGTATAAAGTAAGCGAAGCCGATTCAAATGTAGCTGATGTGTCTTCCGCATTACCTCTTCTTACTCAATCGCAGCCGTATACCAATCACAAAGGAGGTAATCTGATGTTTGGAAAAGATGGCTATTTGTATATTAATTTTGGCGATGGGGGAGATGGAGGAGACCCGCAGGGAAACGGGCAAAATAAAAATACTTTTCTTGGAAAAATATTGCGGATTGATGTGAGCAATTCTTCCATAGCGCAACCTTACGTCGCTCCTTCTTCCAATCCTTTTTACAATGATGCCACACCTGGTATTAAAAAAGAAATATGGGCTTACGGTGTGCGTAATCCATGGAGAAGCAGTGTAGACAGGCTAACCGGCGATTTATGGATTGCCGATGTAGGCCAGGATGCTCATGAAGAAGTGGATTATCAGCCCGTAAACGCAGCTGGTGGCAGGAATTATGGATGGAATATCATGGAGGGCGATTTTTGTTATGCTCCGTCCACCGGATGTAACATGGCGGGTTTAACGTTGCCTATTTATGATTATCCCCATCCTTACGGTGATGCAATTACCGGGGGATATATATATCGCAGTGCCCGGTCAAAAGCTCTTTTCGGCACCTATATTTTTGCGGACTATGTTGCGAAATGGATTGATGGTATTAAGCAGTCGGGTGAAGTTCTTTCAGGATCCGTTACTCATTTTATTACTGCGGATCAGGCAACAGGCAACCCGATTTCTTTTGGTGAAGACAGGTTTGGAGATCAGTATATTCTATTCAATGGCGACGGAACTGTTTATAAACTGCAGGATACAAGCTACCTGCGCCGTCCCAAAGCATACTTTACTCCTGTTGACGAGGGCGGAGGCTCATTTTCATTCCAGGGGTTACAGGGAAGAAATCTTACCTACCAATGGTTGATAAATAATACGGCCATACCGGGAGCTACCTCCCCTGACCATACCACATCGGTTACCGGCAACTATACCCTGGTGGTAACAAATACATTAAATTTCAGCGATACATCTGATGTATTTACATTAGGTGCTTTGCCACTCAGCTTAACTTCATTTACCGCTCAAAAAATAACAACCAGTAAAATAAGATTGCAATGGAAAACCGCTTCCGAACAAAATATTTCGGGATATACCGTCATGAGAAGACAAAATAATGAAGCAGTCTTTTTAAAAATTGGTTTCGTTGATAGCAAATCGCTAAATGGCAGTTCAAATAAGGAACTTGATTATACATTTACCGATTCGTCGGCATTAAGCAACTCAAAGCTATTTTACAGGTTGCAGATACTCAATAAAGATGGCTCATATACCTGGTCTGATATCCGCACGATCACTTCAGGGATCAATACAAATAGTTTTACTTTTACCCCGAATCCTTCAAAAGGCCAGGTACAAATAAATCTTGATAACTTCCGGGAACCAATGATGATGGTATTATACGACATAAGTGGTAACAAGGTAAAAGAGCAATCACTCAATCAACAAAGCACAACAATTGAACTCCCGGTTTCAAAGGGTATTTACTTTATCCAGGTAAGTGATAAAAACGGAGGCAATACAATAAGAAAAAAACTAATAGTAGAATAGATATTTTTTAAAATCCCGCGGCATATTGTACCGTTTTCTAATAAAGACAAAAACCGGACTTCGGGTCCTTTTTTAATTAATTTTGTGGGTTTTTGGTAAAGAAAATTTCTTCGTATTAGATTTGTCTTAAATATAAATTAAATTAAGCAATAATTTATATGATGGCAAAGTATTTGTAGACGTAGCGATAAAAATCCCCCCATGATGAAATTTTGTACCCGCAGGATATTTACAATACTTCTTTTTTTTATCACATCTTTACAAACAAAAGCTCAGAAACTTGCTCTCGTTCCCTATGCCTCTGGTATAAATTTACCAATTGATTTGGAAAACTGTGGAGACAACAGGATGTTTGTTCCCGGCCTGGATGGCATTATACATATAATAAATGCTGATGGGACTTTACGCCCTACACCTTTTTTGAATATATCCTCAAAAATATCTATCGGTACTGAAGATGGCCTCCTGGGAATGGCCTTTAGCCCTAATTATAAAACAGACCGGAAATTTTATCTTTATTATATAGCAAGTATTGCAGGCGTTAAAACAACAGTAGTAGAAGAATATAAAGTAAGCGTTGCTGATTCAAATGTCGCAAATCTGTCTTCTGCATTAACCCTGATTACCCTGTCACAGCCCTTTGATACTAACGTAGGTGGTAATTTGATGTTTGGAATGGATGGCTATTTATACATCAATATTGGAGATGGTGCCACCACAGGTGACCCTAATGGAAACGGGCAAAATAAAAATACGCTTCATGGGAAAATTCTGCGTATTGATATAAATAATTCCTCCGCGGCACAACCTTATGCTATTCCAGCTACCAATCCCTTTTACAATGATCCAACACCCGGAATTAAAAAAGAAATATGGGCTTACGGTGTTCGCAACCCCTGGAGGGCCAGTATTGACAGGCTTACCGGGGATTTATGGATTGCCGATGTAGGTGATAATTTGCATGAGGAAGTAGATTATCAGCCTAAAAATGCTGCTGGTGGAAGAAATTATGGATGGAATATTATGGAGGGAAATTCCTGTTACAATCCGCCCATAGGATGTAGTACCGTTGGCATAACGTTGCCTCTTTACGATTATCCTCATACCTATGGTTTTGCTGTAATAGGCGGGTATGTTTACCGCAGTGCCCAGTCAAAAGCTCTTTTTGGCACTTATCTTTTGGGCGATTACGCTGCAAAATGGATTGATGGCATTAAGCAGTCGGGTGGTATTCTTTCCGGATCGGTTACTCACTTTATCACCAATTCCCAGGCGATAGGTAATCCTATTTGTTTTGGTGAAGATATGTATGGTGATCAATATATTTTATTAAATGGTAACGGAACTGTTTTTAAGCTGCAGGATACAAGTTACCTTCGCCGGCCCAAAGCATATTTTACACCGGTCGACCAGGGAGATGGAACATTTCTATTCCAGGGTTTAGAGGGAACAAATCTTACCTATCAATGGTTGAAAAATAATGCTGTTATTCCTGGTGCGACTTCTCCTGATTATATTACATCTGCTCCAGCAACTTATGCATTGGTGGTAACAAATACATTGAATTTCAGCGACACTTCCGATGCATTCTCATTGGGCCCTTTGCCACTTAAATTAACTTCATTTACTGCTCAAAAAATAGCTGCAAATAAAATAAGATTGGTGTGGAAAACCGCTTCAGAACAAGATGTTTCAGGATATACCATCCTGAGAAGACAGAATAATGAGATAAATTTTTCCAACATTGGTTTTGTTGAAAGCAAATCGCTCAATGGCAATTCAAATAAGGAACTCGATTATACATTTACCGATTCATCAGCATTAAGCAACTCAAATCTATTTTACAGGCTGCAGATACAAAAGAAAGATGGCTCATATACTTATTCTGATATCCGCACGATTACTTCCGGAGCCAATTCAAATAGTTTTACTTTTTCTCCGAATCCTGCAAAGGGCCAGGTACAAATAAATCTTGACACCTTTATAAAACCTGCGGTAATTATCTTATATGACGTAACCGGTAAAAAAGTAAAAGAACAATCACTCAATCAACAAAGCACCACAATTGAGCTTTCAGGGTTAAAAGGAATTTACATTGTACAATTGAGTGATAAAGATGGAGGTAATCTTATAAGAAGAAAATTGGTAGTACAATAGTGAGTGGTAAAACAATGTACGATGTACGGCCTAAGATGTACGATGTGCAGTAACCATTGACCATTGACTATTGACAATCTGCCATTTAGCCTGGCATAACTTTTAGCCTGGCATATTCTTACATTAATATATCTTTGCCGCCTCTAAAAAGTTCTTTAAAAGATGCTAAGCAGGAGAAATATACGGGTGAAAGTGATGCAGGCTCTTTACAGCATTGAATCCATGAACAATGAAACCCGCCCCGGGGAAGCGCTGCAAATATTGAAAAGAAATATTGAGCACTCCCAGCACTTGTTTACTTACCTGGTTTATTTTATAACTGAACTTGCCCGCTTTGCAGAAAAAGACGCGGCTCAAAAAGCACAAAAGCATTTGCCATCGGCAAATGATCTTAATATCAATACAAAGATTTCAGGTAACGAAGTAATATGGGCCATCATTGAAAATGTTTCTTTTCAAAAATCGCTTGAACAATTCAAAATTAAAAATGCTATAGATGAAGAATTGGTAAGGAAAGCATACCTCGCATTGGTTGTTTCAACAGAATATAAAGAATATATTGAGTTTAAATCAAGGGATAAAAGATCTGAGAAAAAGATATTGGAATATATTTTTGCCAACCTTATGCTTCCGGATGAAAACTTTATAAGTGATATTGAAGAAAAGTTTATTCATTGGGATGATGATGCCGAAATGATGATAACCCTTATGAATGGATTTTTGCAAAAGCCGGCATCGTTTAATTTTGGAGAAATGGTAAGCAGGGAAAAGATGGATTTTGCAATTGACCTGATGGAATGTGTGATTGATAAAAAAGAATATTGTCTTGAGCTCATAAAGCCAAAATTAAAAAACTGGGATGCGGAGCGTATTGCGTCTCTGGATATGATCCTGATGCAGATGGGCGTGTGTGAATTCATGTATTTTGAGACAATCCCTCCCAAGGTTACTATTAACGAATGCATTGATCTTGCAAAAGAGTATAGCACAGAACAAAGCGGGCATTTTGTAAATGGAATTCTTGACAATATTCACAAAGAGCTATTGGCCCAGGATAAAATCCATAAGAAGAATTTCAAAAACAGTACTTTATAATACCTTTGCAAAAAATAAAAATAAATGGACAAATTGATTGCCGCTCTTTTTCTTACCTGCATAGTTTTTTCCTGTGACATACGAAACGCAAAGAACAGGCCCGATGCACAGGCAACAACTGCGGCCACACATTTTACAGATTCTACAACGGTACAAATGATTGATTCGGCCTATAATTTCGGAAAGGTTACAGATGGTGAAAAGGTAGAATACAGTTACCGGTTCAGAAACACAGGAAAACACCCCCTGATAGTTTCCTCTGCTGTGGCAAGCTGCGGATGCACGGTTCCTGAAAAACCGGAAGAGCCCATTAAGCCTGGTGAAACGGGTTTTTTGAAAGTGGTTTTCAACAGTAAAGGAAGGGTGGGAGACGTGCATAAAGAAATCACTGTTACCTCAAATGCCTATCCACAGTTCCCCGTGCTGCAATTAACAGGACAGGTGGTACCGGTTGAAAAATAATTTTAGTATCAGGAAGCAAGTATCGGGTATCAGGAAACAAGAATCAAGAAACAAATATCAGGCAACAAGTATCAGGAAACAAGTATCAGGAAACAAGTATCAGGAAA
>JBDTZL010000147.1:0-36486 GCA_040005125.1 Ginsengibacter sp.
TTGATCCGATATTTAATTATTTAGAACAACATAATATACCCGTTATCGGCCATATCGGCGAACCTAAAAATTGCTGGCTTCCGCTGGATAAAATGACTACTATTAATGACAGTTCTTATTTTGCGGCACACCCCGAATATCATATGTACCTGCATCCTGAATATCCTTCTTATGATGCCATCATTCAATCAAGGGACCATTTACTGGAAAAGCATCCAAACTTAAGATTCATTGGGGCACACCTGGGCAGCATGGAATGGGATGTAGATGAAATTGCCAAACGGCTGGATAAATTCCCCAACATGTCGGTAGAGCCTGCTGAGAGGTTTGGTCAATTGGAATACCAGTCACTCCAAAACTGGCAAAAAGTGCATGATTTTTTTATAAAATACCAGGACCGGATTATGTACGGAACCGATCTCGAACAAGATGAATCATCAAATGGTGACCCGGTAAAAAAGCATGTCCACGAACTATGGCTAAGAGACTGGACATACTTAACTACCGACGATAGTTTGCAGTCACCTTTTGTTCATAAAAAATTTAAAGGATTACATTTGCCTGATACAGTGATCGACAAAATTTATTATAAGAACCCCGAGAAATGGTATTTCACCAAAGGCAAATAATTACGGAATAGAATCGAAACACATACTCATAAAAAAAAATTATGAACCAGTATTCAACACGCAGGCACTTCATAAAAACAGCAGGATTAGCAGGAGTAGCATTAGCAACTACTTCATTTGATTTTATTAAAATTAAATACAAACCGCTATTATCATTCTCTACCCTCGGGTGTCCGGATTGGACATTTGATACGATTTTGAATTTTGCAGCCAATAATGGTTATGATGGAATAGAGCTACGCGGGATACTCCGGCAATTGGATCTTACAAAATGTCCTGAGTTCAACAGTAAAGAAAATATATTGGCATCGCGAAAACGAATAGAAGAGAAAAAATTAAGAATCGTTGACCTGGGTTCTTCTGCAGGAATGCATTACGCTGATCCTGTGGAACGAAAGAAAAACCTGGATGAAGCAAAAAGCTTTATTCAATTAGCACAGCAGCTAAACTGCCCTTACATACGGGTGTTTCCAAACAATTTCCCAAAGGATCAGGAAAGAAATCAAACCATCGATCTTATTATTAAAGGATTGCTTGAACTGGGTAATTATGCAAAAGATTATGGTGTAACTGTATTGATGGAAACACACGGCGAACTTGTTCAGAGTGCGGATATAGAAAAAATCATGCAATCGGCTGCTCATCCCAACGTTGGCCTTGTTTGGGATATCGTGAATATGTGGTCTGTTACAAAAGAACCACCTGCGCAGGTATATGCCACGTTGAAAAAGTACATTCATCATACGCATATAAAAGACCTGAAGTTTGTGGATGGCAAAGAACACTATGTTTTAATGGGCAAAGGCGAAACGCCCATTTTTGATGCAATTGATATCCTGGCAAAGGATGGATATAAAGGCTACTATAGTTTTGAATGGGAAAAATTGTGGCATCCCGAAATTGATGAACCCGAAGTAGCGATTGCTTATTATTCCAAAGTGATGAAGCAACATTTTAAAGAATAAATTTGGGTCACTGGTGCAATATGTTTTCGGGCCACGTCTGCAAAATCCGGCCGTACTATCATTTTCTCCGATGGTGGTTATGTCTTAATATTATATGCGAAACAATCCTTTATCTTTTAAGCATTCCGCGTTCGGAAAATATAATATGAATCTTAATAAGAAAACATTAGAGTTATATCAAAATGGTTCCCGCCTTCCTTAACGGTACCGGAATAGAGTTATATAGTTTTAACCCGATGATCGAAAGGCAGCCAGGTATAAAAAGTTGAACCTTTATCAATAATACTTTCAACCCATATTTTCCCGCCCTGCCTTGCAATTATATCTGAACAAATGTATAACCCAATACCCATCCCGGGGAATGTAGATTGGCTTTCCCTGCTAACACGATAAAACTGGTCAAAAACATTTTCCTGGTTTTGTATTAAAATTCCTATGCCAAAATCCTTAACAGAGAGCTGAATACCGTCCTTTTGCAGTTCAGTGCTTACAACTATACTTGCTGCTTTTGGTGAGTATTTTATAGCATTTGATATGAGGTTATTGAGCACCTGGCTAAATTTATTTTTATCCCCAAAAATTAATTCGGTTTTACCTAAATTGTATTTTATTTCATGGGTAGAGTTTATCTTCTGCATATCATCAATCACCTCATTCATTAATTCATTAAAATCATAAAAGTCTTCGTTATAGATTAATTTGCCTTTTTGTGTTTTGGTAAAGTCCAGGAGGTCTTGTACAAGAATAGTAAGTTTATCAACCTGGCTGGACATTCTTTTTATCATATCCAATACTTTTACTTCACCTTTTTCTTCAAGCTCGATTTCAGCAATTTGTACATACGCTTTAATGGTGGTTAGCGGAGTCCTGAGTTCATGGCTCACTATTGCAAGAAAATTATCTTTTTGCCATTCAAATTGTTTTTGTTCTGTTATATCCTGTACAAGTGACATGATTGTTTTCACTTTTCCATCGTTATCTTTTAATACAGAATTGAAAAATTGACACCATATCATCCTGTCGCCCTTTGTGGAAATCCTATACTCTACTTTATTTCTATCCACCTCGCCACTAATTAATGGTTCAAGTATTTTACCGACCCACGGAAAATCTTCTTTGTGAACCTGACCGGGCAGGTCTTCCTGTCTTTCGATAAATTCTTTTCCGGTCCAGCCGAAAATTTCTTCAGCGCGTTTTGACCACGATTTTACCAATCCCTTGTTATCCCATTCAATAAATCCGAGCGGAGTATTTTCTATATGAAGCAATAATCTTTCAAGTGAGGATTGCTGCTCATCTTCCAAACGGTGCTTTTCAATTGAATTGATAACTGCCGAAGGCAATCGCTGCAAACGGTCTTTAAGAATATAGTCTGAAGCGCCTTGTTTCATAATATCTACTGCAAATTCCTCCGACATGGTTGCGGTGATCAATATGAATGGGATATCTAACTGCTTTTCATTTAAAATTGCCAGCGCCTGGAAAGAGTCGAATGAAGCCAGGGAATGATCAGATAAAATAATGTCAGGGTTAAAATCACTTAGCGCTTTTTTATAATCTATTTCGTTATCCACTACCCGTATTTCAGACTTTATATTGCCTTTGTGCAATACATATTCTACCAACTCAGCATCTTCAGGAAAATCCTCAAGGTGAAGTATTTTTATTTTTGCGTTCATAATTGCTCGGTTAATATTTTTTTAAATTAATTATACAGGGGCGTGATTAAGAAGCATCCAATACATACCTAATTCAGATACAGCCTTTATGAAACCATCAAACTCAACAGGCTTCACGATGTAACCATTGGCGCCAAGCTCGTAACATCTGCTCACATCAGGATCTTCTTTAGATGAGGTAAGAATTACGACGGGGATTTTTTTTGTAGCATCATTTGATTTCACCCTTTCCAGGACTTCCATGCCATCCACTTTAGGCATTTTCAGGTCGAGCAGGATTAACCTGGGCTTAAGACTGGTGTCTCTTCCAATAAATTTGCCGGTGCCGAAGAGAAAGTCAAGTGCCTCTTCTCCATCTACCATGTGGGTGAGTTTGTTGGCGAGATTATATTTCTGCATTGCATGTATCGTCATTTCTGCGTCATCCATGTCATCTTCAACTAAAAGAATCTCAACCTGGGAATTTTCCATTTTTTTATATTTTTAGTTATTGTTTGTCTTAGGTAAGCTGAAACAGAAAGTAGCTCCCTTGTTCAATTCTCCTACTGCCCACACCCTGCCACCATGTTTATTGATAATTCGTTTCACCAGGGCTAACCCAACCCCAGTGCCCTCGAAATCTGTCTTGAGGTGCAAACGTTGGAATACTCCGAAGAGCTTGTGTACAAATTGATTGTTGAAACCTACCCCATTATCACTCACAGAATAGATAATTTCATTTTCTTCGAGGTATGATTTGATCACAATCACTGGTTTTTCTGTTTTGGAAGAATACTTAATAGCATTAGATAGCAGGTTTATCATGACCTGCTTTATCATCGTACTATCAGCATTTGCCGAATGAAGCTTATGAATTTTTACTGCCGCTTCATGATTAATTGTTGAATTTATTTCTAAAAGCGTTGCTTTAGCAAGCTCTGTCATTCGTATAGGTGATTTATGGATTTCTTTTTTGCCCAGCCTTGAAAATTCGAGGAGATTGTCAATTAGCAAACCCATCTTTATTGCATTTACCGTTATCCTGCTAAACAGCCGCTTTGCTTCATTATCGAAAGCACTACCGTAATTTTCCCCAATCATTTTCGCGAATCCGTTTATGGCTCTTAACGGGGCACGCAGGTCATGTGAAACGGAATAGGAAAATGCTTCCAATTCTTTATTGGCTGTTTCTAATTGTTCCGTGCGGTCTGCTATTTTTTGTTCAAGCTCTTCGTGGAGTTTTTGTAATTCAAACTGAGCTTTTTTGCGGTCATTTATTTCACGAAAAAAAGCAAGTATGCGCACTTTTCCGGCTATGGAAGCTTTCTTTAAATTTACTTCCAACCAATTAACAGCACCATCCTTATTTTTCCCCATCCAATCAAAAAGCTGGGGCTCCCCGGAAGCTGCTTTTTGCAAATGATTCATTGCGTGCTGAAGAGTATAATCCGGGTTGTCAGTCATCAACTCCCTGGGGTCGCCATTGAGCAATTCTTCCCGGGTGTACCCGGTTATTATACTGGCCCTTTGGTTTACCTCAATAACTCTCCCGGTTTCAATCTCATGAACATAAATTGCATCGCTTGCCTTATCAAATATTTCGCGGTAGTTGGCTTCGGCGAGCCGGAGAGATTCTTCGGCTTTTTTCCTTTCGGAAATGTCGCGTGAAATTTTAGAAGCCCCTGTAATTTTTCCAAGAGAATCTCTGATGGGAGAGATGGTTATAGAAACACTGATAATTGTGCCATCTTTCCTTATCCTTTCGGTTTCATAATGTACAACGCTTTCTCCCTGGTGGATCTTTTTCATTATTTCAACCTCCTCACCCTGAAGATAAGCCGGAACGATCGTTGAAATATGCTTACCCATAATTTCCTTTGAAGGATATCCGAAAACTTTTTCTGCTCCGTGGTTCCAGCTGGTAATTTCCCCATCAAGGCTTTTACTGAAAATAGCATCATCTGAAGAATTTATAATGGACGAATATAAAGCCTGCTGTTCTTCAAGCTTTTTTCTTTCAGTAATATCACGGAAATTAGAAACGAGTGCTACCACGGCTGGCTCGTGCAACATATTTGTAATCGTTCCTTCACACCACAACCAGCTTCCGTTTTTATGTTTCAGGCGTTGCTGACAATAGAAGGATTTTCCGGGTGTTTGAATAATATCAGTTACCCCTTCAACAAGCCCGGGGACATCGCCGGGATGGATGAGATCAAATGAGAGGATAGTCATAAACTCCTGGGTTTCATAACCAAGAATTTTTGTGATAGACGGGCTTGCATAAAAAACTTCCCCTTCGGGAGTGGCAAGTATTTTCATGTCAGCATCTTTTTCAATCATGGCCCTGAACAGCTTTTCACTTTTGTCTAATTTTTCTTCCGCTTTCTTTTTTTCAGTAACATCGTTCGATAGGATAAACCGGGCCGGCTTTCCTTCGAAAATTATTTGGTGTGCACTGATTTCAACCTGCATAATAGTTCCGTCCTTTTTCCTGTGATTCCATATCCCTTTGCTATATCTCGTTGAATTCATTTCCAACAAATGACCCGGTTCTTTAAAAAGCTCTTTGTCCTCATCCGGCCTGATATCCAGTGTTGTCATGGAGAGGAATTCTTCGCGACTATATCCATATTGCAGGATGGCCATTTCATTTATATCCAGGAATTTAAAAGTATTTACATCAATAACCCACATAGGCATTGGATTATTCTCAAAAAGATAACGATAGCTTTTTTCGCTACTGATTAACTCCCCGGTACGCTCAAGTACTATTGCTTCCAACTCCTGGCTTAACGTTAGCAGATTCTCTTCAGCAATTTTTCTTTTTGTAATATCAATCCCGGCTGAAAGAAAACAATCTTTACCGTTCAGGTTCACCATATCAACATTTGTCGAGATCCAGCTGGCTTTACCATCGCTGGAATCCAGTTGCATTTCCAGCTCCCTTACTAAGCCATCTTTCTGAATATTTTTTATTATCTGGCCGCTATCCTCCGGGTTACCAAGCATATTTATTTCGATGATTGTCTTTTCCAGAATATCTTCTTTCGTATCTCCCCAAAAATTAACAAATGCATCATTGACTTCAATAAACTTTCCCGTTGACTGTTCGATGATAGCGTTTAAAACAGGGCTTTTATAAAAGAGCGTTGAAAACACATGTTCGCTTTCTTTGATTCTTTCTTCTGCTTTTTTTCGAACGGCAATATTGCGGCGGATTGATAAAAAAATAATTATTAGCAAAATAAAAATGCTTCCAAGTAAAACAAAAAAAGCACGGTTAAAGGATACAAGGCTCCTGGTGTGTTCATTTTGTCGTTGAATAAGTAAATTATTCTCCTCCTGTTGTATTGCTAAAGTTACCGTTCTGATTGCATCTGTGTAGAACCTGTCATGAAGAGAAGGCATTGCCTCCTTTGGTGTTTCAAAATTTTTGTTATTTGCCGCCTCAAAACATATAAGTGCAAAGCCGATTTGTTTAGCAATCAGGCCTGACAAAGAAGCGACTCTTACCTGTTGGGATGGATTATCTTTAGTAAGCTCTTTAATTTTTTTATCATGCGTGAATATGTCATTTTTTGCGATCGTAAAATACCTGAGATAATTTGAATCACCCGTTATGACATAACCGCGGCTTTCGATGTCAATATCCTTTGTAAGAAGCAAAATTTGTTCCGCCTCACTCAGTACATCATTTGTATGTTTTACCATTTCAGAGGTGCTGTTCCGTTTGTCACTATAGTATGTGGAAAAAATACTGAGCACTGCGATAAGAATGATAACTGCAATGAAGCCTGTAAGCATTTTATGCTCAAAGGTTATTTTTTTTCCCAGTATTGGTTGTGCAAAATAAATAGCCGCGGTGAGTGTGATAAACCCGGTGGCAGCATAAATCGACAAATGCATGAATGTTGAGATTTCGGTAATAAAATTGAAACTGACCAGCAGCAATGCAGAGGTAAAAAAAATAGCTGTCAGGTAAAAAAACTGGTAAGTTGCCGTTTTATGTTGGTTTAATAAGAGCAACCCAATGCCAATAAGCAGAAAATTTATTGCCGATAAAGGAGCCATCCGACCGGCATAAAAAGCTATTGGGTGAGGCCTGTCCTTTACAAATAATTCATCAATCAAAAGATTAATTCCGAACAAATACTCCAGCAGGGTAAGTAAACCTATTAACGAAACTACTACAGAGAGTACAACAGAAATATTATACCGGATTTTATTTTTTCCCGGAAAATAGTGGAGCATCAGAACACATGAGGAGCATACAAAACCTAATGCTGCATTAAACTTCATTGTAACCGCACCCGGAACCACAGACTTCAGAAAATTACTATGTGTAAGCCAGCCAATGATTACCATAATTGCCAGGAATATGGTAATAACAGTAGCGGATATGGATATAATTTTGCTTCGGGTATTATTCATAGTTTCTGATGGTTGGCAATAGTCGCAAGAGGTATGCTGATTGTCCATCGGGCGGTTCTAAAAAAGAAAGAAGAACCTGGGTACCTGTCGTACTAATTATATGAGTTGCCCAGCTAATTTTTTTTTGAATTCGAATATGATAATGGGTTGCAATACCGGGCAGTACCGGTACATAAATTGTTTCACGGAACCTGTTTTCAACAACATAATTAAAGGGAATTGCAGAACGGCTGTAGTAAGGAAATGCAACCAGCGTACCGGGATTAATGATTGCCATCCGTGACTGAAGGATATTTCTCTCTTTCTCAATAGAATTTTTAGGACTATCAACAAAATTATTTCTTTGTTTAATTCCAAGGACAGACATGAAGATGTGGTCTTAGAGGTATTTGTAAAGGTGGCAATAAAAATCAACAGTTAAGGTTTTCTTTTTTGAAACGAGAATATCAATACTTAACAACCACCTTCTAAGAAGGTGGGTTGAAAGAATCGGGCGCAGTCCTCTTTAGGTTTCTGACGGAGGAGATTGGTGATCTGGAAAGGAACGATGGAAGAAAAGCTAAACTGAAACTCTTGATTATAAATTTTTTTATACCTCTGTGCTGGTTGTTGGTGATTGCCAGGCGGCAAAACCATCAGCACGAACACCTAACAACGGCAACGGGTTGGGCTTAGTGAAGTGGGATAGTTTTGGGAAGACCAACAAGTACTTAAAACTTAACTTTCCTTAGTAAAACATAATGTAATCCTTTAATTGGTTCCATCTAATGAAAAAGCGACGATCTTATTTCCCCGGGGAGTGTCGAATTTTTCACCACCACAAGCCAGTACAATATATTGTTTGCCGTTAATGCTATACATGGCAGGTGTAGCATATGATCCCGCAGGCAGTTTTGTTTGCCAAAGTAATTTGCCGGTATATTTATTAAACGCCCTGAACATGCCATCCAGCGTTGCCGCTATAAACAACAACCCATTTTCAGTTACAATTGGCCCTCCATAATTTTCACACCCTGTTGGATGAGTGTCCTGGTCAGGTAACCTCGCGGTAATGCCTAATGTAATTTGCCAGATTTGGTTACCGGTATTTAAATCAATAGCTGTAAATGTTCCCCAGGGAGGTGTTATAGCAGGCAAGCCTTTGTCGTCTAAGAATTTTTTATAACCCGTATGCCTGTATAAATCCTTTGGTACTGCAGACTTATTGGAAAAAATTGCGTCCTTATCTTCGGTTCCAAATAAATAGTCCACCAATATTTGCCGGTCTTCTATCGGAACGTTGGAGAAACCCGGCATTTTTCCTTTTCCATTGTAGATAACCTGGCGAACATATTGCTCTGTTTGTCTTTGCGCAACACTCGCAAGATTTGGATACCCGCTGGCAGCATTGCCCTGCATGTCTTTCCCATGACAGGTACTGCAATAAGTACTATAAATTTGCGCGCCGGCTGATATGTGCATTTTATTGGAATCATGGGGCTCGCGTTTTTCCATTGTTAAATACCACGGCATTTCATTTGCATTTACATATAAAATACCTTTAGACGGATCTGCCCCTGCGCCGCCATATTCCGCACCTCCATCATAACCTGGCAATAACAATACATTAGTAGTATTGGGCGGAGCGAATAATCTTTTATCTGCGGACATCAATATTTTTTTAAGAGAGTCTTTTTTTTCTGCATAAGGGCTTATGTCATTTTCAGTCAATTGATAAGCTGCTCTTGCAAAAGGCTTCGGCAATGACGGTACCGGTTGTGTAGGCGATGCTTCCTCACCTGCTAACAATGAGGCAGGCGCTGGTACTTCATTGATTGGAAACAATGGCTCGCCTGTATTTCTGTCAAACACATAAGTGTATCCTTGTTTGGTTACCTGCGCTACAGCATCAATACTTTTTCCATTTTTAGTAACGGTTATTAAATTCGGTGGTGCAGAAAGGTCTCTGTCCCACAGATCATGGTGTATCATCTGAAAATGCCATTTATAAGTACCGTCATTTGCATTGAGCGCAAGCAAACAGTTACCAAACAGGTTGGGCCCTTTCCTGTTACCCCCATAAAAGTCCGGTGCTGCCGAGCCTAATGGAATAAAGACGGTGCCTGTTTTTTCATCCAATGCAATACCGGTCCAATTGTTCACTGAGCCAACATTGGTGTTTTTGTATGCCTCTTTGGGCCATGTTTCATAACCCTTTTCTCCCGGTAAAGGAATGGTATGAAATGTCCAGGCCAGTTTCCCGGTGCGTGTATCAAATGCCCTTATGTACCCGGGCGCTGCATCAGCATCTTCTGAAACGCTTACGGGCATGATGATTAAATTTTTATATACTGTTCCTGGCGTAGTGCTTTTTATGCTTTTATCTTTTGATTCCTCAGGTAACCCAAGGTGTAAATTAACTTTACCATGGTCGCCAAATGTTGGTATCAATTTTCCATCTCTGGCATTCAGTGCAATCAAATTAACCCCCACAGTATAAAAAATCCGTTTATCGTTGCCATCTTCCCAATAAGCAACCCCCCTGCTGACGCCATTTACAGAACCCGTGTCTTTATACAGCCACAATTCTTTGCCTGTGACAGCATCTAACGCGAATGCTTTTAAAGCCGCGGTTACTCCGTATACGGTACCATTGACTATTATCGGGTTCATTTCCATTTGCCCGCTGTCGGGCGCATCATAAGACCAGGCAATTTTTAACCGGGTGACATTGGTTGTATCAATTTGAGAAAGTGTTGAATAATGATTTCGGTCAGGGCCTCCTAAATATTCGGTCCATGTATCGTTGTTATTTTTTACTGAAGATCTGCAGCCCGCTAAAATTAAGATAGCAGCAATCGTGTTTATTACTTTCATAAATTCAATCAATTTTAAATTGTTAATGTGCTTTGTAAAACACTTTCGATGCTCACGTTCATTCCATCTTTGCGTTTGCTCTCATCGGCTGCTTCCATAAATGCGTAAATTTCTATAGTATCTTTGGAGTCAACCGTTGACTTGCCGGTTTCAAAAAATTTGATGATCTGCACAAGAAGCGCATTATATCCCTGTGAGCTGCCTGATGTAACATTAACTTTTTCTGGATACACCGTTCCGCCATAATCCAGCTTTCCTGAACGCAATCCGCGAAAATTTCCAATGCGCTGATCTTCCCATGTGCCCACCACAACATCTGTATCCGGGGTATTTACACGAATAACACTTTTACAGCCTGTACCCATTAGCGTAAAAAGCAGTTCAACACCATGAATTCCATACCAAAACAGGTCAGGGTGAGTTTTTTCAAGGTGGGCGGGACCAAACACATCTGCACCCAAAACTTTTCCATAATTTCCCCTCGTAATTTCTTCTGCGCTCGTAATAAAGCGTAGAGATGAGGAGGAAAACATGGGAACCTGGAAATGTTTTGCCGCTTCATAAATGGCTATCGCATCCTTTAAAGAAGCGGCAACAGGCTTGTCGATGAACACGGGCTTGCCGGCTTTAAAAACCTCTAAAGCCTGCTCCAGTTGAGGCCGGCTGTCATTGGTTTCCAGGAGGACTACATCGACGTTATCGAGTAGTTCTTTAACAGATCCAGCTATTAGTACGCCGTATTTTTTTATCTCTTCTGTGTAGCCAGGTATTCTACTCACACTTGATTCGATATCTGCGCTTCCTTTTGGATAAGCAACGACAACTTTATACCCGGCAAACTCCACTCCTGCATCCGGGCTGTTCAGTACTTTAGTAAATTCAATGCAGTGAGAAGTATCCAGGCCAATAATCCCTATTCTCTTTTTATTTGCTGTGTTGGTTTTTCCTTGTAAGGAAGAAAGGTACCTGGCATTTCCAAAAGCAATTCCGGCCAGGCTTATTTTTTTAATAAATTTGTTCCGGGATAACTGTGACATTTTCATTTGCCCAATTTGCATGAGAAAAGTTGAAGATAATAATTTTGTATGTCTTTATTCATTATGCCAAAACTTAACCTGGTAGCAATTTTGAAGCAGTATTATTAAAGGCAATTAAAAAGGTATTGAAATAATATTTTCAAAAATAATGAAGTAAATCCGCAAATATGCTGTTGCTTTTTGCCAGGTTTGGAGTTCTCCTTTATTACACCTGTTATAACTATAAAAATGAAAAGTAACCATATCGTCCATACCGGTTCAAATTTTGAGAGGTACTGTTGTAAGCGTTGGCTTGTTTATGCGTTTATCGCTGTTATTGCCTGTTTTTTCATGGGCTGCAACCAGGGGAAAGAAAAGGCTTACAATACATGGGGAATATATCGCGGGGATGAAGGCAGTAATGCGTATTCCCAACTCTACCAAATTGATACGGGAAATGTAAAGCAACTGAACGTGGCCTGGATATACCGTACGGGTGATAAAGCCGAATCCTTTAACCTGGAATGCAACCCGGTCATCATTCATGGTATTTTATATGCTGTTTCCCCCAAACTTAAAACTTTTGCGCTCGATGCAAAGACCGGGAAACAATTGTGGACGTTTGATCCTTTTGATAAAAGCAATACAAACGGTGGGGTCTCCCGTGGACTAACTTATTGGGAAAATAAAGACGACCAAAGGCTTTTCATGTTCGTTTACAATAAATTAATGGCATTGGATGCCAAAACTGGCAAACAAATAATGAGCTTTGGCGACAGCGGTTATGTAGATCTCAATAAAGATTTACGCAGCGATGGAATACCACATCACGAGGATGTACAAAACACTTCACCTGGAATTATTTACAACGACCTGATCATAACCGGTTCAGCGGTAGGTGAAGATTATGAAAGTTCACCGGGACATATAAGGGCTTATGATGTGAGAACCGGGAAAAGAAAATGGATCTTTCATACCGTTCCTGAACCGGGTGAATTTGGATATGATACCTGGCCGAAAGAAGGCAATGCAAATGTAGGAGGCTGTAATGCCTGGGGAGGATTAAGTTTAGATTCAAAAAGAGGAATTGTATTTGCAGCAACAGGCTCGCCTTCCAATGATTTTCACGGGGGGGAGCGTATCGGTCAAAATTTATTTGGCAATTCGATACTGGCTTTAGATGCGGCTACGGGCAAATTAATCTGGCACTACCAGGTATTGCATCATGATCTGTGGGATTATGACATGCCATGCCCTCCGAATTTAATAACCGTAAAAAAGGATGATAAGATGGTTGATGCAGTAGCGCAAAACACCAAACAGGGGTTTATTTTTTTATTGGACAGGGAAACGGGAAAACCTCTTTTCCCCATTGAAGAAAGGCCTGTAGCGGTATCTTCAATGCCAGGTGAACAAAGCTGGCCCACTCAGCCCATCCCTACCTTGCCATTGCCGCTGTGCCGGCAAAAGTTTGATGAGAGCATGATCACTGATATTTCACCGGAAGCTCATGATTTTGCGTTGAAAACGGCAAAAAAATATGCATGGGGTAATATTTATCTCCCACCTGCGATGAATGGAATCATTGAAATGCCGGGAATGAGAGGCGGCGCAGAATGGAGCGGTGCATGTGTTGATATGGAAACCGGGATCATGTACATTGGGGTCAATGATATTCCTAACATAGTGGAATTGAAAGAAAAGAAAGACAACCGGGAAGAATTGTCAGGCATGCCAGTGATCAAGGCAGGCGAAGTATTTTATCAAAGAAATTGCTCGGTATGCCATGGCGCCGACAGAGGTGGAAATAAATCTTTCCCCCCGCTTATGAATATCGCGGGCCGGCTGAAGCCCGGTGATGTAAAGGACCTATTGCTAAAAGCAAGAGGCTTGATGCCTTCATTCTATGCGTTACCAGGGGAGGACAAAGATGCCATCATTGCCTATTTATTTAACCAGCCGGACAAAGGGCTTTACCAGGTTCTTACCCGGGACAGCACCATTAAAAAGCCGTCCAGGAAAAGATACAACCTGAAAGATTATATTCACCTTGAAGACCAGGATGGATACCCTGGAGTAAAGCCACCCTGGGGCACTTTGAATGCGGTTGACCTTAATTCAGGAGAATTGGTTTGGAAAATTCCTTTGGGGGAATACCCTGCGCTTGCAGCGAAAGGGCATCCCAACACGGGAACACAGTTATTCGGTGGCGGTATTGTCACAGCGGGAGGCCTGGTATTTATCGGTGCCTCGCAGGATGAAAAATTCAGGGCCATCGATAAAAACACCGGTAAGGTACTTTGGGAATATCAATTACCCGCGGGAGGCTACGCAACTCCCAGCACTTACGAAGTTGACGGAAAACAATATGTGGTAATTGCCGCCGGTGGCGGCGGGCGGCAACTCACTAAAGCAGGGGATTATTATATTGCATTTGCGTTGCCGTGAAAGAAAAAGACTTTTTGATTCATAATATTATTTTAAACCTTTTATAGTAAATCCCGCAAGCGCATACCCTGGTCCAACAGAGGGCCGGAGGGAGTCAAATTTGGTATCGCAGTTACCAACGATTATTTAAGCAGTCCTGCGAATATGCAGTTCGCTTGTCGGCAAACACAACCGAACTTCAACAGGGCAACATCTCTCAACTAACTTTCATGGCGACAGTCCTTCGCTGACTTTTAGAAAAATAACTGCTTCAATCATTTCAGTCTTACAGCCAACCCACATACAAACCTTCCTACCCAAAAAATTTTCCAAAAAAATTTGCGTAGTTGAATGACTTCATGTATATTTGTAGTCAAATAGCTACACAATGAATTTAAGGCGAGACGTATTTCAAGCCATAGCAGACCCGACAAGAAGGGCTATACTTTTGTTGGTTGCCTGGCAATCGATGACTGCAGGTGCAATAGCCTCAAACTTTGACACAGCAAGACCAACAGTTTCAAAACATTTGCAAATACTCACCGAGTGTAAATTGCTTAAACAAGAGCAAAACGGCAGGGAGATTTACTATCATATTAATGCAAAAAAAATGAAAAAAGTAGCCGACTTTATTGAACCATTCCGCAAAATGTGGGATGACAGGTTTAATAAATTAGAAACCATAATGAAAAAGTATAAATCAAAAAAATAAAATATTATGGAACGAAAAACAAAAATTAATGCCGAAGACGGCAAACAGGAATTAGTGATTACAAGGGAATTCGATTTGCCATTGGAATTACTTTTTAAAGCGCATGCAGAGCCCGAAATTGTTGAGCAATGGATGGGAACGAAAGTACTGAAACTTGAAAGTAAAAAGCATGGGAGTTACCAATTTGAAACAACCGATGCCCGGGGAAATGTGGTATTTAAGGCTAATGGGGTAATCCACGAGTTTAGTACGAACAGGAAAATCACACGTACATTTGAAATGGATAATGCACCTTTTGGCGTGCAGCTTGAGGTCTACGAATTTGAAAAGCTCACGGACGACACCAGCAGACTAAACATTCACACAATTTATGAATCGGTCGCACTAAGAGACCAGGTGCTGCAGTTACCCTTTGCACAAGGCATAAATTTTGCACATAACCGATTGCAAGACTTAGTAAGCAAACTAAAATAACATACTATGACAAAGAGAAATAAAATTATCTTTTGGATTGCTACTGGCTGGCTGGCATTAGGAATGATATCAACGGGAACAGTACAGTTATTGAAAGTGAAAGACGAGGTTGATCTTTTTACACATTTAGGCTATCCCGGCTATTTGCTAATAATACTGGCTATTTGGAAACTTCTGGGAGTTATCGCGGTTCTTATTCCTAAATTTCCTTTATTAAAGGAATGGGCTTATGCAGGTTTTTTCTTTGCCATGTCGGGTGCTGTCTTTTCTCATTTAGCCGTTGGAGATGGCGCCAAAGAATTTTTTGGACCGACCTTATTAATAATCCTCACTTTTGTATCCTGGTATTTCAGACCTGCTGATAGAAAAATTATCCCGATAGCTATCGGGACAGTTAATCAATAAAAGAAAAGAATGAAATGCCCATGATTCAAAATCACAAACCGAAAATGAATATCATGTGCATTCCATCTGACAATTAAAAAACAAATTATATACAGATGAATCCTAAGGTTGATTTTTATTTTAATAAAGCCAAAAAGTGGCAGAAGGAAATCAGGAAATTGAGAACGATTGTTCTTGACTGTCACCTGGCTGAAGAATTGAAGTGGGGTGTCCCCTGTTACACGTATGAGAAAAGTAACATCGTTTTAATACACGTGTTTAAAGAATACTTTGCGCTCCTGTTTTTCAAAGGTGCCTTATTGAAAGATCCCCATGGTATTCTCATCCAACAAACGAAGAATGTGCAGGTGGCACGCCAGGTTCGGTTCACCAATGTTCAGGAAATAGTTAAGATGAAAGCCATCCTGAAAGCCTATATTTTTGAAGCCGTGGAAGTAGAAGAAGCCGGTTTGAAAGTGGATTTAAAAAAGACTGCGGAATTCAACATGCCTGAAGAATTTCAAAAGAAGTTAGATAAAATGCCTGCCTTGAAAAAGGCTTTTGAAGCATTGACTCCGGGACGACAAAGAGGATACCTGCTGCATTTTTCTGCACCCAAACAATCTAAAACACGGGAGTCGAGGATTGAAAAATACCTGAAACAAATTCTCAATGGAAAGGGATTAGAGGATTAATACATCCGGCAAAAAAATGAAGATTAAACAACATTAATAATTATAAAAGGAATACTATATGCAAACAATCAACAAACTTACGATGCTCTATTTGCCTGTCAGCAACATGGGGAAAGCTAAAGAATTTTATAGTGATAAGCTCGGCTTAAAACTCGTTCAGGATTACCGGCAAGACGACAACAACTGGTGGGTATCGCTTACCCTTCCTGAAGGCGGAATCACTATTACTCTTTCTACGCATCACGGAAAGATGAAGCCCGGCAACATAACGATGTACTTTGCAACTTCAGATGTTGCGGCAGCTCACAAAGAGCTGAGCGGTAAGGATGTGAAAGTCAACGAAGTTAAAGACGACCTGCATGGCCCGGGGTCTGGCGTAAAGTGGTTTAACCTTGAAGATCCGGATGGTAACACCGTATTCCTGGCGCAGGCTTAATCACTATTGAATACCGGTAAAACCCCGTCTGAAAAAGTAACAAAATAAAAATGAACCAGTTGTTTTCTTAACTTGAACGCTATGTCAAACGCAACTAAAAAGAACTTATCACCCGAACAACGGGGAGAACTACTCAGCACATTGAAAGCCCGTTTTGAAAAAAACATGAACCGTCATAACGGTCTTGCCTGGCCTAAAGTACAGGCAAAGCTGGAAGCAAATATTGAAAAACTGCGGTCGCTCAATGAAATGGAAATAACCGGCGGTGAACCGGATGTTGTTGGCCATGATAAAAAAACGGGCGAATACATTTTTTATGATTGTTCCTCGGAAAGTCCTAAAGGTCGCAGAAGTGTTTGTTACGACCATGAAGCGCTGGAGTCAAGGAAAGAACATAAACCAGAAGATAACGCTATTGACATGGCAGCTGCCATGGGCATTGAACTTTTAACGGAAGAAGAATACCGGGAGTTGCAGCAACTTGGAGATTTCGATACGAAGACGTCGAGCTGGATAATAACACCCCCTGATATCAGAAAACCCGGCGGTGCCATCTTTGGTGATTTCCGCTACGGCAATGTCTTCGTGTATCACAACGGTGCAGAATCTTACTATGCGGCCAGAGGGTTCCGTGGCTCGCTAAGGGTCTAGATTTGCACAGACAGCGAAGTAGGGTGCGCCTTGTTACACAGCATCATCAGCGGGCGGATATGGCAACAAATTCCCAAACTGCGGCAATGCCTGACGTAACCGATCATTGTAAACGTTAACCGCAACAGAAAATATTAAACTTAAATTAATAGATTGTGAATTTTACTAAGCTGGTTCCAAATATATTTTATACAGATATTAATGCTGCCCTTAAGCTATTTGTCGATTGTCTTGAATTTAGGATCGAGCATGATGAATTGATGTCGGATAATCCTTTTTGTGTAATTGAAAGAAATGGTTTACGTATAAATCTTTTTGAAAATACTGAATTAGCAAAACAACACAATCCTGAATTCAGACTAGTTACAGAAAATATCGATGAAGTATATAAAAAAGTGTCTTTATCCTATCCTGAATTTCTTCATCCTAATCTGAGTGAAATCACCCTTCGTCCATGGGGAGCAAAAGAATTCGCATTAATGGATCAACAATTAGGCATTGTAATTCAACAATGGTAATGGCAAGACAACAACTTATTGTTAGCGGTCATTGCCGCAAAACTTTGAACAAGTAATTCTTTTGGATAGAAAAATACTAATAAATAAATCATAACAAAGCATATGAAAATGGATCATTGTGGTTTCCAGGTGGTGGATATGGATAAAGCCGTACGGTTTTACACCGACAAATTATCTTTTACTTTAGATTTTCGAACTATTAACCAGGAAGAGCAGGAAGAATATGCTTTTATCTCTTTGGGTGAGGCACGATTAGAGTTAATCCAGGATTTAGCAAATGAGTATCAAGTAAAAGAAATCAGAAAGCCATATTGTCCTCACTTTTGCATTGAAGTAAAAGATATGGAAATAGCTTTAAAAGAACTTAATGATAAAGGAATAACAATTGTAAAAGGCCCTCTGAAAATTGAAAATGAAGAAACGTGGATTTATTTTTCGGATGAAGACAATAATGTTTTAGAATATATCCAATGGTATAATAAAAAATAAGCCCGGACTTTTATAAGATTTGCTAATAAGTTATAAGTTATAAGTTGACAAGTTTTTATCTTGATAGGTATCTACATATCATTTGAATTTACAAACTTCTCAACTTCTCAACTTCTCAACTTGTCAACCTGTTAACCTGTTAACGTATTAACTTCTTTTCAACTTTTCAACTTCTCTCTTATGGTACTTCCTTAAATAGAAATAATTAATACCCAGCACCGCAATCATAATAACTAATCCAAAGAATTCCCTGGATTCTTCCACCCATGGCGTTTCCGCTTTCATTGTTTCGGCTATATTCTGCGCATGATGTTTTGTTATCCAGTCTGCCAGCCCGTTTTCATCAAATATTTTGTACACGGCATAGGCGCCATACACTACAAACCCCAGCCAGTAAGTCTTTGGATTAAACTTCTTTTTAGCCGCAAACCAACACAACAAAGCAGCGTACAGGTATAGTGGCATCCATACATAAGGATCGGGATCGTTATATTGCAGCGCTGCAAAAACAATAAATACAAAAACAAAAAAGAAATTAAATATTTTCATAAAAATCCTGATTTGGTATTTTTCATCGTTACTCTTTATTTGTTATAAATGCCAGCAGGTTGGCCATCTGTTCTTTTGATACTGAACGTTCAAGGCCCACAGGCATTGCAGAGGATTCAGACGTTTCCATCATTTTAATATCGGCCCTTGAAATGGTGGTATGCTCCCCGCCCAACTGGGTTAAAGTGACGGTAGCTGACGTTTGGGAAGACATGATCCCACTCAAACTTTCACCATTCTTTTTGGTAACAATCCAGAGATCATAATTTACCGCTATGGAACGATTGGGGTTCAATACATCTGTCATGATTGAGGCCTTTGCGCGGTTTTGTATGGATCCAAGATCGGGGCCAAATGATATTCCGTACTGGCCCTGGTACTGGTGACAAACACCACAAACCGTTCTGAAAACAACCAGCCCTTTCGCCGTATCACCTTTCATTCCGAGTACCGGCAGGTATTTCGTATACGCTTCTTCCCTGCTTTCAACTTCTGATACAATTAATTGCCTGGCACGGTTGCGAACGTTTGAATCCCGGCTGTTTGCCAGGTGTTCTTTCATCGGCCAGCTTATGGCAGTAGATTGTATAGTACCGTTTTTCACTGCATCGAGAAGTATATTACTGTTGCCGTTTGATGAAACAAATACATCCATTCCGGCTTCCCGTAAATCATGCGAAAGATTTTTCCAGTTGCGGACAACGAAATCGCTGGCAGCCTTCGGTGCAAGGTTGTTGTAAGTCCGTAAGGCATTTTTCTGCAGGCTTACCGGTTCATCGGAAGTGATTATTTTTTCAAGCAGCGCACCGTAATCCCCTTTTTTATCCAATGCCAGGAAAGTAATGGCATCATTTCGATATGCTTCATCTCCCTTTGCATTTGCAGCGGCATCTTTTGCTGAGCCCAGCGTCGTTGTCCAGTTATTATTTTCTGTTACACCAAGCCCCGACAAAAGCTCAATGCCTGCGCTGCGTACTAACGGCGGGGTGGCAGGAGAAAATTTTGAGAGTAATAATGATTTATCCGCGTCAAAATTTCCTGGTGGTACACCTTTTAAAGAAACCGATGATGACAACCCTTTAAGACATGCAGCCTGCCACCAATCTGATTTTGGCGAATTATTATTTGTCGCAAGCTGAATAACTTTTTTAATATCATCTGCCTGTTGCGAAACGCCTATTAAGTTTGCACAATTCGAAAGAAAGAGCGCCTTGCCTTCAGACGCTGATGAAAAAGCCTGAACACTTTTCTGGAGCAAAGCCAGTTCATTCCCTTTTGCTGAAGTGAGCGCAGCTATCTGTACCCATTTATCTTCAATATCTTTCATCAGTATTTTTTGTTGTGCAGCCTCGCTTTCTGTATTGTGAATATTGCCCAATGTGCAAAGCAACTGGTATCTTACTTTAGCTGAGGGATCGTTTTGCAATGACAGCAACTCTTTTGCAATCTGTGGAAAATCAGTAAGATGCAATTCTGCAAGCTGAATGGCATTTTCCCGAACGCCTGGTGTGGCATGATGTAATGCTTTGGCAAGCCTGGCCGCATCTGTTGCATGAAAACCTTCCAACGTCCATAGGGCATGAACTGCCGCAGTGGGCGAAGTGGTTGTATCCAATAACTGTTGCAGCAACATAGTGCTGCTGCTATCCTTCCTGTCCATTAAAAGACGCTGCGCATTGCGGCGCCACCAGATATTATCACTGGTTAAAGTTTTTACCAGCTCACCGGTAGATGCTTTGCCAAGATCGATCTTATTACACCAGTTCATTTTTGGTGTTGCTGTTGGTGTTACCCTGTAGATTCGGCCCTGAGTTGAGCCGTTATATAAAGCACCTGAATTGATCACATCTTCACTCAGCCATTCCGGGTGTTCAATGATCTGCCTGTAATAATCTATCACATACAAAGCACCATCAGGGCCTATGTAAAATTGCACGGGCCTGAACCAACCGTCTGTTGATGCAAGAAATTCTTTTTTCAGATAAACCCTGGATGCAGTGAATGTCGCCCCTTTTTCATTAATACGGTCTGCATGTACAATATTGCTAACCGGTTCGGCAATAAAAGTTACGTTGTTGAAACTGTCGGGGAATAAACCACCCTGGTACCAGGTAACACCGCAGGAAGATGTTACGATACCCCTGCCGGTAAGCAACTGGTTTTCGGGGTTGATAGTGATAGGATATACTTCACAGTTATTTCCATGATCCGGTATATAGTCCGAGGCATCTTCTACCAACAGGTTGGGATTGCGTTGTAAATATCTTGCTGCAATAACTTCATGATATAAATGATCTGAATTGTCGGTACAAATGTGGTGGCCCCAGTTATCAAATGTGTGGCCATATTGCGTGTGCCCGGAAAGCATCTCCATCTCATAAGTATCGGGCTTGAAGCGGATGTTTCTTCCATCTGCGTTGCGGGGTAATGTTTTGGCAGAAGGATTATCAATGTAACGCACAATGCTGCCACTGTCGCTGAATTCCATCGAAACTCTTGGCGTTACGGTGCCCATATGTGCCAGGTAGATCCAGTTGTCAATTCCAAAGATGGGCGTGTTGGCAATATGCTGAGGGTTGGTTAAGGCAACCCCGGTAATCATTGTCCTTTTTATATCGGCTTTACCATCGTGGTCGGTGTCTTCGAGATAAATAATATCGGGCACATCCACCACTAAAACTCCTTTCTTCCATCGCATGATACCCGTTGGCATCCGGAGGTGATCTGCAAACAAGGTACTCTTATCGGGTATACCATCACCATCGGAATCGGTAAGTAATTTTATTTTTCCTAAACCCGATGTATCCAGCGGATAACCGTGCAGTTCCACAACATACATGTTGCCATTTTCATCGACATCCATCGCAACGGGATCTGCGATCAATGGTTCAGATGCCACCAATTCTATTTTAAATCCCTCAGGTAGTCTAAAGGTGGTGAGGGCCTGCGCGGGAGATAAGCCCCCGGTCGACGGAGTTTTATTTGTTTCCGTTTTATTCTTACAGGCACTAAAGCAAACGAGAAGGATAAAAACAATCAAATTTCTTTTCATGGAAAGGTTGTGGGCGTTTAAATTCGTTTTTTGCAAGGATATTTTTGGGGCTGTTATTTTATCGTTTACGTACTTCACCAGGCCACTGACCCGCAAGAAAAACTACAGTATTCAACTCCTTAAAATGAATAACTTCTTTGACAGGCAGGTTGAATTAGCTCTTTTGTCAACGAAACTAAGTATTGATTCCTGTTCCGGTTAATTAATTTTTTAAATGTGCCAATGTTTTAAAAAATAAAACCCACATTCTAACTAGCCGTGAGTTGTGGGAATTGCAAAATTATTTATCTGGAATTATTCGGCTCTTTTTATAAAAATCAGGATATTCCCCGTCATCTCTATCTCTCATTTTCTTTACACTTTCATGTTAGCAGATTTTCCATTTGTTGTTGCAACTGCCGGAATAGTTATTTATTTATAGGGTAAACAAATTTACAGGTTTTATCAGGCATTAAAGTAAAGGCCATGTAATTTTTATTTCCCGTGGTACTGTTGGCGTCCCCACCCACAGCCGGGAAATTAATCGTTAAAATAGCTCAATCAGTTAAATTCTTTTATGCCTGTTCAATAAAAATTTGCTGATAACCATTTGTATTTTCCGGCAGGCCGGCAAGGTAGTTTCTGTTAAAAATTCCATATGATAATTTTGATGTATTATTAAATATTCTCTTTTGCAAACTATATTCTAAAGAAGCTGTTGACGGGGACGCCAACTGCTGCCTGGGTATTCCCTTCTGTTGCCACCTAAGAAAAAATTTAATTAAATGATACAGATAGATTGTGCGGTCTTAAATTGAATAGATACCCGCAGGGAAATATACAGGCAATTGATTTTTATTGCGGATAAAGGTTCGTAATTTCAAACATAAAAATAATAAGGTAAGATGCTGATGGTATCATAACTTAAGATATAAAAATGTAAACCTCCGGTGCCCTGATCTATTTATTGTTTATTTAAAAACACTTAGTGTAAGAAGCTAAAATTTAAATTATTTACTATCCAAATTTTAAGCATACTCACATATGACACAGACCAAAAAACCAGCAATTATACGTGAAGATTCCTGGCTGGATCCTTATGCTCATGATGTTCAGGAAAGATTTGAGCGTTATAAAAAAGCACGCAAAGAAATTGAAGATGCAGAAGGAAGCTTACTCAACTTTGCCACCGGCCACTTATATTACGGCATAAATTTCGACAACGAAAAACAGGGATGGACTTACAGGGAATGGGCTCCCAATGCTTATAGTTTGCACCTGGTCGGCGATTTCAACGGATGGAATAAAACCACCCATAAACTTGAAAGAAATAATAAAGGAGATTGGGAGATATTTTTGCCATACGATGAATACAAAGACACTTTTGTGCATGGCAGCAAAGTGAAAGTAAATATAGATGGTGCCAATGGCTCGACAGACAGGATACCCGCCTACATTAGAAAAGTGATACAGGATCCGGCCACCTATGATTTTGCCGGACAATTGTGGTTTCCCGGAAAATTTTTTAAATGGACAGATCAGGCTTTTAACCCTGCTGACAATTTTAAGCAGCCAATTATTTATGAGTGCCATGTGGGCATGGCGCAGGAGACTGAAGGAGTGGGAACCTACAGGGAATTTGCCGATAATATTTTGCCGAGGATCAAAGAAGACGGATATAATGCCATACAATTGATGGCTATTATGGAACATCCATATTATGGTTCATTCGGATATCATGTTTCCAATTTCTTCGCTCCTACTTCGCGCTTTGGTGACCCTGAAGATTTGAAATACCTGGTAGATAAGGCACACAGCATGGGAATAACTGCAATAATGGATATCGTTCATTCACATGCTGTAAAAAATCTTGCGGAAGGCCTGAATGAATTTGATGGCAGCGACGACCAGTACTTTCATGCCGGTGGAAAGGGTTATCACGAAGGATGGGATTCAAAATTATTTAACTATGGAAAATGGGAAGTAAAAAAATTCCTTCTTTCCAATACCCGCTATTGGCTTGAAGAGTTTCACTTTGATGGTTACAGGTTTGACGGTGTAACTTCAATGTTGTACTTCCATCACGGCCTTACAGATTTTAATCATTACGATAAGTATTTTAAAGATGGCGTGGATTGGGATGCAGTTACCTATTTGCAGTTAGCTAACGCGGTGATCCATGAACTAAAAAGGAACTCCATCTCGATAGCTGAAGATGTAAGCGGGATGCCGGGTTTAACCAGGAGCCCCGAAGACGGTGGGCTTGGATTCGATTTCAGACTGGCCATGGGTATACCGGATTACTGGATCAAAATATTGAAAGAGAAACCGGATGAGGATTGGAATATCTATGAAATGTGGGATGTATTAACCAACCGCCGTTACAAAGAGAAAACGATAGCTTATGCAGAATCTCACGACCAGGCATTGGTAGGCGATAAAACCATTGCTTTTTGGCTGATGGATAAAGAAATGTATTTCCATATGGATGTGCACGACCCTAACCTGGTAATCGATCGCGGTATTGCCTTGCATAAATTGCTTCGCCTGTTTACAATAAGCCTGGGTGGTGAGGGTTACCTTAATTTTATTGGCAATGAATTCGGACACCCGGAGTGGATTGATTTTCCCAGGGAAGGAAACAACTGGAGCCACCATTACGCAAGGAGACAATGGTCGCTGGTTGACAACAAAGAACTAAAATACCAATACATGGCCAATTGGGATAAAGCCATGATCAATACTATAAAAAAATATAAAATTCTTCCATCTGAAGTTGCACGGCAGATCCATATGGATGGTGACAACAAAGTGATCGCATTTGAGCGGAACAACCTGTTTTTTATTTTCAACTTCAGCCCCCTGAATTCCATTTTTGGATATAAGTTGCATGCGCCTGAAAAAGGTACTTACCGTATTGTGCTTAATTCAGACAAAGGCGAATTCGGTGGTTTCAACAGGGTGGATGACGGTATAGATTACCCAACGGATGAAGATCAAAATCTGCAGGTATACATTACAAACAGGACGGCATTGGTAATGAAGAAAAGTTAGGGGAAGGAATTTTAAAATGGAAAACTGTTTCTTCATGCCTGCTGACAACATATGAGGGAGAATAACGCGTCGATAATTCAAAGTGATTGCGAAAGTATTAGTCGTGTCCCAGCCGAGTCTATTCCCTGGACACTCTTATAATAACAGTGTCCCAGCCGAGTCTCCCGCAGGGAACTCGGCGCATGAGAGAAACTTCAAATGAGAGCCACTAAATCTTTTCACTCAAATCGATATCCATTAACTCCATGATATTATCAACAGGGAACATTCCCTGGACACCTTTGTAATAAAATCCTGCAGAGCTATGAAGATAATTTTCAGGACAACCTGCAAGGTTCCATTTCCCGGAACAAGGATTATTATGGATATAGTTTAATTTTTGAATTATAAATTTTTTTGTAAAACTTTCTTTGATATCAAACGACGGTTCATAAACTTCATGCAGCTTGCCTCTTTTTTTATCGGAACCATTAACTGCTCTTGATAATTGATATAAAATAATTTCATTCTTTTGTTCTTCCAGTTTATCAACTACATCGTATGCGATAAAACGTTTCCCGCTGCCAATGATGTGGTTAATATTTTTGCCTGAATTAGAAAAACCAATAAGCGCATGTAAATGATTAGGCATGATTACATAGCCTGCGATATAATGGCTGTTTTTCTTTAAATGATTAAACCAATCATATACCGCACTATAAGCGTTACTTATTTCAAACAGATGAAGCCAGTTATAACATGTTATCGTTATGAAATAAATCCCATCTGTTCCGGTTATTTGTTGCTTTACTGACATAGAGAGTAAAGTACAAAATATTGGTGGATACTTTTGCACGCAGGGTCATAATATGTTATCGTTATAAAAAAAATTGCATCTGCTTCGGTTATTTGTTGCTTTATTGACATCGGGAATAAAGTACAAAATATTGGCGAGTAGTTCTGCACGCCGGGTCCCTTGCGGGGAGACTCGGCTCGGACACCTATGGCTTAATTTAATGGCAATACCCTAACGGGACTGGCAAGGATATACATAAAACACTCAGGCTGATAATTGATTATCAAATTTCTTTCCATCCTTCTTCTGCTTTAGATATTAGATAGTTTCATGGCTTCAGCGATATCGCCAAGCTTCATGACCCTTAATATGGAAGTTGTTTCTTTCATTATGTATCTTCAGTATAATTCAGATCTTTCTTAAACGTTTCCTCTAAATAAAAAAGAGCCAGTAACGCAACAGCATAAGTTAGTATTCCAACTATCAAAGCACCATGAAGTGTGCCCGCATAACCTTTTATCAGTATAAAAAGAGAAGTTAACGGGATGATGGTTCCCCTTACAAAATTGGGCACCGTAGTCGCGACAGTAGCCCGCAGGTTAGAACCGAAAAGTTCAGCCGCGACGGTAATAAACAGCGCCCAGTATCCGCTGCAAAATCCAAGGCACGCGCATAATAAATAAAACGATGTTGTATGCAGAATGGGAACCAGTAAAAAGAAAAGAACAAACACGAAGGATAATAACATAAACAAGAGAATCACCTTTTTCCGGTTCTGGAGGTACTGGCTTAAAGAGCCACTTATTATGTTTCCGGCAACCTGCGCTGCAAATGTAAAAAGGACAGCCTTACCCGCATCAACGGGCTGGTCGAGACCCATTGCATGTCCGAATTCAGGAGAAAAGGTAATTAGAACTCCCGTCACAAACCATATCGGCATCCCGATCACAATAGCGGTTAAATATTTTATAAACCGGGTCTTATTATTGAACAGCATGCGGATGTCTCCCCGCCTGATCTCCTTTTTCTTAAGGTTAATAAAGATGCCGGATTCAAAAACTTTTATGCGCGAAATCATAAGTACCAATCCCAGGCAACCTCCGATAATGTATGATGCCCTCCAATCAAAAAGATACGATACTACGTAAGCGAGCAATGCACCCAGCACACCCATTGTGGCTACCAGTGTTGTTCCATAACCACGGATTCGCTTTGGCAAAATTTCTGTAACCAGCGTAATGCCCGCGCCTAATTCACCGGCAAGGCCAAAACCCGCAATGAATCTTAATATCGCATATTGATTAATGTTGGTAACAAACCCGTTTGCAATATTTGCTATTGAATAAATTAAAATGGAGCCAAACAAAACAGAGAGCCTCCCTTTTTTATCTCCGAGAATGCCCCAGACTATCCCGCCGATAAGCAAGCCCGCCATTTGCAGATTTAGGAGCATGATACCATTCTTCAGGATGCTGTCACCGGAAAGATTCAATGATTTTAAACTTGGAACTCTTACAATGCTGAAAAGAAACAAATCATACATGTCAACCATATACCCAAGTGCTGCAACCAAAACAGGAATTCGTAAAAGTTCCCTTGTTATGGAGTTAGGAGATGAACCCGTTAGCGTAATTGGAGTTGGATCTTTCATTAAAAATTATTTTCCGATTTTGTTTATTCCGTTATGCAATCTATAATCATTATGAACCTGCTAATGAACATTTCACGGTTTCTTAGTTGCGCGTACTAACTTATAAACTTTCCCATCTGCTTTGGTTAAAATATATAATTCTCCTTTGTTGTCCATGCCATATCTAAATTCAACACGGTTGTTTTTGCAAAGCTGGGCAAGTGTTGTGGGCATACCGTTAAATAAGATGTTCCATTTTTTGATTGTAGCTTGTTTTCCCTGCACCAGGTCCTTCATGTTTACAAAAAACAACTTGCCTGATCCAAGATCTCCAAAAAGATATTTTCCTGCCAGCTCCGGAACAGCGGTTCCCCGGTATTCAAACCCACCTGAAATTGCCGTTCCTTCATCATGATCAAATTGAACAACCGGGTACGTAACATGATAAATTGAGTCGTTGGGAGGAAGGGGATATATTTGGCCCTTTTCATTAAAAAAGCGCTCAAGGAAAGTCCCCTCCCTGATCGGCCAGCCATAAAAATGACCTGCTTTAACCATGTTTAATGATTCGATACTACTCTGGCCAATGTTTACAGCAAACAACTGGCCCGACTTACTCCAGTTAATCTTGTGTGGGTTTCTAAACCCATAAGCATAGATTTCCGGGACACTTTTTGAATTGTCTTTTTTATTAAAAGGATTTTGTGGAGGAATGCCGTATTGACCATTCCTGCTATTTTTGCCCAATGGATCTATCCGGATAATGCTACCCCAGATCTTATCAGGAACTTCTGACACAAGAGGATAGCCGATTTCAGTGCTGCCCCCGTCTCCGATACCTATGTATAAAAGGCCGTAATCCTCATCACCTGGCTTTGCAAGCCCGTTAAAAGCAATTTCCTGAACCCCATGAATGCCTGTCGGCATATCTATACGGAAAATCTCACGGCCTTTACCTGAAAAAGGAAAAGTTGCCGGGTCTGTTTTCCATTCTGTTAGTACCCATTGCAAAGTAGTTGGAATTGAATCGGGGTAATCAAAATCAGCTTTCGCTGATTCGGCCGGTTCCGTATGGGTCGTATATAAAAGGCCGTTTTTGGCAAATTCAGGATGGAATGCGAAACTGCCAAAACCTGTAGCCAATCCGGGCTGATTAATGAAATTAGGTTTCAGCGAAGCCATATCCATGTACACTTTTGGCTGGCCATTTTCAAGTTTGTAAAGTTTGCCCCTAAGATCCAAAACAAACAGGTCTCCGGTAGTTGGCTGATAGTCAAGTTTTGTTATTCTTGCTAAAGGCGGTTCATTAGAAGAGGAAGGAATTTGTGCAACGAATTCAAGGCCGGCTACAAGATCAGAAGTTTTAATCGTGTCGGGTATGGGATTTTTTATATCATTTGTATCAACCTGTACCAGTTTACGCGCGCGTTTTTTCTGAACACTTATATATGAAATTATTGCATTGATCTCTTCATCAGGCAAATATTCAAATGAAGGCATTATTGTATTGTATTCTTTAAAAAGCTTTTTTGCGGTTGTATCACCGGAATCAATTGCTTTTTTAGGGTTTCTGATGAAATTTTTTATCCATTCAACAGAATTTTCTGATGTAATTCCTGCGAGGTGCGGCCCGATACCATCATGGTTTAAGTTGTGACAGCTGGTGCATTTATTAGCAAAAGAATTTTGGCCCTTTGTAATCGTTACAGAATCAGTAGCGATATCAATAGAATTATTATCGCCGGACTTTCTGGAATTGCAGTTGCTGAAGAAATACAATAAAGGCAGAACTGCTGTTGCGATGATGATTATTTTTTTTACCATGAACCAGGATATTTTAATGTTATGTTAAGAGTGAAAAGATGCAAAATGGTTACACGAATTTCTTGCACTAGTTACACGAATTTTTTTTACTAATTACACGATCCGATAGCTATTGGATTAAGAGAAAATGCGCATTCATTCGTGTAATTCGTGTTATAAAATTCGCGTTATAAACAAATCGACATTATACAACTTATACAGCATTAGTGTTGTTTATTTAATATTATAATCTTGGGATGGTTAATCCGCCGTCCACCATGATCACCTGCCCTGTGGAATACCTGAACTCACCCCTGGCCAGTGAAGCCACTGATCTTCCAACATCTTCGGGTTCACCCCATCTTTTTTGAACACATAAACCTTCTTCAATCAGTTTATCATATTTCTCTTTTGCACCGGTTGTCATATCAGTGAAGATCACTCCTGGCCTCACTTCAAAAACAGGAATATCAAATTCACCCAACCTTGCTGCAAATAATTGCGTGGCCATGCTGATACCAGCTTTCGAAATACAATATTCTCCGCGATTTACAGATGCCACCGTTGCAGAAATAGAAGAAATGTTGATGATGCATCCGCTGAATCCCTGGTCATTTTTCTTCTGCTCTACCATCCAGTTCGCGGCTCTTTGTGTAAGGAAATATGTTCCTTTTAAATTGGTGGAAATAACATCATCAAAACTTTCTTCTGTGGCATTCAGGATGTCTTTACGTTCCTTAGGCGCAACGCCGGCATTATTAACGAGTATATGAAGCTTTCCATAATGTTCCCTTACCTGGCCAATGATATTTTCCCTGTCAGTTGATGAAGAAATATTTCCCTGGCAATAGATAACATCATTGCCGGCGCCTTTCAATTTGTTTATAGCATCTGCCACATCACCTGCAGACCGTGTACCATTAATGGCAAGATCAAATCCATCTGCTGCAAGCTGCACAGCAATACCAAAACCAATGCCCCTGCTGCCTCCTGTAATTAATGCTACCCTTTTCATTTTGTAGAGAGATAATTTTAAATTTCCGGAATATCCACCCAGCATCTTTTACTCCAGCTTTCCAATCCTTTTTCAGCCAGTTGTACACCTCTCGCTCCCTGGAGGAGATCCCATGGAAAAGGCTCTTCCTTTACAACATGTTTTAAAAATAATTCCCACTGCACTTTAAAGGCATTATCATACTGCTCCTGCTCGGGCACTTTTGCCCATCCTTCAAAGAAATTGACAGGTTGAGCAATATCAGGATTCCAAACGGGTTTTGGAGTATTTCCATAATGTTGAATATAACATTCGCGTAAGCCTGCAACTGCTGATCCTTTGGTGCCATCCACCTGGAGCGTTAAGAGGTCATCACGCCTTACCCTTACTGTCCACGACGAATTAAATTGCGCGATGATGCCATCTTCCAGTTCAAATGTTGCGTATGCCGCATCGTCGGCTGTGCATTTATAAGGCTTACCTCCTTCATCGATCCTCTCAGGAATATGGGTTGCACCAAGACATGAAACGGCTTTTACTTTTCCAAAAACATTATCGAGGAGGTAACGCCAGTGGCAAAGCATATCGACGATAATTCCCCCGTCATCTTCTTTCCTGTAATTCCATGAAGGCCTTTGAGCCGGAATGGAATCGCCTTCAAATACCCAATAACCAAATTCTCCACGTACAGAAAGTATCTTTCCAAAAAAACCTTGCTGAATAAGGCGTTTTAATTTTATGATGCCCGGAAGCCACAGTTTATCCTGCACTACGCCGTTCTTTACCCCGGCATTTTTACAAAGCTGGTACAATTCCATCGCCTGGTCTGTATCCACTGCGATGGGTTTTTCGCAATAAATGTGCTTGCCCGCTTTTACTGCTTTTTGTACTCCATCTGCGCGCCTACCTGTTGTTTGCGAATCGAAATAGATAATATTATGTGGGTCAGAAAGAACTTTATCAAGATCAGTGCTCATCTTTTTTATACCAGCCAGTCCGCAAAGGTTTTGAAGTTTGTTTTCATCGCGGCCAACGAGTACAGGGTCAGGAATAATCGTTTCGCCGGCGCCAATTTTCACGCCGCCCTGTTTTATTATTTCAACAATAGACCGCATCAGATGTTGGTTGGTGCCCATGCGCCCGGTGACGCCGTTCATAATGATGCCAATTTTATGTTCTTTCATCTTTATTTTTTTTTGCCAATAATTACACTAATTATACGAATTACACTTTCCAATATGAATTATGCAAATTATACGAATGAAAGCAGCGCTTTTTTTATTTCACGACACGAATGAAAACAGTGCTTCTTTAATTCGTGTAATTCGTGGATAAAATTCGTGTTATCTCTTAAACACTAATTACACGAATTACGTGAATGAATGTAGTGCTCTTAATTCGTGTAATTCGTGGATAAAATTCGTGTTATCATTTTTCGTTTATCATTTTATTCCTGCATCCTGCATCAGGAACATTCTTTATACGCTTCAATAATTTTCTTAAGAAAAACCGCCTGGTCTTCTTTCCAGTATGCATTGGAAAAAATTTCCACTTCATTGAAGCCGGTGAATCCTGCAGCTTCCACCCACGACCTGATTTTCTTAACAGGAATACAGCCTTCACCCATCAGCCCCCGGTCAAGCAGCATATCTGCTGTTGGAATTTTCCAATCACAAATGTGAAATGCCGCCAGGTTTCCATTCTCCCCGCAACGTTTTATTTCTTTTTCCAAAAAAGGATCCCACCAAAGATGGTACACATCAACAGCAATACCAACCCATTCTGAATTCAATTCTTCCGCAAGATCATTCGCATGTGCCAATGTATTAATCGCTGAGCGGGTATCGGCATACATTGGATGCAGCGGCTCTATCGCCAGCTTTACCCCGGCAGCCGCGGCTTCTGGAATTATTGACGCGATCCCATCCCGGATTTGTTTTTCCGATTCTTCTAATGGTTGAGCAGGATCAGCACCGCAAACCAGTACCAGCATTGATGTTCCTAATTCAGCAGCTTCTTCAATTGCCTTCCTGTTGTCATCAATTGCCTCCTTTCTTTTACCCGGATCTTTATGAGAAAAAAAACCGCCTCTGCAAAGCGAAACTATACTTAAATCATGTTCATGCAACATTTTTCCTGTCTGCTTTATATTTTTACCATCTAATGTGTCACGCCAAACGGTAATGCCCTTAACACCTGCCGCAGAAAAATTTTTTGCCGCTTCTTCTATGCTCCAGGGTTTGGTGGTGATAGTGTGGATGCACAAACCGGAAAGATCTTTATGTTCTTTTGTATTCATTGAATATTGAAAAAAGTATAGTACGTTTCATTATTAATTACGCGTTGCAAATAAAGCGCGGCTTCACGGGCATGATAATCTCCCCACATGCTGGATTCACCGTTTGGAATTTTACTCCCGCCCGGTACATGATCCCATCCGTTTGGGCGGTGATAAATAGAATGTAGCAACAGTCCCTGGTGTTTTGGATCGGTGCTGAGATAAGGCTCATCAAAAATACTATTCAAAACAGTAAGCCCTGCCAGCCAGTACCTGTCCCCTGCCTGTGTTTCTCCATTGCGTTGAAGATGCCTGCCCAACCTTAATAACCCCTGGGACGCTATAGCGGCGGCGGAACTATCTACGGGTTCAAAATCATTATAAGGATCGGCGGGTCTATTCAAATAATCTCCCAGCTTATAAAGATCGGGGGCACCTGTATCCCAATACGGAACACCATCAGATGGTGTGTTGGCGATATAAAAATCGCAGGTGGCTTTTGCGGCCCTGGTCATAATGGATAAAATATTTTCCTCTTCTGCATGGCCCTGAAGACTTTCTTTAACTGCCTCATACCACTCGAGTTCTTCAGCAAATCCACACATCGCCCATGCAAGCCCTCTTGTCCATGTACTAAAACCTGAATAACCCTGCTGGGAATTGGGGCAACGAAAATTTCCATCTTTTACATTGAAGATACTTTCGTGTGCTGTGCGCCCCCAAACATCATACACATCACGGCCTTCACCGTAAAATATTGAATAGGCAGCGGTGGCTTTTAAATGCTGAATGGCACGGTCAAGCAAACTGATCTTTTGATCGCCTTCGGCCTGCAGAACATGTCCGAGGCAATGGCTAAGAATAAGAGCACGGCATGAACGGATGGTATCTACAAAAAGTGAGTGAGCGCCATTGAATGAATGAATAAAACCCCCATCTTTAATTACGGTCCACCGGCTTGCCTGGATAGCGCCGGAAATTTTGAGGGCTAATTCGTAAAAACTTTTTTCCCATTTATTAAAAGGTATTTTGCCTTCGTGCATCAAACGAAGTAAATTTCCATAAGTGCTTACATTATTAAAGCCATGATCATGTACACCAACATGGCTGATGTGAGGTGCCATGAGTTCCACAGTTTTTTTTCGCCCCGATTCCAGGAATGCTTTGTCTCCTGTAACATCGTATTGTAAAATAGCAGAACCATATTGAAAACCTTGTGTCCATTCTGTCCATCCACGGGTAGTGTAGTTGCCTTCGATTGTAAAAACAGGAGAGCCTTTCGAAGCATCATAGTGCGTTTCAACCAGCTGAATTTTTTCTGCAGAAAGCTCCCAGAATCTTTTTAGTTTACTGTTAAGATCAGAAGGCTTCAAAGCCGTATTTATTTTTATCATTAATCCCGGATTTTTATTTGATTCCCGGCTCAGTGTCTATATTACCTATCGCATCAATCCCGCTATCAATACCAAAAGTGCAACATTTAAAGATCATTCAGGTCAAAAAATAATTGTTATATATAATAAGCTAGTGCTGTGTCAACCATATTTTGCTTCAATATTTATTATACGAATTGCAGCGGATCAGCCTGACGGCGGACAGGTTACACGAATTAATAAATGATACAAAGTAATTCGTGTAATTAGTTTAATTCGTTCCTGGAATTCGTGTAATATTAATTACCTAATTGCTTAACAGCTAAATAAGCCATCAGCCCTGTACTTAAGGCAAGCGCATCCTCATCGATATTAAATGTAGATGTATGAAGAGAGGATACAATTCCCTTTTGTTTATTTCCAATTCCCAAAAGATAAAAACACGCATCAGCCTCTTGTGAATACGAAGCAAAATCTTCCGACGCCATCCATATTTCCCATTCAATCACATTTTTTTTCCCAAGATATTCTTCTGCAAAAGACCGGACATTGGCAGTAAGTTTTTCTTCATTTATTAGGAAAGGATATCCACGAACTATATTAAAATCGCAGGTGGCGCCCATGCTTTCCGCAATACCTGTTGCCATTTTTTTCATTTGTTTATGCGCTTCGGTGCGCCAGCTTTCATCCAACGTGCGGAATGTTCCTTCGATATAAACTTCATTGGGTATTATGTTTATTGCACCATTGGCTATCACTTTTCCAAACGATAAAACCGATGGAATGTTGGGGTTGGCTACACGGCTTACTATTTGCTGCAGGGCAACAAGAATGTATGCAGAAATAATAACCGGGTCAATATTCTGGTGTGGCTGGGCACCATGCCCTCCTTTACCCCGGACTGTAACAATAATTTCATCCATAGACGCCATGAATTTTCCTTTGCGGATTCCAATCTTTCCTGCCTCAATCATTGGGTAAACATGCTGTCCTATTACAGCGCCCGGCTTTGGATTATCTAAAACACCCTCCTTAATCATGAGGCTTGCCCCGCCGGGAAGCAGTTCTTCTCCGGGTTGAAATATCAACTTTACAGTTCCTCCAAATTTACTTTTTATCGTTTGTAAAATTTTGGCTGCTCCTAATAGCGATGAGATATGTACATCATGTCCGCACGCATGCATTACACCATCGTTGGATGACACATAATCTATATTATTAGCCTCTTTAATGGGCAACGCATCCATATCAGCGCGTAAAGCAATAACCTCGCCTGAAGATTTTTCGCCTTTTAGCAAAGCTACAATTCCGGTGCCGGCCATTGATTGACATGGGATGCCCATTTCATCCAGCCGGTTTTTTATAAACACAGCCGTTTTATATTCTTTAAATGATAATTCCGGGTGCGCATGTAAATGTCTTCGTGTTTCAATCACTTCGCTATGAAACTGTTTTGCCAATCGTTTTATTTCTTCTGCTAACATATAATGCAGGTTTTTTTAATTAAGCATTTTGTGATTTAGGCACCTTCCAAATTGCCGCATTTGAAACAATGCCAATGGATGTGCCGGCGTAAAAGTACCTTGCTGCAATAAATCATTTATACCTGCGTCTGTTCTGTTGGATTTCATAGCAATTAAAATTGACCTTTCCTTTCCTGAAAATGGGTTTGTTTATTTAATGTTTTACTATCCTGGTTGATCCATTCAACCAATACTTCCATCATTTTCTTCAGTGGCACTTTTGGATAACCAAACAGGCGAAATGCTTCTGCGGCGTTACTCAACAGCGCTGTTGGTTCTTCATCATTTAAAAACACCGGCGTTTTTCCAAACATCTTTCCAAACTCATGTGCCAGCCACCTTATGGAAACCGTTTCAGGCCCTGTAATATTTAAAATTTTTGCAGGCATTTCACAATGGTGTAATGCCCGTAGCGCCATTTCATTTGCATCACCCTGCCAGATTACATTTACATTTCCCATACTTAAGTCAATAGCTTTTTCTTCATTCACACACCTGGCAATTTCCAGCAACACGCCATAGCTTACATCGTTTGCATAGTTCAGGCGGTAAATTAATATGGGCGTATTATTTTTTGCAGAATAATATTGAAAAAGGCGTTCTCTCCCAAGGCAGGATTGCGCATATTCACCAACGGGTTGTGGCAGGCTTTCTTCGGTTGCGCCACCGAATGCAACAGGGGTTACATGATAAACATTACCCGTTGAAAAAACAACTATGCGTGAGTTTTTATATTTCTGAGCAACGCGCGCGGGCAGGTAGCTGTTCATCGCCCATGTAAAAGATTCTTTGCCACCGGTGCCAAATTTAGTCCCGGCAAGGTAGAGTACGTTCTTTACATCCGGGAGAGATTGCAATTGATCTTCTTCCAATAAGTCAGCATTATAGGTTGCAATACCAATTTGCTTCAACTCATCCTGTAACCCCGGCTCAGAAAAACGCGAGGCACCCATTATTTTTTTATTTACGCCTGCTTTATCGACAGCCTGTTTGGCAAGTTTAGCCAATGCCGGCCCCATCTTTCCACCCACGCCAAGTATGAGAATATCGCCCTCTAATTTGGCCATATCAGAAACCAGTATATCTGAAGGAAGCAATAATTCGTGGTGCAATTTCTCAATGTTTGTCATTA
>JBDTZL010000400.1:0-3499 GCA_040005125.1 Ginsengibacter sp.
CTGACTACTGACTACTGACTACTGACTACTGACTAACGACTACTGACTAACGATATTTACAAAATTAAGTCCAATATGTTTAACATGATGTTTTGGCATATCCACATTATGTTAATTCTACCTGTATGTCAAGTTCGGGCTTTTGTTGCAGGTAATTAGCCATTTCGTCATTCATTTCAAAACCTTTCTCCACTGAATATAGCCCGAATTTCAACTGGGATTTGCTATCATGGATACAAAATTTCAGCAAGGAGTTGCCCGGAAACCGTTGCACATTTTTATCTAAAAAATCAATAAATTCCTTTGACACATCTTTTGGATGCACCTCTACCTGTAATTTTTTAGTACAGGATTTCATCAATGATTCAAGCAGGGTGATTCCAGACACCTTGAATTCAAACTCAGACTTGGAGTATCGCTGCCGGAACGTTCCGGTTAGAAATATGGCCATACCTGCCTCGAGGTAATTGCTGAATTTTATGTAATCATCGCTAAAAAGCATCAGCTCCATTTTCGACGAATAATCTTCAATATAAAAAACCCCGTATTTGTTACCTGTTTTTGAAATGCGGTGTTGTGCCTCCGTAACAAGCCCCGCAATACGAAACGTTCTCCCTGGGTTCGGATGGAGGCTTACCGCTTCTTTAAATTCGTTAAATTCCGCAATAGTTGTAAGGCCATAATATTTCATTCCGAAAGAGAAATTATCCAGTGGATGGCCACTCATAAACATCCCGGTAACTTCTTTTTCAAAATCCAGCAATTTTACCAGTGGCCATGGCTCACATTCGGCAATTGGCGGCGCTACTACCTCGGTCATTTGCAGATCTCCAAAAAGGGTATTTGTGCTGTTTGACAACTGTGCCTGGTATTGGTTTCCAAAACGGATAATTTTTTCAAGTCCATTTATAGTATCTCCGGGAGCAATGAAAAAATACTGTGCCCTGTGAATGTTTTTAAAGCAATCAAATGCGCCTGCATAGGCAAGGCTTTCCATCGATTTTTTATTTACGGTTTTTTGGCCGGCTCTTTTAATAAAATCATAAATGGAGGAGAATGCTCCATGCTTTTCTCTTTCCTCAATGATATTTTCGAGCGCTGCTTCACCTACGCCTTTCATACCGCTGAACCCGAAACGAATTTCCCCTTTTTTGTTTACTGCAAATCCCTTGAGTGATTCATTAATATCCGGCCCAAGTACCGTAAGTCCCATTCTTTTGCACTCCTCCATAAAGAACGTGATCTTTTCTATAGAGCCGGCATGATTCAGTACAGCAGCCATGTATTCACTCGGGTAATGCGCTTTTAAATAAGCAGTTTGATAGGCAACCAAAGCATAGCATGTGGAATGTGATTTATTAAATGCATATTGGGCAAATGATTCCCAGTCGGTCCAGATTTTTTCTAATTTATTAGCAGGATGATTATTTTTTTTGGCGCCCTCGATGAATTGCTCTTTCATTTTGTCCAGCACTTCACGTTGCTTTTTACCCATGGCTTTTCTCAGCACATCTGCATCTCCTTTGCTGAACCCTGCAATTTTTTGAGATAACAACATCACCTGTTCCTGGTATACCGTGATGCCATAAGTATCTTTCAAAATCTCTTCCATTTCCGGTAGGTCATAGTGTATTTGCTGCCTTGAATGCTTGCGCTCGATATAGTCTGGTATATATGCCATCGGGCCGGGCCTGAAGAGGGCATTCATGGCGATAAGATCATTAAATTTATCGGGCTTCAAATCCCTGAGATATTTCTGCATACCCCCGCTTTCAAACTGGAAAGTGCCATTGGTATCTGCCCGCTGATATAATCTGTAAGTTTCTTCATCATCGAGAGGTAATGTATCCAGGTCAATAGATACACCATGGTTCTGTTGTATGAGATAAAGCGCGGTTTTTAAAATGCTGAGCGTTTTCAATCCTAAAAAATCCATTTTTAACACACCGGCGCTCTCAATATTATTACCGTCAATCTGGGTGAGCCACAGTTCAGAATCTTTTGAAGTAGCAACCGGAATTAATTCCATAAGGTCCTGCGGGGCAATAATAATAGCCGAAGCATGAATACCTGTATTTCTTACAGACCCTTCAAGAATTTCTGCCTCATGTAATACTTTACTGCGCATATCGTCTCCATTATAAATGTCGCGGAGCTTTTTTATATTATCAATATCATCTCCGCCCACACCATCTTCAGTTAAGGATTTTAACCCTGTAAGAGGATACTTAAGCACTTTACGTAAAGATGTTCCCGGCCTGTCGGGTACCAGTTTTGCCAATGCATTGCTTTCGGCCAATGGGAGATCCATAACGCGGGCCACATCTTTGATGCTCATTTTTGCAGCCATAGTTCCGTACGTAATGATTTGAGCAACCTGGTTCTTACCATATTTCTGAACCACGTAATTCAAAACTTTCTGTCTTCCTTCATCATCAAAATCCGTGTCAATATCCGGCATAGATTTCCGGTCGGGATTTAGAAATCTTTCAAAAAGCAAATTATATTTTATGGGATCTATATTGGTGATGCCGATACAATAGGCGACCACCGAACCAGCTGCGGAGCCTCTGCCCGGGCCTACAAATACATTCATTTTTTTTCCTTCAATAATAAAATCGCTCACAATTAAAAAATAACCTGCAAAACCCATCGTTTTAATGGTAAACAATTCAAAGTTGATCCGCTCTTCTATTTCCGGTGTAAGATCCGTGTATCTTTTTTTGGCGCCTGTCCAGGTTAAATGTTCAAGGTAGGCTTCCTGGGAAATAAATTCTTTTGGAACCGTAAAATGCGGCAGGAGGATATCCCTCTTGAGATCGAGTACTTCAATTTTATCGATGATATCGTTGGTATTATCCAGCGCCTGTGGCAGGTCATCAAACGCCGTAAGCATTTCCTGCGTGTTCTTCAGATAAAACTGGTTATTGGGAAAAGCAAAGCGTTTATTCTTTACCGTTATATCATCGTCGGTAAATTCCCTTAATGCCGGTGTTGCCTGTTTTTCCCCGGTATTAATGCATAATAAAATATCATGGGCATTAAAATCTTTTTCATCCACGTAATGGGAGTCATTACTCGCAATAACGGTAACATTATATTTCCTGGCAAATTTCAATAAAATCTTATTCACTTTTTCCTGCTCAGGAATGCCGTGTCTTTGCAATTCCACATAATAATCTTTCTGAAAAATATTCAGCCACCATTTGAATTCATTTTCCGCTTCTTCTTCACCTTTTTTTAAAATGATTTGAGGCACCAGCGCACCCAGGCAGCAGGTAGTTGCGATCAGCCCTTCATGATGATTGTGAATGAGTTCTTTATCAATCCTTGGATATTTTGAATACATGCCTTCAACATACCCGAGTGATGTAAGCTTTACCAGGTTTTTATATCCTGTATTATTTTTTGCAAGCAAGATCTGGTGATGGCGGGGATCCTTCTGCTCTTTGGTAAATTGTTTTTGAAACCTGTTTTCGGTAATATAAAATTCACAACC
>JBDTZL010000022.1:0-11793 GCA_040005125.1 Ginsengibacter sp.
GCTGATTTTGTTTTTGTTATTAATAGGGCCTGCCCCTCATTTTCTGCGGCAGCTTTGAGGTTATTGCTCGCAACCACTTTGCTCATACTGGTCATAATAACTTCATCAAAAGTGATGTCGTTTATCTGTAAATCCTGCAGGTGATACCCCCAGCCTTCCAGTGTAAGGTCGACCTGCTCCTTTACATTTTCAACAATATCACGCCGCACGATTAAAATTTCAGCCTGCTTTTTAGTAGCCACAAAAGCACGTATAGACCCTTCGACAGTTCTTACAAGTGCCTGCATCAGATCCTTTTCACTTATAAATTTAAAGGCTACATTCTTAATGGTATTTTCGTCAATGTTTAAAACAGAATACAATAGCATTGATTTGAAATATACATTCGCCTGGTCGATAGTTACTGCCTGGAATGACAATTCAACAGAGCGGTTTTGAATGCTGATCCTTTTATAAATCTGTTCAATAAAAGGGAGCTTGAAATTCAAACCCGGCCTGAGTATTCTGCGATATTTTCCAAACATCGTAACAACCCCGATCATTCCCTGGTTAACGGTGACAAAACAACCAAAGAAGGCAAGAACCAATATGATGACCCACCAATAATCTCTTAATAATTCCATATAAATAAATTTGGTTGAAGGTAGGATATGATTTTAGATTCGTGTTTTTTGATTTAAGGGTACTCTCTGTAAACTGTTTCCTTTTCGGTTGATTATAACACGAATTTTAAGCCCTAATTACACGAATTTTTGTAACATGAACCTGCGTGCAATCACCTTGCATTTTATGCTGTCTTTTCTTCCCATATCATACACAGATGAACGATCGTTTCCGCGGCTTTCGCCATGTCTTTTACGCCTATCCATTCCAGCTTTGAATGAATGCCCTGCATTCCTGTAAAAATATTCGGACAAGGCAGGCCCATATAACTAAGCTTGCTTCCATCGGTACCGCCACGAATACTTTCGGTCTTGACATCAAGCCCCGAACGGTTTATGGCTTCCGCGGCATAGGCCGCTACCTGCGGATTTTCATCAAGGACCTGTTTCATATTCCTGTATTGTTCAGTAATGGTAAATTCCATAGAAGCGCCCAGGTAGTGGCTCACTACATCTTCAGCGATACTTTGTAATCTTTTGCGGTGGCCTTTCAGTTTATCGAGATCAAAATCTCTCAGGATAAATTCAAGGGTTGCTTTTTCGGCTATACCTTCCAGCCTTACCGGGTGTACAAAGCCTTCCATATGTTCTGTGGCTTCAGGAGCCCATTCGGTCGTGGGAAGTGCGTGAAGTATTTCACCGGCAATTTTGAGCGCATTCACCAGTTTATTTTTTGCATAGCCGGGATGTGCAATCACACCATGAATAACGATCGTTGCACCATCTGCATTAAACGTTTCATCTTCAAGGCTGCCAGCCTCACCTCCATCCAGTGTATATCCAAAATTTGCTCCCAGCTTTTTCAAATCCAGTTTTGCAGTCCCTTTTCCTATTTCTTCATCAGGTGTAAATAGAATTTTTATATCCCCATGCTGTAAGGAAGGATTTTTCACAATGAATTCGGCAGCCTGCATAATTGCAGCAACCCCGCTTTTATCATCAGCGCCCAGGAGTGTTTTTCCGCTGGCGGTAATAATATCTTCACCGATGTGCTCACGTAAATATGGATGAGCAAAAGCAGTTAAAACCTGGGAAGGATCATCCGGTAAAACAATATCTTCTTCGTCATAATTTTTATGAAGAATTGGTTTCACATTTGTTCCGCTGCAATCTGGTGCTGTATCCACGTGGCTGCAAAAACAAATCACCGGGATATTTTTCTTTTTAGAATTGGAAGGAATGGTAGCATACACATACCCAAATTCATCCATTTCCGCATCTTTAATTCCTGCCTGCTTTAGTTCCTCCGCCAATAAAATGCTTAAGTTTTTTTGTTTTTCTGTTGACGGGTTACTGTTGCTTTGCGGATCGCTTTGTGTGTCAATTTGCACATACCTCATAAATCTTTCGGCAACAGCATCTTTATTTATTTCTATCATAGATGAATATTAAAATACAAACATAATTAATTAGCTAATTAGCTGGTGTACTAATTAGCCAATCAGCCAATGTGCTAATGTGCCAATGAAACCCGCAAATCCGTAATTAATTAGCTAATTAGCTAATGTGCTAATGAAGGCAGAAATTTCAATTATCAATTGGCTAATCAGCTAATTACCTAATTTCTCCAAAACATAGTAAACAATCGGGCAAAAAGTTGAATTTTTTAATGTGAGATGTGGCCTTTTTAAAAGAATGTCTTCGTCTGTGTATGGGAACCGGTGGCAATCGGAAGGACGATTTTCATAAATATTGCAATAATTATCTTCTCCAAGGAATGGGCAGGGAGCTCTTCTCGCCACATAGTCTCCGTCATTATCCAGCCTTAAATAGGTTTCTATAAAAACACCCTCCTTCATTTTCAAATGTTTGGAAATCCTCTTAATGTCGGGAGTTTTAAACCGGGGAGAATAATTTCTGCAACAGTTGGCACACTTCAAACAATCAATTTTTTCAAACGCCTCTTCATGCAAAACGGGCAAAGCTTTGAGAACTTTATTTTTATCAGCCTTTTTTAAAAAATTTGAATACTTTTTTTGTTTTTGAGCCGATTTTTTTTCCCAGTTGTGCAACAAATCTTCTTTCATTTTGCAAATATACAAACCTGCTCATCTTCATATTTCATTATCATTTTTTCTGCCTTTTGCAACGTAACTTTGCGCCTTCATTTTATACAATTAAAGACGAAATGCGCCCGAACAGGCATCTCATGGAAAAATACAGAAATATGAATCTTTTTGAAAAACAGTCATCAGAATTTGCCGCGAGGCACATTGGGCCTAATGAAGCTGAAACAAAAGAAATGCTGGATGAAATTGGAGTTGGCTCCCTCGAAGAACTTATTGACCAAACCATTCCCCGGGATATAAGGTTACCACGGCAATTAAATGTGCCACTGCCGGTAAGCGAGTTTGAATATTTGACCGGCCTGAAAGAAATAGCCAACCGGAATAAAGTGTATAAATCTTACATCGGGCAGGGATATTATGATACTATTGTACCCAGCGTGATTTTAAGAAATCTTTTTGAAAATCCAGGCTGGTACACACAATACACGCCTTACCAGGCCGAGATTGCACAGGGGCGGTTGGAAAGCCTTTTGAACTTTCAAACGATGGTAAGCGATCTTACGGCTTTGCCTATTGCAAATGCAAGCCTGCTGGATGAGGGGACTGCTGCTGCAGAGGCGATGGCAATGCTTTTCAACCATAAGAATAAAGATCACGATCATATTACCGCGCCAAAATTTTTTATTGATGAAAAAATATTTAAGCAAACAAAAGACATTTTGGTAACGAGGGCAAAGCCCGTAGGCATCGGGATAGTGTTTGGAAAATTTGATTCAATACAATTTGATGAGTCCTTTTTTGGGGCTATAGTTCAATACCCGGACAGTGAAGGAAATATTGAAAATTACAGGAATTTTATTGCGAGTGCGCATGCAGTAAATGCACGGGTAATAATGGCTACCGACCTGCTGGCGCTTACATTATTAACACCTCCGGGTGAGCTTGGCGCAGATGTTGCCATTGGTTCATCACAGCGCTTTGGTGTGCCCATGGGCTTCGGTGGTCCGCATGCTGCTTTTTTTGCAACCAAAGATGAGTTTAAAAGAAGTATTCCCGGAAGGATTATTGGTGTAAGTGTAGATGCAGAGGGCAATCGCTGCCTTCGTATGGCGCTCCAGACAAGAGAGCAACATATCCGTCGTGAAAAGGCTACTTCAAATATTTGTACTGCCCAGGCATTGCTTGCCAATATGGCTGCTATGTATGCCGTATACCATGGCCCGGACGGACTAACGGATATCGCTAAACGAATTGCCCTGTTAACACAAACACTGGCCATAGAGTTGCAGGATGCCGGTTTTGAATTGCAAAACGGAAATTATTTTGATACGATCACTTTCAAAATTAATGATGCCCGGAAGATCAAAGAAAATTCAGAATTGCATGAAATGAATTTTCATTTTTCTTCAGAAAAACTTGTTACCATCTCGTTGGATGAGACCACCAGCAGGAATGATGTGCTCAACATCATAAGTGTTTTTACTTCATCGGAAGGTATAGATACCTCTGTTGCAACATTTGATCACGAAAGTGATTTATACAATATCCCTGCTTCACTTACAAGAACTTCAGAATTTTTATTACATCCTGTATTCAATACTTATCACAGTGAAACTGAAATGATGCGATATTTAAAAGTGCTGGAAAATAAAGACCTGTCACTTACTACTTCTATGATCGCATTAGGCTCATGTACCATGAAGCTTAATGCAGCCTCAGAACTGATTCCTGTAAGCTGGGCTCATTTTAGCAGGATACACCCTTATGCTCCTGCAACTCAAACCAAAGGATACCAATATGTGATTAAAGACCTTGAGAAATTATTATGCACAATAACCGGCTTTACAGCCTGCAGCCTTCAACCCAACAGCGGTGCCCAGGGCGAGTTTGCGGGGCTGCTATCCATACACCGGTATCATGAAAGCAGGAATGAGGCTCATCGTAATATAATATTAATTCCAATCTCTGCACATGGAACCAACCCGGCATCTGCGGTGATGGCGGGCTTTAAAGTTGTGGTAACAAAATGTGATGAAGATGGAAATATAGATATTGATGATTTAAAACTGCAGGCCGAAAAAAATAAAGATTCACTGGCGGGATTAATGGTCACTTATCCGTCAACCCACGGAGTGTTTGAAGAACGCATCAAAGAAATGTGCACACTTGTACATGACAATGGCGGATTGGTTTATATGGATGGCGCCAACATGAATGCACAGGTAGGCCTTACCTCTCCAGGTATAATCGGTGCCGATGTTTGTCACCTCAATCTTCATAAAACATTTGCTATTCCTCATGGTGGAGGCGGGCCGGGCATGGGACCTATTTGCGTAAATGATAAATTGGCGCCGTTTTTACCATCAGGAGACGGTAAAGGTTCCGTAAGCGCAGCGCCGTTTGGTTCTGCCAGTATTTTACTCATCAGCTATGCTTACATAAAACTACTGGGTGTAACGGGTATTTGCAAGGCCACGGAATATGCGATATTGAATGCCAATTATATGAAGGCAAAACTGAAAAATTATTATAAGATTTTATACACCGGCAAAAGAGGAACATGCGCACATGAATTTATTGTTGACCTGCGCCCCTTTAAAAATACAGCGGGTATTGAAGCGGAGGATGTCGCTAAAAGGCTCATGGATTATGGCTTTCATGCACCAACGTTAAGTTTTCCTGTTGCGGGTACAATAATGATCGAGCCTACTGAAAGTGAAAATAAAGCCGAGCTTGACAGATTTTGTGACGCTCTTATCAATATTTATAGTGAAATAAAATCAATAGAAAAAGGGGATGCGGATAAGAAGGATAATGTCTTGAAAAATGCCCCGCATACTTTGGCTGTTATTACCGTTGATGCATGGGAACATACCTATCCACGCAGTAGAGCGGCTTTTCCATTGGAATATTTAAGGCAAAATAAATTCTGGCCATCCGTGAGCAGGGTTAATAATACTTATGGCGATAGAAATTTAATTTGTACCTGCGAGCCTGTAAGTTCTTATGCGGAAGCTGACACTTAATTTGGAGATATTATTTAATTAAAAAGTTCCCTTACTGACGGAACTTTTTTTTTGACCGGTTGTGTTTAACTAAATAAATTGTATGTATGATATTATAATAGTTGGCGGGGGCGCTGCAGGATTAATGGCAGCAAAGATTCTATCTGCCGGCGGCAAGAAAATTTTATTGCTCGAAGCAAAGAAGGATTTAGGGGGACGTATATATCGTGTCGAAAATTTTTCGACGCCTGCTGAAGGAGGCGCGGAATTTATACATGGAAATTTAAAGACAACCCTGTCTTTGTTGAAAGAAGCAAATGTCAAGAAAGAAAATGTTAAGGGACAAGTTTGCAGGTTAGAGAATGGAAAATGGAAGGCAAATAACAATATCGTTCCGCATTGGGATAGTTTATTGAAGCAGATGCAAGACTGTAAAGAAGATATGACCGTTAATGATTTTCTTCAATATTTTTTTCATGAAAAAAAGTATGACGTTCTAAGAAGACAATTTACCAAATATGTAGAAGGATATGACGCAGCTGATACAAACAATACCAGCATTTTTGCAATAAGAAAAGAAATGGAAGGAGAGGATGAAGGCCAGTACAGGCCTCAGGCCGGTTATATGGCGCTAATTGATTTTTTGAAAGACGAGTGCCTGAAATGTAATGCAAAAATTAAAACCGGCGAGCCCGTATTGCAAATAACAAGGGAAAAAAATGTTGAAGTAATTACATCGCTGGCAAAATATAGTTGCCGGAAAATAATAATCGCTGTTCCTCTTGGGGTATTACAATGCAGCTTTACCGGTAAAGAAATTATTAATTTTCCTAACTGTTTAACGGATCATATAGATGCTGCAAAAACAATCGGGAATGGTGGTGTAATAAAATTTTTAATGGAATTTGACAAAGCTTTCTGGCTTGATAAAAAATTTTTGAACGAAAAGAATATTCCACCTCCATCCTATATTTTGACTGATGCATTAGTTCCTACCTGGTGGACACAATATCCGTCGGCCAATCCACTTCTTACCGGATGGCTTGCCGGCCCTGCTTCTTACAAGATGAAGAATTATTCAGAAAAGGAATTAAAAGAAATTGCGATAGAATCCCTTTCGGCTATTTTTTCAATGCCGGTTGCGGATCTTGAGACCAGGTCAAAGGTTTCGAAGATCATAAACTGGATAAACGAGCCCTATATTTTAGGAGGATATAGTTATACGACAATACTTACCGAAAAAGCCCGTAGGTTATTAATACAGCCCGTTGAAGACTCTTTTTATTTCGCAGGGGAATATGTAGCTAAAAATTCATTGTCAACAGTAGATGCGGCACTGCAAAGCGGGAAAGAAGTTGCGGAAAAAATATTGAAGGACAAATAAAAAATTTTGCATTTTACTGGTTAGTAAAAATTATTTGCTCATCAGTAAGTAACGGTAAATTTTTAAACCTGAGAATTACGTTTGCTACCGTTGCCACATCTTTCTGGCAGTAAAGTGCAATGCGTTCCAGGTTTTTCTCTGTCCAGAAAACTTCGCCTACTTTACTTCCATCAATATCATTTTTTGGGGAGGGAACACCCAATGCAGCGGCAAGCAATTTCAAAGATGTATAGTGTTTATAATCTCCAAACCGCCACAGGTGAAGCGTATCAAACACCGGTGTTTCCCATGGCTTCATATTTTGGAAATCAATGCAGCGCGGGATCTCAATGTTATTTATGAGCATTCTTCTGCATAAAAAAGGAATATCAAATTCTTTAATGTTGTGCCCGGTAAACACCCATTTTGAATTATTAGAATAACACTGGTGAAGTGTTTTTATAAAGCCTTCAAGAACTTCTTTTTCGTTTTCTGAATAAAAAGATTTTATTCTCAATTGCCATCCGATAGCTGTCGGATCATTGTTTTCTTTTTTGAAATACCCGATACTAATGCAAATCACTTTCGCAAATTCTGCAAGTATAGCGGCACGCATTGGGTAATATTGTTCGGCAGTCGTATCCGGGGGTAGATTTTTATTAATTTTCTCTGTCCATAATTCTTTCCATTCATCGTTCAATAAATTATAATGCTGCACTCCTGAAACTGTTTCAATATCTATCAGAAATAAATTTTCAAGAGTGATCTGCTGCATAAATTATCCTGTTGCGTTATGTTGAAAGTACAAAAAAAAGCCCCGTTTGCCAACGGGGCCAAAATAAAAACGGATATATGTGGAGTTAAAATGTGAACCCTGCAAATATGGTAAAGGCCTGGCTTTTCCATTTCTGTTGATTATCTATGTCATTCAAATTGGTAAGTCCAAGTTCATAACGCGCACCAAGATTTATAAAAGGTATCTGTATCCATAATCCCCCGACAGCAGCCCAGTTTGACTTTTTAAAAAGGGCGTCATTATTTTTCAGGCTGTTAACAGTTTCTTTAAGAACACCTCCAATTTGCGGACCTAATTGCAATTTTACTCTTTTACTGGGGCCTATATTTATATTGAGTAACAGGGGAACTTCCAGGTAATCGAGTTTTGCTTTCCTCTGGCCTCCACCTATAAAGAGGTCATCATAAACCCCCGAAGCGTCATTGGTAAATTCTGAAGATGATTGTACAAAATTTACTTCCGGCTGAAATCCAAAAGTTTTTGAAAAATTGAATTGCATAAAGCCACCCAGTAAATAATTATAGTTAAAACCAGAATTGTAAGATTGCCCGCTAATTTTATTGATATTTACTCCGGCCTTTGCACCTATCCTGAAGAAATTTTCATGGTCGGCATCAGGATCAAACTTCCTGTTTTGTGAAAAAGCACGTAATGAGATGAACACTAAAAAAAATAAAAGTATTTTTTGCATAAGGATTCAGTCGTACTACATGCTCAATATTGATGCCAATGCACAATTTAAAAGGTTAAAGAAAAATTATCTTCCGCTCCAATGGCCGGGAACCCAAAACCATCCACCCCTGTGATGATTCATTTTCCAATGGCCGCGTATCACCTTGCGCCGGCATATGAAGGCCGCAGCCATCGGCCTTCTGTATATACATACTGGTTATTTCGCCAAACATATTCTCCATCAGCCCACACATAACCAGAGTTTGGGGCCACCGGGTGTGTTCTTACAACAACCGCTGCTGCGGGTCTTACCTTTACTACAAATTGTGCGTGTGATGATACCTATACAAACAAAGCTGCTAAAAATACCAGGCAACATTTACAACATTTTTTTCATAATATATTTATTAAATTGAGATGATTTTTCCATTCAGATTAATTGGTTTAGTTTCAAAATCCGCAATTAATTCCAATGCCCGGCCACCCAATACCACCCTTGTCTTTTTTGCTGCCAGTGACCACTTATATATTGATGATATCTCCTGTGTGGAGCAGCCCAGTAACCCTGGCGATATCCATATCCATGCCCCTGCCTGATCCATTCACCATCAACCCAAACATAGTTACCACGCGGTGGTGCGGGCCTTACATACACAGGTGGCGGGGGCTGTGTTCTTACTACGACCGAAGAGGGGCCGCATCCTGCAAGAAAAATTAAAATGACAAAAAGGATGCTTAACAGCGAAACTGGTTTTTTCATAAAAAAGATTTTAAGAGTAGACAAAAGGATCTACCGAAAGTTTAATTGCTTTATTGTATGTCGTAGCGACTATTAGCCTATTTAACAATTTAAATCAGAATGAGGAAATTGTATTTACAAGGGTTTTAAAGGGCTTAAAATTTTTTATGTAATTGATTGAAAATGAAAATTAAATAAAATTGTTGGGCTGAACCGGATGAAATAACATTGATATTTAAACGAAATTTGTATTTAAATCTTTCAAAAGTTTATCATGATAAAAAAAGTAGCGATAATCGGTGCAGGTACAATGGGAAATGGTATCTCGCATGTATTTGCCCAGCATGGTTTCCGGGTAAATCTTATTGACGTATTGCAACCACAACTGGATAAAGCGCTTGAAATGATCACCGGAAATCTTGACAGGCAACTTTCAAAAGGAACCATATCCGAAGAAACAAAACAGGGAACCCTGAAAAATATTACGATCATTACTTCTTTAACTGAAGGTGTTCGTGACGCAGACCTGGTAGTAGAAGCCGCCACAGAAAATATTGATCTGAAGCTGAAGATTTTTAAGCAAATCGATGAATCCGCACCTGCGAATTGTATACTGGCAACCAATACTTCCTCAATTTCAATCACTAAAATAGCATCCGTTACAAAGCGCCCGCAACAGGTGATTGGGATGCATTTTATGAACCCTGTTCCTGTAATGAAGCTCGTGGAAATTATCAATGGATACAGCACTGATAAAAAAGTAACGCAGGAAATCATTGAATTGAGCAAACATTTGGCCAAGGTTCCCTGTGAAGTAAATGATTATCCCGGGTTTATTGCCAATCGTATTTTAATGCCGATGATTAATGAGGCAATTTACAGTTTGTATGAAGGTGTTGCCGGGGTTGAAGAAATTGATACGGTCATGAAACTGGGAATGGCACACCCTATGGGTCCCTTGCAGCTTGCAGATTTTATTGGCCTTGATGTTTGCCATTCAATATTGAATGTGCTTTACGATGGTTTTGGAAATTCGAAATATGCCCCTTGCCCTTTATTAACTAATATGGTAAACGCAAATTATCTGGGCATAAAGACCGGTGAGGGCTTTTATAAATACATAAAGGGTAGTAAAGAATTAATAGCGAGTGAAAGATTTAAATAGAAATCTATTCTGTTTTCTGTATTTCAAGGTTCTGAATATTTTCTAATTCGTACAAAACTTCGGCCAGCCTGAACTTCGCGATCCCTGCTTCTATTTTGCAAAATAATTGTATGTCATTTTGATATAGGGTGCAATTGTATTTTTTTATGATGCGCATTACGTCATTCATTTCAGTATAATTAAACTGCACAATATAAATAACCTCAATGGGTTTTTGAATTACGTGAGAACACTGTAACGCCAATGAAGTCGCAGTTTTATAGGCATTAATCAAACCGGGTATTCCCAACAATGTTCCCCCAAAGTATCTTACTACAATTACCAGAATATCAGAAAGATTCCGCGAATCTATTTGCGCTAATATCTGCTTCCCTGCTGTTCCTGCCGGCTCGCCGTCATCACTTGCCCGGTAGTTGTTGCCATCATAACCTATTTTGTAAGCAAAACAATGATGCACGGCTTTGGGGTGTTCTTTCCTGAGTATTTGAAGATGATTCTTAAAATCTTCTTTACTTTTTAAGGGAAAGGCATGAGCTAAAAATTTACTCCCCTTGTCCTTATATTCAGCAAGCACGGGTGTGTCAATTGTAAAATAAAAATCCATTTGAAAAAAATTAATTGCCAATGGGAAGCTAAATTATTCCTGAATAATTTTACGATAAAAGCTCATTCTTATTTTGAGTACGCAATTCTGTTCCCAAAGGAACAAAAGGTAGTTTAATGTCAAACAAAAAAAAAGAGAGTATTACATCAAAAGAAGAACTATACGGATTTTTTTGATTTAGTACCTTTAATTATCAACTTAATATTTCAAAAAAATTATAGTCAGATGTTTCTTGATCTTAAGAAATGCTTTTCTTAAATTATTATTAAAGTTTTAAACCCTCAACCTGGTAAACAAATGGAAAAATCAACTATTGGCGCTGAAATAAGAAGTAAAGTGCATTCTTTTGAAAATACTTTGGATTTCGCAAGACAACTCGATGAAGAAGATGCGCTCAACAGCTTTCGCGAAAAATTTTATATTCCCATTATTCATGGAAAGGAGTGCATCTATTTTACAGGTAATTCTTTGGGCCTGCAGCCAAAAACTGCCCAGGAATATGTGTTGAATGACCTGGAAGACTGGGCAAATTATGGCGTGGAAGGCCATGTTCATGCAAGAAATCCGTGGACTACCTATCATGAAATATTCCCTGAAAAGCTGGCTCCTATATTGGGGGCACTTGAGGAAGAAGTAGTGGTAATGAGCCAGCTCACCATCAATTTGCATTTACTGCTGATTACTTTTTATCAGCCGGTTAAGGAACGGTATAAAATCATTTGTGAAGCAAAAGCATTTCCTTCCGACCAGTATGCTCTTGAATCGCAGGTGCTTTTAT
>JBDTZL010000112.1:0-36064 GCA_040005125.1 Ginsengibacter sp.
ACATCAAAAGCTCCATAGGAGCGACATGTTAGTAGCATAAAAAGAAAAGAGGCATACATCAAAAGCTCCATAGGAGCGACATGTTAGTAGCATAAAAAGAAAAGAGGCATGCATCAAAAGCTCCATAGGAGCGACATATCAGTAGAAAAAAGAGAGAAAAGCCTGCAACCCAAGCTCCGTAGGAGAGACATATCAGTAGCAGCATAAAACGGGTTATTTTTGTTTGTTTTCTTTTCGCAGGCAACCCTTTTCCTGCAAACGACATTCATATTTCTATAAACCATCATAATATTGTTGATTTTTACATGGATACATCAGAACTGATCAAAGAAGCAAAGCAGGGAAGCGCCGCGGCACAGAAATGCCTGTTTGATCAGTTGGCAGGTAAGATGCTGTTGGTATGTCGGCGCTATGTAAAGAATTCGGAAGATGCTGAGGAATTGTTGCTGGATGGGTTTTATAAGTTCTTTAAAAAAATATCTTCTTTTAATTACCAGGGCGATGCTGCATTGTATGGTTGGCTAAAGAGAATTATGATCAATGAATGCCTGATGTTTTTGCGAAAAAAAAATGTGTTCACCATTGTAACAGATGCGAGAGCTGAAGATGTTCCTCTTGAAGAAGAGGCATTGAATAATTTATCGGCTGCGGAAATTTTTAATCTCATTATTCAACTCCCGGTGGGCTATCGCACAGTTTTTAATTTGTACGAAATAGAAGGAATGAAACATAATGAAATTGCAGCATTGCTCAGTATTTCAGATAATACATCAAAATCACAATTGTTCAAGGCAAAAAATTTATTGCAAAAAATGTTATTAACCAAAGGAATTGAATATGTCAAACGAAAATCACAATAGTACCGGCAACTGGAGAAGCGAGCTGGAAGCATTAGAGTGTCTACCTGGTGAAACCGGAGTTGATAAAAATGCTTCGTGGGAGAAACTTCACGATCGGCTTCGCGAAAAAAAAAGCGGTAAAAAAATTATATGGTATTGGTCAGCGGCGGCCTGCTTGTTACTTGTGTTGATAATCCCGTTAATAAATTCAATTGAGAAAGATCATGGACTTACCAAAGCGGGAATTGCACAAAAAAGGCCTGGAACAGCATCTTACCCAACTACGTTGGTTGATAAAAAAGATTCAGTTCAAATTACGGGGCCGGTTCCGTTTGAAAGAAATCAAAAAACAACGGTTATGGGTAAACGTATCAAAAAATATCAGGTGATTACCCCATATACAGTAGCTGGTGAAAATCAATTAGCCAATACCGTTAGTAAACAGGATTTTAAAAAAGAAACAACAATTAAAGCGTTGCAACCTTTGGATACTTCTTTGAATATTACAGGAGCGCTTCCTGTAAATAAAATATTGAAAGTGGTTCATATAAATGAATTAGGCGACCCGGTTGAAGAATCACCGGGTACAGCACGCAGTGCAGATATACATTCTTTTCAACTCAAGCTTGCCAGCCAGGAAGTTGTCAATAGTGCAGTTGCCTCAAGGGCAAACGGATACAGTATTTTTAAATCGAAAACTTCTCCAAACTAACATAACATGAAAAAAACAATTAGCGTGTTGATGCTTTTTGTAAGCATCACGGGAAACCTTTGTGCACAAACGGGCAATAAATCTGACAAAGCATTTGAGATTCCGGCGAATATCATTATCAACAGGCGGTTTTATATTGATCTTGACAAAGGGAACAAGGTTGAAATAGAACTAACTGATATAACTGACCTGGAAAGGATTGCCAATATTGATTCAGTGCTGAAAATATTTATTGAAGATATTACGCCTTTAAAAGATTCAATTGCTGACCCACTTACATCAAAGCGCATAGATTATGTGATTGATGCGCAAGGCAGAAAAAAAATAAGGCTTCAGCAATTTCAACCAAAGGGCGCCAGCTACCTGGTAAACCAAGGTGAGCTGGCTTCATTGAGAACAGAGCAGGATACCATTAATATTATCGGCATTATTACAAATCCGCCAAAGCCATTACAAAAGATCAGTCTTACCCATGCACGTTATTATCACCTCACTTTCTACCTCAACAGCATGAGCGAGTTAACCGGTTACATGAATGGTGTGCTGGCTGAAAAAATTGCAACCATTCAAAATAGTGTGAACACAAAATGGCCACTCTTATTGGGTGGTGGTTCACATTATCTTAAAAAGGATAAAAGCATAGTTGCCGATAAGCCAAGGGGATATACACAAGTAGGAACAGGAGATTTTATCGGCATCATGTTTACAGTGAATGTACAGAATTATAAAAATTATTTTGTTCCGTCTTTCAGTGTAGGTGCAGTGTTTACGTTAACCAACCGCGACAGAACCTTTAAATGGGAGCCGGGATTGTTTTGGGAGCCGCATTTTTTATTTGCCAGGGATGCACAAGGCAAACTGCGTACTTACCGCAACGATTTTCTTACATTCACTTATGGCCAGGGTGGCACAACAGATTATGATCCGCAAAAAGATTTTTCATTCAGTGCGGTATTGTCATTGGGATATCTTATCAGCAGGGAAGGAGATTTAATTGAGAAAAATACCTTTCGTTTGGGAGTCGGCAAACTTAAATTATTAAAGACTACTATCGAGCCTTCCATGTATTTCAATAATTTTTTTAAAGGAGTAACGCCGGGGATAAGGATCAGCCAGAGATTTTAGATATTCTTAACGACTTATTTTTATCTGGTTATTGCAAATTATTTATCAATGAAAAAAAATTATCTGCTTTTATTCCTGTCAACTCTAATTATTTATGCCACGGTCGCGGGGCAAAAGCGAATTACCGAACCGTGCGGTGAAACAATTTCTACGGTTACAATTGATCAAATTATAAAGAAATTGATGGATACAGCGGAAGTATCGGGTTTGGGCATTGGCATTATCAATGATAATAAAGTAGCCTATGTAAAAAGTTATGGCTATAAAAACAAATCAGAAAACAAATTCAATGATACCGCAACCTGTTTTTATGCTGCTTCTCTTGCAAAACCCCTCTTTGCTTATCTTGTTATGCAGTTAGTTGATGAAGGTGTAATTGATCTTGATAAACCTTTATATACTTACCTGTCAAAGCCATTGCCTGATTATGAAAATTATAAAGATCTTGCAGGAGATGATCGCTGGAAATTAATTACCGCAAGAGAATGTCTTGATCATACTACAGGCTTTCCCAACTGGCGGCAATTTAATCCCCGGGATAATCAGAAACTCGAAATATTTTTTACACCCGGAGAAAGATATGCGTACTCTGGCGAAGGAATTTACTTACTGCAATTTGTTGTTGAAACCATTACCGGGAAGCATTTGGAAGATCTTGCAAAGGATAAGGTATTCAAACCGTTGCGTATGACAAGAACCAGCTTTCTCTGGCAGCCTCAATTTGAAACAAACTATGCAGTTGGTCACGATATCAGCGAAAATCCGTTGCCAAAAGATAAAAGAACAGAGTCCAATGCTGCAGGATCTATGGAAACTACTATTGCGGATTATTCGAATTTTGTTGCAGCGGTAATGCAAGGCAAAGGGCTTTCGCAAAAGTCAAAACAGGAAATGTTGTCGCCGCAAATTGGTATCAATACAAAGCGACAGTTTCCTTCGCTCAGTAACGATACAACCAATGAGAATAAAAAAATTCAATTGTCTTATGGTCTTGGCTGGGGCTTTTTTACAAGCCCGGCTGGCAAAGCATTTTTTAAAGAAGGACATGGAGATGGCTGGGTGCACTATATGATCAGCTTTCCTGGTAAAAAAATTGCGGTTATTATTATGACCAATAGCGCCAATGGCGAAAGCATTTTTAAAGAACTGGTAGAAAAAATTACCGGCGTTACCATTCCATGGGAGTGGGAAGGATATACGCCTTATCGTGCTACAGTAAAATTATCTGTAAAAGTTTTACAACAATTTACAGGCAATTACGACGGAAAATTAAGGGCTACCATTACACTTGTAAAAGGACGGCTAAGAGTGGAATCCAAAAAAGCAGGGTTGCCTGAAACAAATCTTTACGCTGAGAATGACCATCGCTTTTTTTTGAAGGTGATGGCTACAGATATTGAGTTTGTAAGAGGCGCTGATGGAAAAGTTGAAAAAGCAATCCTTGATGATGAAGGAGAGCATTATGAACTTAAGAAAATTGATTCCCATTCAGAAGTTCCGCAAACCATAAATACCAATTCTTATGTTGGAACTTACGCATTGTCCTCCGATCCAAAACGCACTATTGTCATAAAAAAAGAAAATAATTTCTTAGTGGCAGATCTTCCAGGTTACCCCGGGCTACAACTGGTTTTTCAGACAGATACAGAATTTCAATTTGCAGGATTAACCGATGCAAATGGTGAATTTATTATTACAAATGAAAAAGTAATAAAAATTGTTATTTCCCAAAACGGGACATTTGAATGGAACAAAATTAAGTGATAAACAAAGTCAAGGTGCCCAGCAATGGTTCAATTATTTTTATTTAATTAATACTAAATATATTCAATGTATAAATCAGTTTTAATTTTTTTTGTTTGCTTATTTTTTTTAAACGTTGTATATGGACAAAGTAAGCAAGACAAACAATTATCAAAAAGTCTTGATGAACTAATAACACAACGATTACCAAATATTGCTCCGGGTTGTGTGGTCCTGGTAGTAAAAAAAGGAGACATCGTTTACAAAAAAGCTTTTGGCACAGCTAACCTGGAATTAAAAGTTCCCATGCTAACCGGTATGATTTTTAGGATAGGCTCGATGGGAAAACAATATACGGCAATTGCCATTTTACAATTAGTTGAACAGGGAAAGATTTCCTTACAGGATAGCATACAAAAATATATCAAAGACTTTCCTTCAAAAGGCTATACTATAACTATTGAAAATTTATTGACACATACTTCTGGTATAAAAAATTACCAGGAGATTTCAAACCCATCGGCTGAGCGAACAGATTATACTCCGAAGCAGGGCGTTGATTATTTTAAAAATGAGCCGCTGGAATTTAAACCCGGCAGTCAATTCAAATACAGCAACTCGAATTTTTATCTATTAGGATACATTATTGAAACGATAACAGGTAAAACTTATGAAGAATACCTGCAACAAAACGTATTGGACAAGGCCGGATTAAAAAATACTTATTATATACACCCGGAAAGAATTATTCCCGATAGGGCCTCCGGTTATTCAAGCTTTGATGGAAAACTCGAAAAAGCAACACTTGAAAATGTTACTACCATGTATGCTGCCGGTGCCCTAATGGCTAATGTAGATGATTTGTATAAATGGCACCAGGCGTTATATAGTCTGAAACTGGTAAAACAGGAAACACTTGATAAGGCATTTTCTCCTTATAAATTTGCTGATAGTACTTTATCGGAGTACGGCTATGGCTGGTTTATAAAAAATATTGACGGTAGTAAAACCATAGAACATGCCGGCTCGACTGATGGATTTCAGGGTGATGAAATTTATTTACCGGCCGAAGATGTTTTTGTTGCTGCTCTCTTTAATTGCTTTGAAGCAGATATGGATTGGACCGTTCTGTCAAATGATATTGCAAGACTTGCCATCGGAAGACCTTTGAACTATGAAGTTAAATTGAGCGAGGATATTTTAAGACAATATATTGGGGAATACGTGTTTAAGATCGGCCATAAGCTGATCGTTACTTTGGAAAACGCCAAACTGTTTATAGAAGATACTAATCCCATCGACAGGCTGCCAAAAGTACGTCTGTATGCTGAAAGTGAAAACAAATTCTACATGAAAGAGGCACCTTTAAAATTTGAGTTTGTAAAAGATACGGTCAATAATTCTTTAAAAATAATTACCTATAATAGCCGGGGAAAAGATGCAGAATGGATAAAGGCAAAGTAGGAAAAACAAGAACGTGCAAGCAAAATATTGTTTACTGAGGGAACGACAACAATCAACCGCTATAGTTTGTGAAAACCATCGACATTTTGATACAATTTTAAAATTGACAACAGGTTTTTTAGAAGAGCATCGTAAAATATAAACTCATTTTGAGAGATTGTTGAATAGGAAATGAATAAGACAATTAGGAAAGAATAAAAATTGTGGAGTAATTTAATTGTTTGAAATTGATCGCGTTGTATTTACTTTCAGGAAATGAGTAAAATTGAGACCCATCCCTTTAAGCCTTTTGTTCCGGCCAACGCAACAGTGCTTATTGTGGGCAGTTTCCCCGGCAGAGATATTACCCAAAGAAATATTGTCGATGACAAATGGTTCTATGGCACCAGGCGAAACCAGTTTTGGGACATTATTTCATCCGTGTACAATACGGAATTAAAAACCACGACCGACAAAAAGGAACTCTTTAAAAAAGCCGGGATAGCAATCGGAGATATTTTTTTATCAATAAAAAGAAAAGATGAAAATAATTCTGATACCAGCCTGGAAATAATCACTTACAATGACAAAGCCATTAAAGAAATCTTAGCAGATAATACTTTTCAGCATATATTTTTTACCAGCAAATTTGTTGAGAAACATTTTTTAAAAATATTTCCCGAAATCAAAAATGGGGAATGCCTTCCATCACCATCGCCCCGTTATGCAACAATGAGTAAGCAGGAAAAGATTGCTTATTATAAAAAGAAATTACCGGTTTTGGAGTGAGTACTTCAGATTTGCGTCACGGTAAAGGCATCTTTGAAAAGAGATCCATTTAAGTGTCTGTCCAAAGGGGCTTATTTAATTGGCCTGGTACCTTACGTGGGTTCCCAGACCTATAAGGACAGTCTCTCGTCATGCCACTAATTAATCTTAATATAAGCGACTGTTTAAAAACCTCCTGCATACTTTCAATTATTTAATTTTTCGTGGATATAGTCGCATTGGTGGAATTTTATCTCTTCTCCTCTTATGTCTTTTATAGATAATCCAGGCAAACGGAATTATGTTCAATATAAATACTACAACTAAGCCATCTTTGTCTACCTTAAACATTAATCCTAAGACAATACCGGAAAGTAAGTATGGCAGAATGAGGATTAATACATCTCTTTTAGCATAAGATTGAAGAATCTCTTCTTTAATTACCTCTGTTCGTACCGTAGAAATGTTCATTTTTTTGTAAAGATTAATTTTCTGTAAAGTAGCCATCTTGTTTCCCTTTTTATGGTGTTGCTCAATTTCACATGCCACATTTTTTCTAAAATCTTCCCAGGGATTTTCGGGCGCATAAAAACAATCTTCACTTTTGAAAAATGTTACCTCAAAACTCTTTCCTCCATAAGTATAGGCTATTTTATATAATTCATCTATTGACACTACCCCGAACACCATTTCAAGTTTGCGGCAACTGTGGTTTTTTAAAATCTCCAGTGATTTTGCAAGGTGTCCCTGAAAAATTTCTTTTATTTTATCTGGTTGAATTTTAAGAATTTTCTGGGGTATATCTTCAATGTTAATTGTTTCCCGGTTAATATCTATCAGATTAAATCTTTCTTCCAAAGCAGCAAGTGGTTTGAAAAAATTTACGTGTTCCCGTTTTAAGCCATCTTCCAACAAGTCGAAATGCTCAGTTGAAACAAAATTTTCTGCGTTAAGAATATCGTATTCTATCAATCTACCTTTTCCGTTGCATTTATTACATTTTATTTCGCCGTTTCCATTACAGGTTTTACATCTAACCATTCCTCGTCCCGAACAACCTGAGCATGTCAGGTAGCCATTTTGGCAATTAGCGCAGGAAATTATACCTCTTCCCCCGCACCTTGTGCAATTATATTTGCTTTCAGCTCTCCCATAACAATTATTGCAAGTGATGTTACCTCTTCCACTACAACTGCCACATTTAACCTGGCAACTTCCATAGCAAGTGCTACATTTTAACTCTCTTTTTCCTCCACAGTTACTACAGGTATTCTTCCCGGCACCTGAACAGGAATAGCATTCTATAACCCTTTCTGTCCCTGCTATTTCCTTTTCAAAATGCTGCTGCTTGAAGTCCGTTGAATAACTTATATCAATTTGCCAGGGGTCTAAGGATTTATTGACATTCCAATCTGCCGGCGTATAAGACAAATGATATTCTCTTTCTGCTTCTATAATACTTCGCTTTTGAAAAAGAGATGTTAGTGCAATAAATTTATACTTCAGCAGATTTTGGGAAGCGAAAATAAAAGGTTCACTTAGAAGAAAATTCTTTTTCATTTCGCCTTTAAACCATCTGTCAAAGCTCGTTTTTAAGTCAGTCATGTGTGTTTGAATATTTGTCAATTAAATGATAACAGGAATGGTCAATCTTTTGGCATTTGCCGAGTGTACCTGGCATATCTTCTACGAACATATCTTTTAACGTATTTCAATTGGTGATTATTGCAATAATATTGTTGACGTACAGTTATTGCGGCCGCCTTAAAAAATATAAAACCAGGGTGCATATATTTCTCATCTCAACTTCAACAATGCCACACATTCAATATGATGCGTATGTGGAAACATATCAACCGGCTGTAATTTTTCAACAGAAAACTTTTCATTAAGTAATTGAAGGTCTCTTGCCTGCGTAGCTACATTGCAGCTTACATACACAATCTTTTGAGGTGCAATTTCTATGAGTTTATTAATAAGCTTTGCGTGTAGCCCTGCCCGTGGGGGATCAACAATTACAACATCAGGGAGCCCATGTAAACCAAAAAATACATTATTACATATTTCAATAACATCGCCGCAAAAAAATGATGCATGATGTAAATTATTGATCGCAGCATTTTCAACGGCATCTTTAACGGCATCTTCAATAATGTCTACACCGATAATTTTTTTGGCGCCATCGCTTATAAAAATCCCAATGCTTCCCGTACCACAATACAGGTCGTAAACAATTTCATTTCCTGTGAGCGCTGCAAAATCTGTTACAACATTATAAAGGCGCTCGGCCTGTTTTGTATTGGTTTGAAAAAAAGATTTGGGGGAAATTTTGAAGTTATAATTCCCCAGCTTTTCAATTACATAACCTTTGCCATATACTATTTGTGGTGCCATGTCATAAATGCTGTCGTTCCACTTTGCATTAATGGTGTACAATAATGTTGTAACCGAAGGAACCTTTTCGAGCAAATGCCTGGTTAGTTTTTCTCTTTCGGTTGCATCATCATAACCGAAAACAAGGTTTACCATAAGTTCCCCGGTAGTGCAATGCCTGATGATAATATTTCTCAGCCATCCTTTGTGTTCTTTAATATCATAAAAGCTGTATTTGTTTGCCAGGGAAAAATCGCGCAAGGTATTGCGGAATTTATTGTTTACATCGTCCATGAGCCAGCACTCAAAGATGTCAATAATTTTATCATATAAACGGGGAACGTGATAACCCAAAGCGCCACCGGGCCATGCATCATCGTGTAGTTCTTCCAATTGGCCGGGAGTTAAAAACTTTTTATTACTAAAAGTAAACTCCAGTTTATTCCTGTAATGAATAGTATTTTCTGAGCCAATGATGGGCAACATGTAAAATTCTGAAAGCTTTCCTATCCTTTTAAAAGCATCTGTAGCTTCCTGTTGTTTATATTTAAGTTGTTTTTCATAAGGGAGCATTTGCCATTTACAACCGCCACATACTCCAAAGTGAATACAAAAAGGTTCAACCCTTTCTTTACTGAATTCTCGTATTTTAATTGCTTTTCCTTCGGCCCAGTCTTTTTTACTCCTTGTTATTAAAACATCCGTAACATCACCTGGCACAGCTCCTTCTACGAAAATTATTTTGCCTTCTACACGGCCGAGAGCTTTACCTTCTGCGGCATAACCTGTAATGGGAAGGTTTTCAAAAACAATTTTTTTTCTTTTCATCCTTGGCTTGGTTTATCCTGAGCCTGTCGAAGGGTCGAAGGATCGAAGGACTGACAAGTAAAAATAGTTATGTTCAGGACGGTAAAATGCATTTACACGTAAAATGTTAAGTATTTTGCGTGAATATCAGTTTTTAATCAATTTGGATATTTTTGCCACTATTCCACGACACATGAAAATATTTTTTATTATTACCATTTTTCTTGCAGCTTTCTCAGATTCGAATGGCCAGGGTTATAAGGTCACGTTGCAAGCCCTCAATTACAACAGCGGCATAGCATACCTTACTTATTACTATGGGAAAAATATAAACATAGAGGATTCCACTGTTGTAAATAATAAAGGGGTAGCGATATTTCAAAAAAATGAAAAGCTTTTGCCGGGTGTATATTCAATTGTGTTTCCCGGGAAAAATAAATTGTTTGATTTCCTGGTCGACAAAGAACAAATAATAACTATAAAAGCCGATACATCCGACCTGGTAAACAAAACAGTAATAACCGGGTCAAAAGAAAATATCCTGTTTCAGCAATATCAAAAATTTGTTAGTTCAAAAGGGGGCTATTTGCAAAAAGAGCTGGATGCCTTCAGAACTTCAAAAACCAGGAGTGACAGTCTTCTTCATGAAAAAAACTATACAGATCACAATAAGGAATTAAATGAGTACCGTGATGATATTATAAAACAGCACCCTGAATCTATGTTGGCGTCATTACTTACCAGCATGAAAGAACCACAGATTTTAAACATGAAGCCGGTTACCAGGGATGACTCAATAAATAATTACCAGTACTATAAAAAGCATTATTGGGATGGCATTACGTTTATGGATGACCGTATTATACGAACGCCATTTTTTTTACCAAAAGTTGAAAAATTTTTCAGGGAAATTGTATCGCCTGCACCGGATTCAATTATAAGAGAATCAGATTATTTATTGCTGAGAGCAAGGACCGCACCGGAAATATATAAATTTTTATTGAACTGGCTCACCGATGAGTACATTAACCCTAAATATATGGGACAGGATGCGGTATTTGTACACTTGTTTGAAAAATATCATTCAAAGGGAATTTCTTCCTGGCTTAATGAAAAACAGATGACAGCCATTTCAAACAGGGCTTATATGCTGATGTCTAATCTGATAGGTGCACAGGCTGCCGACCTTGAGATGGTTGATTCAAGTGGTGTGCGCGTGACTTTGTATGGTGTTAAAGCAGATTATACGATTGTTTGTTTCTGGGATCCTACGTGTGGCCATTGCCGTGAGGAGGTGCCAAGACTGGATTCTATGTACCACGCTAAATGGCAAAAGGAGGGCGTAAAAATGTATGGGGTGCTTACAGAAACCAAGGAAAAGCCAAAATGGAGGGAATTTATAAATAAATACAATTTGCAAAGCTGGATAAACGTTTACCAGACTGAAGAGCAAAGGAAGGAAAATGATGATGCAAAAAAACCATCATACAAGCAACTTTACGATGTTACCCAAACGCCTACCTTGTATTTACTGGATAAGGACAAACGCATCATTGCAAAAAAATTGACCTGGCAGCAGATCGATGATCTGCTTGAGATGAAAATTAAAAATAACTCTCTTAAAAATAACAACACTGGTCAATGAGTCGTTCTCGCACATGAGTTTTATAGAATGGATCCCGGAATATTAAACACACTATTTGATGAAAAAACTGTTTTTGGCTATAACATTTTTATCTTTTCTTTCTTCTGTTTATTGCCAGGCTCTTTTTACCTACGGGAGCAATTCTGTGAGCAAAGATGAATTCCTGAGAGCATATAATAAGAATAAGACTTCTGCTGTGAGCAAAGAGCAGGCAATTAAGGACTATCTTGATCTTTACATAAAATTTAAGCTGAAGGTTCAGGCGGCAAAAGACAACCGCCTTGATACACTCCCTTCCCTGGAATCTGATCTTCAGAATTTTCGCGGACAAATTGAAGAAAGTTATCTTAAAGACGAAAAGCAGGTAGATGCCCTTGTCGATGAAGCATTTAACCGAAGCGGGAAGGATATTCATGCCAGGCATTTTTATGTTTCAATTAATGAAAAGATACCGCCTGCAGATACGCTTAAATTATATAAGGCAATCAATGAAACTTATGAGGAATTAAAAAAGGGCAGAACTGATTATGATAAAATTCTTTTAGAGATTAAAGATAAAATAACTCCAGTGCAGGGGGGCGATATGGGCTTTATCACTGTATTCACTCTGCCTTATGAATTTGAAAATGTAGTCTACGGTTTAAAGCCCGGGGAGGTGTGTATGCCCTATCGTTCTAAAAAGGGCTGGCATATTTTTAAAAATGAGGAAGAAAGGCCGGCGGAAGGAAAAATAAAAGCAGCCCAGATTTTATTTGCGGTGCCTGCCGGTAATATCTCCATGAAAGATCGTGCGCGGCAATTGGCAGACTCTGTTTATAAAGCATTAAAATCAGGAAGTGATTTTGGTGAACTGGCTAAAATGTACAGCAATGATAAGATGACTTATATGAGTGGTGGTATAATGCCGGAGTTTGGTGTGGCAAAATATGACGAAGGTTTTGAACGCAATGCTTTTGCACTAAAAAATGACAGTGATATTTCTGAACCGTTTCAAACAGAATTCGGGTATCATATTATTAAGCGTATCTCACGGTTACCCGTACCTGTAAATAAAAACGATGAGACCTATATGAATAATCTGAAGCAGGATGTATTGAAGGACAGTCGCATTGAAATAGCCAAAGAAAAATTTGTAAAGGAAACACTTACTAAGATCGGGTATGAAAAAAATAATTCGGTGAACGAAAAAGATCTATGGAAAATTACCGACACTTTTGCAATTGCAAATAAAAAAATTGCATCAGGTAATGTAAATGAAAAAACAATTTTATTTTCCTTTAACAATGAAAAGGTAAGGGCCGGCGACTGGATGGAATATGCGAGAAATGTAAAAAACACCTACGCTGCTCATGCCGAACAAACTTACCCGGATCTCTTAAAAAGTTATGTTTCAATAGCAGCGCTGGAAAATTACAGGAAACGGCTGCAGGAGTTTAATAAAGATTTCAAATACCAGTTGCAGGAATTTAAAGAAGGCAATATGCTATTTGAAGTTATGGAGAGAAATGTGTGGTCCAAAGCTTCTGCCGACAGTGTTGGTCTTAAGCAATATTATAATGAACATACCACTAATTATAAATGGAATGAAAGCGCAGATGCTGTTTTATTTTCATGTTCCAATGTAACTGTGGCACACGACGCCGCAGAAAAAATTAGTGGTGATAAAAACTGGAAAAGGCTGGTAAGTGAAAATCCATCACAAATACAGGCAGATTCAGGAAGATACGAATTGAGCCAGATACCGGTGATCGACAGAACCAACTTCAAAGCCGGCCTTGTTACGGCGCCTGTTATAAACAGTGGCGATGGAACTGCTGTATTTTCCGCCATTATAAAAATGTATCCCCAAAACCAGCAACGTAGTTTTGAAGACGCCCGTGGGTTAGTAATTAATGATTATCAAAATTTCCTGGAGATGAAATGGATTGATGAATTGAAGAAAAAATATCCCGTTAAAGTAAACGAAAAAGTTCTTCAATCATTATTCTAATAAATTTCTCCCTATTCTCCTTATTGATGTTAAACATTATGTAATACTTTTCTTTTGTGGAAGAGCTATTTAATTATAATTAATCTCTGTCGGCCTTAAGAATATGGTATATCATGCGTTCCCATTATGTTTGTTAGAGTTATGTTTCATTTCATTTCAAGTCAGGTTATTCCTGACAAGTACACTATAAATAATTATATCATCAGAAATTACAGGGGTATTCAGGGACTTTTTAAACACTTCTGTTATTAATGCTTCCTGCATGTGTTCTTCCAGTTGCCAGCCAATGATTTTGCCTGAAAATAAATCCATCCACACTGCCAGAGCAGCCCATTGATTGTTTACAAGCGGGATATAGGTAATGTCGCCCACCCAAACTTCGTTGCACTATTTTGGCGAGTTCTGCCCAGCAGCAGGTATAAGTGCAGTAGGATGTACAGTCCTGCTGACTATGACGCGAAACATTTGTGGCCTCTTTAGCAAAAATTTTACAGGAGTTACCCAAATTTCTAAACATAGCCTAACTAGACCTGCTAACTTTTATTTCTATTGAATATCCAATGCCGCATTGGACTAATAAAATCGGAAGGCATCTTAGAACCTGTTGTTAGCAGAATGCTTTTACCTTTATTATCGAAGGTTATAACAGAACCGGGGCCGGGATCTGAAAGGGTCAGATTATAGCCTATCCTGCCTAGTTCTTCTGAAAACAGTGCCCATGAGATGGGATCAATTCCCCTGATTTTCGATAGAATCGATAAGAATTTCCGCGTAAGGTAATTCTGTCGCTTATTAGTTGGCCGGGTTATCACAAATAACTTTTGCTCAAAACCATTTGCTTTTATATCTTTTAACTCCCACACCAAATTTTCAGATTTTCCGACTTCAATGATGATACATAAAGCTCGTTTAGAAAGTTCTTTAAACACACTCATCCAATTTTTGTCATCCGCATACATACGGGAAGCCCCTTCAGGAGGAAGATAATCTTCAGGACTGCCAAGAGCAACAAGAGGCCCAATACTTGATATTTCGGCGTTCAGATATTCTTCAAATGTAACACCTACATTCTGCCCCGCTTTGGACATCCGCGCAACCAGACCCTTCGTGTATTGCCCGTATTCTTCCACCGGTCCAACAGCAAAATACTGTGATTCCTGGTTAAAAGCCCGCAAATAGAGTACAGGTGGCTTATTATTCAGGTCATTGACAGTACGTAAAGAATGTACTTTTTTCCTGGTTTCCAAATAGAAAAAATAAAGGCTTAAAGGGAGAAGAAGAGTCAGTACGGCAGAAATCATTTGGATTAATTTTAAAAACTCCCATCCAAACGATTTCCAGCTGTAAAGGACAAACAGGATTATTAAAATACCGATTGCAATGATACCTGTTCCAACCATTGCAAAAGGGAATTTTCTTTTCCTCTCTCCAAATTGTCTTGCATTTCTTTTCGGAAGTATCAAGGCAAAGGTTGCCATTGATATACCTGTCAGGAGACATGGGATGCTGATGTCAAGAAAAATAAAAATGTTTTTATTGGATGATGGCAGTATCAGCAGCGCGACAGTAATCCCTATTCCGAAACTTAGAAAAGTTATCAACGTTACAAATGGCGGCTGATAGCCCTTTCTTCTGATTTTCAGATAAAGATAAAAGATAAGCAAGCCAAGTCCTGCGAAAATTATAATGAGAATAGCAAGAAACAATAAAATAACTATAGTTTCCATATGTTGAGGATACGTTTTTTTTGCGATTGTTAATTACACTTTTTGTAAGTAATCATGTTTTTTCTGTACGCCCTTATTTGATAGTTCTGATTTGACTTTTTTTTATTCCTGATTTTAGTTTACAATAGTAATTGATATCAGCTACATTTTATGTTTGTAATGAATAAGTTATTTAGTTTTATATGCCCGGAGAAAATTAACCAGGCAATGCTGGGGAGCAACCTACCAGGGATATTCCGGTCAGATGAGCATATATATTTGGTAACGTTATTATTATTAGAAAGCTTGATATTTAATTGAAAAGTCTTAATTAAAGCAAATGCGGTTTTAATTTATAATAACGCCGTGTGAAATTATATCTCGTTACTACTTCAAATGCGAATAAAATGCACTGCTTTTCACTTAACCTATAAGATGAGATTGGTTTAATCGCTTTAAGTCATTTGATTCCTTATGCAATACTAAGCGGGTTTTTTAGTTTTAGATGTTACCGATTTCTTACAAATCGCGATTTCCTCTAACTTGTTATTGGCAAAGTTTTTGAAAGAGTGGTAAACTTTACCGTATAAATTCCCTTTGAAACTAAAAAATTAACATGAAAAAATTATTGACGATTGCGATGCTTACCGGCATTTTTGCTAATGCCCAATCACAGGTATATGTGCAGGGTGGTGTAAACCTTGCTAACATAACACAAACAAAATCCGGGCAAACCCAGGATAACAATTTGCTTACCACTTTTAAAACAATGGTTGATCTTGAGAGCGGGCTTTTGCTGGAAGGCCGCGGTGCAAAGGCAAACTCTTATTTCACGAACTCTACTGATGATAATTATGTAAAAACAAAATTTAATCCATTGTATCTTGAAGTACCCTTGAATTTAGTTTTGCGCGTTCCCCTCGAAAGAAAGACAAATGTTTTTTTTAATGCCGGCCTTATGCAGCTATTGGTATTGGAGGTAAATCCAAAACAGATTCCAGGATTTTGGGAATAACTTTCAGTTCATCGGATAATATAAAATTTAGCAATGATGATCCTTCTACATCACAGCAGGATGATGCGGCTTATAATAAGCTTAAGAGGTTTGATTTCGGATTAAATTTTGGCGGAGGATTGGATCTTGGGAAGGTTTTGCTCAAACTTAATTATGGCTTTGGTCTTACAAAGGTAAATTCGACCCAAAATGATAACAGCGTTGATGATAAAAATAAGTATCGTACTATAAGCCTCTCACTCGGTATACCACTTAACAGAAGTTAGGACAAAATTCTTTGAGCAAAAAGCAGACAAAGGCTGCCGGCAGAAATTGCAGGCGGCATTTATTTTTATGATGATGGTTATTTCCCATTTATCTTTTTATCTCAACATTTATAAACCTTCTAAACCCCTAAACCTTCTAAACCCCTAAACCTTCTAAACTTCCTAAACCTTCCAAACACTGCCTATTGCCAGTTGCCCGTTCACCACTCACCATTCACAATTACACCAGCTCCTTCACTACATTTGCAATGACATGAGGTTTGCCAAGAGTATAATAATGTAATACCGGTACCCCTGATTTTTTAAGCTCTTTTGATTGTTCCAGGAGCCATTCTGTTCCGACAATTTCCACATCCGCGTCTGTTTTGCATTTAAGGATCTCACTGCTTAAACCCGTAGGAATGTCCACGTAAAATGTGCGTGGTAAAACAGAAAGCTGTTTTTTTGAAGTTATTGGTTTAAGGCCGGGTATTATTGGTGCTTCAATTCCTGCTTCCCGGCAATTCTTTACAAACTCAAAAAATTTTTTATTGTCGAAAAACATTTGTGTAGTTATGTAATCGGCGCCTGCATCTACTTTCATTTTAAGATAACGGATATCACTTTCCATGTTAGGCGCCTCAAAGTGTTTTTCGGGATAACCTGCAACACCTATGCAAAACTGTGTCTTGTAACCATCCCTGATATCTTCTTCAAGATAAATTCCGTGATTAAGATTTACGGCCTGTTTTAAAAGATCGAGTGCATAAGAGTGGCCATTTTTTTCAGGTTCAAAAAGGGTTTCGTTTTTCGCTGCATCACCTCGAAGCAACAATACATTATCAATTCCAAGGAAAGCAAGATCTATTAAAGCATTTTCGGTTTCCTGCAAATTGAAGCCACCACATATTAAATGTGGTACTGCATCAATTTTATAATGGTTCATTATTGCTGCACAAATGCCAACAGTGCCGGGACGCTTGCGCACCTCTATTTTCTCAAAAGTGCCGTCAGCTCTCTTTTTGAAGACCTGTTCACTGCGATGATAGGTTACGTTAATAAAAGCAGGATTGAATTCCATTAAGGGATCAAGATGATTATAAATTGACTCAATTGTTTTGCCCTTGAGCGGTGGCAGTATTTCAAAAGATACAACAGTATCCTTAGCCTCTTTTATATGATCGGTAACTTTCATTTTTGCAAAATAGATGCAAACATAGGTTGTAATGTAATAACAGCAAAGAATTGGCTAATGTGCTAATGTGCTAATTAGTTAATGTGCCAATGTAAGCTTCGTAATTGGGTAATCACTTAATTGGCTAATTGGCTAATCACCTAATCTGCTAATTAAATATGTTAGCAAAGTATTAGTATTCATTGGCTTATTTTTGTTCAAATGCTTTTGTTTTGAACCAGACTATTTATGCAAAGGACCTTACTAAGAATTATGGTAAACGAATAGTTACCAATAAAGTTTCCTTCGAGGTAGGGCAAGGGGAAATTGTTGGTCTTCTTGGTCCGAATGGTGCTGGTAAAACGACTTCATTTTACCAGGTGGTCGGGCTTGTAAAACCGGATCATGGTGATGTATTTTTAAATGACATTAACATAACAAAGTTGCCCATGTATAAACGGGCACAAATGGGATTAGGCTATTTGCCCCAGGAAGCCAGCGTTTTCCGGAAACTAACCGTGGAAGACAATATTTCAGCGGTTCTTGAAATGACAAAGCTGTCTAAAAAGCAGCAAAAAGAAAAGCTGGAAACATTGATTGTGGAATTTAACCTTGGCCATGTTCGTAAAAGTAATGGGGACGTATTGAGTGGTGGCGAGAGAAGGCGAACAGAAATAGCACGTGCACTTGCAGTAGATCCAAAATTTATTTTGTTGGATGAGCCTTTCGCCGGTATAGATCCTATTGCTGTAGAGGATATTCAAACTATTGTTACCAGGCTGAAATATAAAAATATAGGTATTCTTATTACGGATCATAATGTAAATGAAACCTTGTCTATTTGTGACAGGGCGTATCTGCTTATTGAAGGAAAAATATACAAACACGGTACTGCAGAGGAGCTGGCAAAAGATGAACACGTAAGGCGCCTTTATCTTGGGCGCAATTTTGAGCTTAAAAGAAAGGATTACCTGCATACCGATGCTTTAAAATAAAAGGTAAATTGTTTTATGGTTAAATTGTTTATATGTTTACCGTCGCGATTGCACTTTATACGTATTCCGGAATTGCACAATTCACCGCTATAGTCATTCATACAAACAAGCAACAATAAAATTTACATGAAACTGCTGAGTCCGGCCATATCACGTTTAGCAAGGCTGCGTCTGTGGCGGGTTCATAATTGGAGTAGCTATCCTATAGCTGCGCAAAGAGATGTTTTGCAGCACCTTGTTACACAAGCTCAATACACCGAATTTGGCCGTAAATATTCTTTTTCGAAGCTTTTTACGGTTAAAGATTTTAAACAAAGGGTACCTGTTCATGAATACGATGATATAAAGCCTTACATCCTGCGAATGATGCAGGGTGAAGAAAATGTGTTATGGAATACTCCTATTAACTGGTTTGCTAAAAGCAGTGGCACAACTTCTGAAAGAAGTAAATTTATTCCTATAAGTGAAGAAACACTTAAAGAGACCCATTTCAAAGGTTCCAAAGATGTACTTACAAACTATTATAAAAATTTTCCTGATAGTGACCTGCTTACCGGTAAAAGCCTTGTTGTAGGAGGAAGCCACCAGGTACATACCATAAGTGAAGAAATACAATATGGTGACTTGAGTGCTGTTTTAATGCAAAACACACCATTTTGGGGGCACTGGATAAGAACTCCGGAACTGAGTATTGCATTGCTGGATGAATGGGAAAGTAAAATCGAAAAACTGGCACAAAATACTATCAACGAAAATGTAACCTCACTGGCAGGCGTGCCCACATGGACGATTGTTTTGATAAAGCGCATCCTTGAAATTTCCGGTAAAAAAACATTAAAAGAAGTATGGCCAAACCTTGAATTGTACATCCACGGCGGTGTTTCGTTTACGCCTTACCGTGAGCAGATGCAGCGGCTGGTGGGAGCGCCGATAAACTATCTTGAAATGTACAATGCAAGCGAAGGTTTTTTTGCTGCCCAGAATATGCCTGATGATGATGGCATGTTGCTTTTTGCCGATCATGGAATATTTTATGAATTTATGCCCGTGGAAGAATATGGCAAAGAAGATGCAAAAACTTTTGGCCTTAAACATGTGGCGCTACACAAAAATTACGCTTTGATAATAAGTACCAACGGAGGTCTGTGGAGATATCTTGTTGGCGACACCATACAGTTTACGTCACTTCGTCCTTTTAAAATAAAGGTTACCGGGAGGCTTAAGCATTATATGAATGCCTTTGGGGAAGAGGTGATCGTTGAAAATTCAGATAAGGCAATCGCAATAGCATCTGCTGAAACTACTGCTGTAGTAAGTGATTATACGGCAGCACCCGTTTTTTTCACCGAGCATGAGAACGGCGCTCACGAATGGCTGATAGAATTTGATAAATTACCTGCTGATATAAACGAATTTATTTTTGCTCTTGATAACGCATTAAAGTCAGTAAACAGTGATTATGAAGCAAAGCGTTATAAAAATATTGCTTTACGTATGCCTTTAGTTCATATTTTGAAAACAGGAACTTTTAGGGAATGGCTTAAAAGAAAGGGAAAGCTTGGCGGCCAGCATAAAGTACCCAGGTTAAGCAACGAAAGAAATATGATCGAGGAAATTTTAGCTATGAAAATTATGTAGTGTGGTTAAGAAAATATTCAGGGTTATTCTTGGTATTCTGTTATTTCTGCCATTAATAGCAGCCGCACATTTTTTATTTTCCCCCAGGAAACACGATGCATACTAATTGGATTTGCAGATTTTAAACGCCAGCAAAATATTTATTATAGAAAAGAAGCATCTCCAGATATTGTTCAGCAAATAAGAGTTAAGTCTGATGCTGAAAAAAAAGTTACTGAGTTTTGGAAAGATCCCGGCCACATCAATTATAAATTGATCTATCGCGACACAGAATCAGATTATAAAAATTATGAAAGGCCCGGATCGCCTGCTGTTGCTAATATAAAAATGGGCGCTTACATGGTGATACCAAAAAATATGTTTGATATAAACGTTGTTTCGCATGAAATAAGCCATACTGTGTTATACAGAAAGATTGGTTGGTGCCGGTTATATTTTAAGATTCCGACATGGTTCGATGAAGGTCTTGCTAGGCAGGTTGATGGCAGGGATTATTATTCTATGGATACATTGCTCAATAAGAAAAAAGGAGGATTAATTTTACCCGATGTTACACAAATGGATACCCCAGTGAAATTCCACAAGGGTTCAGCAGAACAAATAATGCTCAATTATTCTACGGCAAAATATATGGTGCATGAATGGCTTATAAAAAATTCATTGGATGCCTTTATCGAAGCAATTAATAAAGGTTATAGTTTTGAAAAGAGTTATAATATGAAGCTGTTTGAAAATGATTTGTAAGATTTCGGATAAGTATAAAAGTGGCCGGTGGCACCACCAGCCATGGCGGAACTCCGCGGTTGGTGTCCTTCCCAACCTGCCTACCGGAGAGGCAGGCGGCAATTTAGTAAACGAAAATTTAATTCCTAAACGGCTTCTATGAAGTAATTAATTATTTTTAATGATAAAAATAAAAACATGAAACTCCTTGAAAATAAAGTTGCCATTGTAACGGGCGGTAGCCGCGGTATTGGAGAGGCTATTGTTTTAAAGCTTGCCGAAAGTGGCGCCCATATTGCTTTTACCTATCTGAGCAGTGATGAAAAGGCAATATTACTGGAAGAAAAAATAAAAAATTTAGGCGTAAACGCCAAAGCGTATAAAAGCAATGCAGGTAATTACCAGGAGTGTGAAGCAATGGTGAATGATGTGATTAAAGAATTCGGGACGGTAAATATATGTGTAAACAATGCAGGAATTTCTAAAGACAATTTATTGCTTCGGATGACGCCTGAACAATGGGACGAGGTAATGACGACCAATCTTAAAGGTGTTTTTAATATGACAAAGCAGGTCATACGCCCTATGATGAAACAAAAAAAGGGGAGCATAATAAATATGAGCTCTATAGTTGGGATGCGTGGGAATGCAGGCCAAAGCAGTTATGCAGCAAGTAAAGCAGGCATTATAGGATTTACAAAATCTATAGCTGCCGAACTGGGAAGCCGCAATGTAAGATGCAATGCCATCGCACCAGGGTTTATTGAAACAGATATGACCAATTATTTAAAAGAGGGGGAAACCGCGAAATCCTTTCTTGAAAAAATTCCTTTGAGCCGGTTTGGAAGTGGTGAAGAAATTGCAAATGTTACGCTCTTCCTGGCAAGTGATATGAGCTCTTATATAACAGGGCAGGTAATAAGCGTTTGTGGCGGATTGAATATGTAACTACTAAAAATTAATTTATGCATTCATATGAAAAGTTGCTCTTAGAAAATAAAACGTGGGCGCGGGAGCAAGTTGAGGATGACCCTGAATTTTTTAAGCGATTATCTTCCCTGCAGGTTCCGGAATTTTTGTGGATTGGTTGCAGCGATAGCAGGGTGCCTGCCGATAAAATTACCGGAACCCAACCCGGCGAAATATTTGTACATCGCAATATTGCCAATATGGTTGTACATACCGACGTGAATCTTTTGAGCGTGCTGGATTACGCAGTGACCCATTTAAAAGTTAAGCATGTAATCGTATGCGGCCATTATGGTTGCGGTGGTATAAAAGCAGCTATGACAAACCATGATTACAAATATGTGCTAAACATGTGGCTGCGTAATATTAAAGATGTATACCGCCTGCATCGCGAAGAACTCTTAGCGATTACTAACGAAGAGGATCGTTGTGACAGGCTGGTTGAGCTTAATGTAAAAGAACAGGTGATGCATCTCGCTAAAACATCCATTGTTCAGCGGGCATGGAAAAATGAACAACGGCCGCATTTGCATGGATGGGTCTACGGATTGAAAGACGGATTGATAAAGCCTGTTTTTGAAATGGAAGCAGGTACTAAAATTGATCCTTTATATCAGTATGATGATTTATAAATAAATACCCCGGTAAAAAAGGGGATTTTATTTTGTTTTTACCTTAAAGTTTGCAATAGCATTTTTTGTAAAATCGCTTAACACAAGCCTCCCGCTTATAGCGGCCCTTTCCGTTAGCAATGTGTCCCAGTGTGCCGTTCCCTGCCAGAATACTTTTTTCATCTCCGCCATTGCCTCAGTGCTGAAATGCGAAAGAGTGCTTGCCAGCCTGTAAATAGATTCATCCATATTTTGAACAGATTCATGAACTTCTGCAAACAACCCTTTTTTCTTTGCCCAATCGGCGTTTCTCCAAAGCGTAGCATCAATAGCAAGCTGCGCAAAAGCTGAAGCTCCGATTTTTCTCTCAACTGCCGGGCCTATTACAAAAGGTCCGAGGCCAATGGAAAGCTCACTCAATTTTATTTCGGCATTGGTTATTGCAATAGCATAATCAACAGCGGCAGCAATTCCCACACCGCCGCCCACGCATTTACCATGGATACGGCCTATAATAAGCTTATTGCATTTGCGCATGGCATTGATAACATTGGCAAATCCCTGGAAAAAACGGAGCCCTTCTTTTTCATTTTTGATAGACGCCAGTTCATCAAAACTGGCGCCTGCACAAAAGGCGCCGTCTCCGGCGCTACGGAGTATAATCACTTTTGTATCATGGGTACCGGTATAGTGTATTTCCTGTGCCAGTTCATTAAGAATTTTAGCCGGTAAGGAATTTCTTTGCGGATGATAGAATTCAATGGTTGTTATCCCGTGTTCTGTATGAGATTTTACGTAAGGGTCCATTTGCTGTATTTAATTATTGTACGAATTTATAGCCACAAAGGCATATAAATATACTTTTAGATTTATTATAATAGTTTATTATGTGGTTAATTTCCTCACCATTGTTAATATAGTAGCCACACCAATCACCGGATCTTCTGTTTCATCCAGGATCTCTACATACCATTTTACAATTCCTTTGGGGATATCACTACCTCTTACAAAAAGCTTATCAGGATTTACTTCTTTTAATTCCTGCTCAATTTTTTCCTTGCATGTAAAACGGGTATAAATTTCATGGCCGGGGTATACAGGTTTTGTGAATCGTAATTCATCAATTCCATAATTCAGCAAAACAGGATTTTTTTCAAAACTATCGATAAATAAGCCTGCAGCGGCACTCATGATGAAATAGCCATGTGCAACCTGTTGCTCAAACATAGTTCCTGAAAAATCAGTTGTTTTAATATGTGCATAAAAATGGTCACCGCTCAGGTCGGCAAACTTATCAATGTCTTCGCTTGTTATGGTTCGTTTAGGGGTTATTAACTGGTCGCCAATATATAGTTCTTCAAAATATTTTTTGAAGGGATGAACATCAGATATTATACCTCTCGCATTCGGCTGGTAAACATTCGTGATGGCTGTGAGCATCGTTGGAGAACCCTGTACGGCCACTCTTTGCATATAATGCTTTACGCCACGAAGGCCGCCCATTTCTTCACCACCTCCTGCCCTTCCCGGGCCGCCATGAATGAGCATCGGTAAGGGCGAGCCATGGCCCGTACTTTCTTTTGCATCATCACGGTTAAGTACTAATATCCTTCCATGATAAGTACCGGCGCCCAGCACATAATCTTTCGCAAACTTTTCATTAAAAGTAACCACTGAACTACACAAAGAGCCCTTTCCTTTTTTGGCAAGTGCGATGGCCTCATCAATATTTTTGTAAGGCATAATGGTACTTACCGGTCCGAAAGCTTCAATATTATGAGCCTCTTCAGCTTCAAAAGGGGTTTCATTCTTTAAAAGAAGCGGGCTCATGAAAGCGCCCTTTTTTGCATCGGCATCGATCAACTCAACACTATCCAGGCTGCCATAAATAATTTGGGAAGAGGCTAAAAGTTTTTGAACCTGTTCCATAACTTCCAGCTTTTGCGTTTGCCCTGCAAGTGCGCCCATCCTTACCGTTTCATTTTCAGGATTTCCAATGGTTGTTTGAGCTAATGATTTACTGATCGCTTTCCATACATCTTCCATTTTATTTTCGGGGACAAATATTCTGCGTATGGCGGTGCATTTCTGTCCTGCCTTTGAAGTCATTTCCTTTCTTATCTCTTTAATGAAAATATCCCACTCAGGCATTCCCGGTAACACATCGTTACCAAGCACAATGCAATTCAGAGAATCAGCCTCAAGGTTGAAAGGTACATTTTCACCGAGAATATGTGGATTGGTTTTTAATTTCAGACCGGTAGATGCAGAGCCGGTAAAAGTTATTACGTCCTGCGAAGTAACATGATCCAATATATCGCCTGCACTGCCACATATGAGTTGAAGCGCTCCTTGGGGTAAAATTTCAGAAGAAGCGATTTCTCTTACAACGGCTTCTGTGAGATAAGAGGTAATAGATGCCGGCTTTACAACTGCGGCTACGCCTGCCAGTAAGTTTACGGCAATTTTTTCAAGCATCCCCCATACGGGAAAGTTGAAGGCATTGATATGTATGGCAACTCCTTCTTTAGGGATTAAAATATGTTGTGCTGAAAAAGTACCCCCTTTGCCAAGGCCTATAGTATCACCATCCAGTGCAAATATTTCGTTGGGGAGTTTTCGCCTGAGTGATGCATTTGAAAACAGGTTCCCGATCCCGCCTTCGATGTCGACCCAGCTATCTGCGCGCGTGGCGCCGGTTTTATAGCTAAGCGTATAAAATTTTTCTTTTTGCTCCAGGAGATGAAGTGCCAGTGCTTTGAGCATCCTGCCTCTATCGTGGAAGGTCATTTTGCGCAAGGCAACGCTTCCTTTTGTTCTGCCATAAGCAAGTACAGATGCAAAATCAAGCCCCTTTGTTGTTGCATTTGCAATAATGTCACCATTTACCGCATTGTACAATTGTTGCCCCTCACCATCTCCTTCAATCCATTTGCCGGTTATATAATTGCCTAATTTCATTCTTACGATTTTAGGCTGCAAATTTAACCATAGTTAGACTAACGGCATTTATGAAAGCTCTAAAGATTTAGTAAATTTGATGCATAAAATTTTATATTATGAGTGTTGAAGAAATGAGAAAAGTGATAAATAAAAAAGTGGAAAGTTTGAATGAAGATCAGTTACAAATTATTTTGAAAATAATTGGAGAATCTGAGGATGAGCAAAAAAAATCAAAATTTGATGCAGAATCATTTTTCAGTGAGGTTGTTGCAAAATATGGAAGTGTATTGCAGAAATTGGCTCAATGATTTTAAAAACCGATATTTTAAGGCTTCACGAACTGTCTATTCAAAAATATGGTGGCTCAAGAGGTGTAAGAGATGCAGGATTATTGGATTCTGCGATAGCAAGGCCCTTTCAAACTTTTGATGGGTTGGACTTATATGTTTCAACTATAGAAAAAGCGGCGGCGTTTGCAGAAAGTATTATTATCAATCATCCATTTATAGATGGAAATAAGCGAACTGGATTTTTAGCAATGTTGGCAATATTGAAGATTGGTGAAATGAGCCTGATCGCAAGTGAAGAAGAGGCATATCAATTCACTATCTCCATCTCTACGGGTGAAATTAAATTTGATCAAATTATTGAGTGGCTTGCAATAAATACTGAGGCCCTTTGATTTATACCAACCCAAACTGTTTTAAATGATGCATGGCATGTTTGTGGAGCAATTGAATATTCATATCATAATCGAGTTCTCCAAAAAATGGATTTCCTGTTCTTAGACCGGGATGCATTTCAAAAACTTCAAAAAAATAATCGAGTTCTTTTTTTAATTTATTAATTGATGATGGTAAATCACGCTGGCGTATCGGAATGCCTTCTGCTGCAATCAAGGGATTTTTAGTATTTTCTTTGAAAGGTTCTTCGCTCATTAAAAAATTCCTGAATTTTTGTAGCCTCTCACCTTCATTTACAGCAGGCAGTATTAATTTGCCATTTGCATTCTTCACAGCATCTGCAAAATGCTCAATCATTTGCTGTAGATTCATGGTACCCCATCTTCCTTTTTCATCTCCTTTTAATTTTTCAAGAAGCGGAATAAAATTTTCCTTCAGAAAAATTTCTTTTGAAGTATTCATTTAAAAAGATTAAAAATGAGGTATTATAAACGCTGGTGCTGTATTAACCACATTTTAATTACACGAATTAATACGAATTACACGAATTAATAATTGCCGGACGGTAATTCGTGTAATTAGTGCATAAAATTCATGTTATTATCTTTGGCCATTTTACGTTAATACACGCTATTTTTTTTTCATAAGGGCATCAATTTCTTTTGTAAGCCCCTTAAAAATATCTTCTACACTTCCTTCACCCTTTACCATAATAACCTTATTTACTTTTTTGTAGTGATCTGCAACCAGTGAAGTTTTTTTATGGTATTCAAGAATACGGGTTCTTATTACATGGCCATTATTATCATCTGTACGGCCGCTTGTTTCGCCACGTTTTGCAAGGCGCTTCACCAGTTCCTCTTCAGTTACCTCCAATGCGAGCATTACATGGATGGAAGTATTTTTAAGTTCCAGCAGTTTGTCCAGTGCTTCAGCCTGGTTGGCAGTGCGTGGAAAGCCGTCAAATAAAAAACCTGCCGCATCCCGATTGGCATCCAATGCTGAACTTATCATGCCGATAACAACCTCATCAGGCGCCAACTGCCCCTTATCTACAAACTTCTTTGCTTCCAGGCCCAGGGGAGTTTTATGTGTAATTTCACTTCTTAGCAGTTCGCCGGTAGAAAGGTGTATAAAACTGTATTTAGCAATCAGCTTTTCTGATTGCGTACCCTTCCCGCTGCCGGGCGGCCCAAATAATATAAGATTGAACATATTTTCTTAAATCCTTGTGAGGTTCAAATATAATGGATGGATTTTAAAATTCCCTAAACATGCCTGGATATTGTTTGAAGGCATGGAATAACTATGTAGGGTTTTAAACATTTTTACAGTAAGCTTTATTTATTTTTATATAGCTGAAATGGATCTACCTTTAAGTGAAAACCAGCCGTTCTAACCACCCTGGAATCTTTTCGAATATAGTTCCAACCTGCAACTGGTCTACCTTGCACATATCAATCCCCTTAATCCCAGGCTTTGAAAAAGAAGCGGGCCAGGCGAGAGTTATATGGATCAATTACGCCCTGTAAATAGTCTTCGCAATAAAGCCACTATTAATGTAAAAATTGCGGACCCAATTATTGCCCATATCACAGGAAAAGGTTTACCATCAATACTTATTTCAAAAAAGGGGGGCAATTTCATTTCCTTTGCAACCCATAAGCCGATATAAGCACCGATAAACCCAACAACAATGGATACGAAGCATCCTCCTAAATCGTAGCCAGCCAGTGATTGACCAATACCACCGCATATCGCAGCAATTAGCAGCAGGACTAAAAAGCCAAGTATAGTCATAACTTAAATTTTACCGGAATTTAAACCGAATTTTTCATATAATCAACCCTTAAATATACAGGATAAAGAAGGTTAATCAATTATGAAAATAAAATTCTATTCACATTTACCCGGAAAGGTCTGCCAAGCAAATCACCATGATAAAAAATAGTAAATCCTGCAGGCGTTTTTGAATCAAAAGCTTTGAAAAATTATTAAGTTTTGCTCAATTTTTTGGCAGTTCCCTCATCAAGAAACCAATGCAATTCACCGTTTTCCGGCTTGATAAGCTGCGCAGGTAAAACAGAGGGTATATATTCTCCTTCGATAACCTCCTTCAGGATGTCGGCTTTTGCAGGCTCGGAAACCATAAAGGCAATATAAGAGGCGCGGTTGACTATCACGGGCGTTAAAGTAATGCGGTACATTTGCTGTTCTTCATTATACACTGAATTTACCCAGTTTTGTTCTTCGCCATCTACTAAAGGTGAGCCGGGGAAAATTGACAATGTATGGCCATCGTCGCCTATACCTAGTAATACAAGGTCAAAGCTTTTAACGGTGTTGTCAAAAAAGGTATGAAGAATTTTTTCATAAGCCTGCGCCGCAAAAACAGGTTCAATTTCAGTACGCATTACGTGTACCTGTGCAGCAGGAATGTCAATATGATCAATTAAGAGGTCATAGGCCATTTTTGCATTATTGCGGTCATCATTGAAAGGAACAGCCCGTTCATCGCCCCAAAAAATATGGACCCTCTTCCAGTTGATTTTTTCTTTAAATTCAGGGGTCGCCAATTTTTTATACAGAATTTTTGGTGTTTCTCCTCCGGAAAGGGCCAACGTAAAAAATTCCTGGTCCTGCAAAGTAGATTGTATCATGTCAGATATCCACATTGCAAGTTGATCGGCCAGTTCTTCTTTGCTTTTATAAATATGTAGTTCCATGTATTTTTATTTATGTTTTGCCGGTAAGTTCACCCAATTGTGCCCATCCCTGGCAATAAGAGCTTCGGCATCTTCCGGCCCCCATGAGCCCGGTGAGTAATTTGGGAAGTCTATTGGCTTCCGTGCTTTCCATACATCCAATATTGGCATCACTACTTCCCAGGCAGCTTCCACCTGGTCTGCCCTCATAAATAGCGTAGCATCACCTTCCATTACATCGTACAAAAGTGTTTCATAAGCTTCCGGCTCTTCCCCGTCATATTCGTTTTTATAATTAAATACCATATCAACAGGGCTAAGAACCATGGTTTGCCCGGGCCGTTTGGCCTGGAAGCGAAGACCTATATCCATTTCGGGTGCGATGCTTATGGAAAGCCTGTTGGGCCGCCAGGTCTCTGCGGCTTCTTTGGGGAAAGCAAATGTAGGAGCAGGTTTGAATTGGATGGTTAATACGGTGGTTTTTTCATGCAGGTGCTTACCGGTGCGTACATAAAAAGGAACGCCCTGCCAGCGCCAGTTGTCGATAAAAAATTTTACGGCAGCAAAGGTTTCTGTATTCGAACCTGGTGCCACATCTTTTTCCTCGCGGTAACCGGGTACCTTTTTGCCTTCCATCCATCCTTCAGCATATTGACCCCGTGCTGCATAGTCATATACCTCATCTTTGGATATCCGGCGGAGTGCATTCAGTACATCTACTTTTTTATTTCTTATTTCGTTTGCATTAAATGATACCGGGGTTTCCATCCCGATCATACAAACCAATTGCAACATGTGGTTTTGTATCATATCTCTTAATGCCCCTGAATTTTCATAATAACCGCCACGTTCTTCTACACCTACAGTCTCAGCTGCCGTTATCTGTACGTGGTCAATATAATTCCGGTTCCATATCGGCTCAAACAATGCATTGGCAAAGCGCAATGCAAGTATATTTTGTACAGTTTCCTTACCGAGATAGTGATCAATCCGGAATATCTGTTCCTCAGCAAAATATTCGGCCAGCAGTTGATTCATTTCTTTTGCACTTTCGAGATCATGCCCAAAAGGTTTTTCCACCACGATCCTGGTACATTTTGTATCGTGACAAATATCAAGGGTCCCTAAATTTTTTATTATTGTCGGAACCAGTTGAGGGGCCACAGCGAGGTAAAAAAGAATGTTTGGATGTACAGCAAATTCGGCTTCTTTATCTTTAGCGATTTTGGCGATCTTGGCGTAATCTTTAGCGTCTGTTACATCCATGGGCTGGTAACTGATGTGTTTGGAAAATTTTTCCCATTCTTCATTGGGGTCTTTTCTTCTTGAAAAACTATCGATTCCTTCTTTTAAATGTTTTATATATTCCCCATCACCATATTTTGAACGGGCGATCCCGACTATGCTGAAATTTTCGGGCATCGCATCATCCAGGAAAAGATTATATAAAGCCGGGTTTAATTTCCTGTAATTCAAATCCCCGCTGCCGCCGAAAATAAAGACGAGCATTGGCGATATTTTTTTATAATCTAACATTGAATTGTTCTTTTAATTTACATTTTTAGTTGAGACGTTTTCAGGCGCAGTTTCCCACTCAGTATGAAAAATTCCATCAGTATCAATTCTCTGGTAAGTGTGTGCCCCGAAGAAATCACGTTGTGCCTGTATTAAATTGGTAGGTAGCAACTCCCTGCGGTAAGCATTATAATAATTAAGAGATGACATAAGGCCTGCGGCAGGATACTTGTTCAATGCCGCTAAGGAAACAATTTTTTGAGCGCTTTCCTCTTTTTGTTTCAGGAGTTCTGCAATATTTTTATCAAGCAGTAAATTTTTCAGTTCAACGTTTTCATATGCTTTTTTGAAATGATCAAGTAATGCAGAACGAATGATGCAACCTCCCCGCCATACACTCACAACCAGTGGTAACGGGATTTCCATTTTTAGTTGCTTGGACGCAGTAGTGAGCATAGCCAGGCCCTGGGCATAACTTATAATTGTTGCAAAATATAACGCATCTTGTAAGAGTTGCACAAACTCTTCTTTGGCCATATCAATTTTTTGCAAAGAGGTCCGATAGAGAGAAGCGGCTTCTTTTCTTTCATCGAGAAGGGAAGAGAGATTTCTCATTACAACAGCCGAATCTATTGTGGGTATTGGCATCGGCAAATCGAGGCCTTCCTGGGAGGTCCATTTGCCTGTACCTTTTGCACCTGCTTTATCGAGGATCATATCCACCAAATAATTTTCCGGTGATTTTTCATCTTTCTTTTCAAAGATGGTGGATGAGATTTCAAGCAGAAAAGATTTCATCTCACCATTGTCCCAGCTTTTAAATACTTCATGAATTTCATTATTGGAAAGTCCAATGCCGTTATGCATAAGGTCATAACATTCACTGATGAGTTGCATTATCGCGTACTCTATACCGTTATGAACCATTTTAACATAATGCCCTGCTGCATCACGGCCCAGGTAACCAACACAAGGCTCTTCATTTACTTTTGCTGCAACAGCTTTTAACAAGGGTTCTACTTCTTTGTAAGCTTCTTCATCTCCGCCAGGCATAATACTCGGGCCTTTGCGTGCGCCCTCTTCGCCGCCCGAAATACCGATACCCATAAAATGAAAACCCTTGTCTTTTAAATCATTTATTCTTCGTAAAGTATCAGTATAATGAGAGTTGCCGCCGTCAATAATAATGTCACCCTTTTGCAATAAGGGTGAAAGATCGGCGATCACACTGTCAACAGGATTTCCTGCAGGAACCAGCATCATAATTTTACGCGGAGCTTTTAATGCATCAATCATTTCAGAAAGTTTATTGACGCCTTTTACAATTGTGTTTTTTGGGGCAGAAGATTCAAAGAGACTTGTTTTATCGGGATTTGTATCGTAGCCGATTACTGCAAAGCCGTGATCTGCCATATTAAGCAAAAGGTTACTTCCCATTACACCAAGGCCGATCATGCCGAAATCGTATTTTATTTCATTCATAGAATAATATTAGGGAGTAAAAATAGCAAATTGATTTTGTATGAAATGAATGCTTATAACTTTGTTTAATATAATATTTTTCATTTAAAAAAATAAATATGTCAGCAATGGTAAATGAATTTAATGAGTGCCGCGAAAAAATGAATGAAGTTATCCCGGGTAAAAATAACCTTGTTATGAAGCGGCTGCGGAACCTCGACGCCAACACTTATGAAGAAGGCGCTCTTCATAAATGAACAAAGAAATGCCTGGACTGGTTGCGGGCATGGTTTTACGTTGCGATGACTATATTAAATATCACCTGGGCAAATCTCATGAACCGGGAGTTGATACAGAGCAGCTGTATGAAATTTTTGCGGTGGCCAATATTGTGGGCGGTACTATTGTAATACCTCATATACGCAGGGCCGCGGAATATTGGCAGGCCTTATAGTCAGCATAAAAAGAGTAATTTTGGTAAAAGAATGGTATGGCGAAAATTGTAACCGCAGATTACGATCTTGATATTGAAATTCCTTCATTGAACGACATGAGTGATGAAGAGCTCTTTAATTTCTGTGCCCAAAACAAAAATGCAAGGATCGAAAGAGATGAAAACCATCAAATATATATTATGGCTCCTGCAGGGTTATTTGGCTCATCCTTAAATGCAATTGCCACTTCTTTGCTTGTTCAATGGAATTTGCAAAATGGCTCAGGTAAAGTTTTTGAATCTTCGGCCGGGTTTTTTCTGCCGGACAAATCAATGAGAAGCCCTGATGCGGCATGGCTGAGTAATGCAAAATGGGCTGCCATTCCCGAGAAAGAAAAATTAAAGTTTTCTTATGTAGTTCCGGAATTTATCATCGAAGTGATGTCTCCTTCCGACAGGTTACCTCAATTAAAGAAAAAAATGGAAAAGTGGATGGAGAACGGTGTTTTATTGGCCTGGCTTATAGTTCCACAATTTAAGCAGGCTTTTATCTATCGTGCAGACGGTAGTGTTGATATCGTAAAAAGCTTCGATGAAAAGCTATTGGGGGAAGATGTTCTGCCCGGATTTGTTTTAGATCTGAATAATTTAAAATAGCCCTCACAGGTTTTCAAAATCTCTGCAGTTTAATTTAACCTTTTATAATTGATTGCATTTTCGATAACATACTATGCAGTAACTTTGACAGGATAATTTTTTTAAGATATGAGTGAAACTACAGTCGCTTCTGTACCATTAACCGCCAAAGATTTCGCCACCGACCAGGAAGTACGCTGGTGCCCCGGATGTGGTGATTACTCCATATTGGCGCAACTTCAAAAGATAATGCCCGGTTTGGGTATCCCCAGGGAGAATATGGTTATTATATCGGGAATTGGCTGCAGCAGCCGTTTTCCGTATTATATGAATACTTATGGGATGCATAGTATTCACGGGAGGGCAACCGCAATTGCCAGTGGATTAAAGGCAAGCAGGCCTGAATTAAATGTTTGGATAGTAACAGGAGATGGTGATTGCCTGAGCATTGGTGGTAACCACACCATTCATTTACTAAGAAGAAATTTTGATGTAAACCTTTTGCTTTTTAATAATGAAATTTATGGATTAACAAAAGGCCAATATTCGCCAACAAGCCAACAGCATAAAATTACCAAGAGCACCCCAATGGGAAGTATTGATCATCCTTTTAATCCGGCAGCGCTGGCATTGGGTGCAGATGCTTCCTTTGTAGCAAGAAGTATGGACCGCGATCCAAAACATTTGCAGGCAATGATCTTGCGGGCACAGGCACACAAAGGATCTTCCTTCCTGGAAATTTATCAGAACTGCAATATTTTTAATGACGGTGCATTTGAAGTTTTTACGGAGAAAAAATCAAAACCGGAAGAAGCATTATTCCTGGAAAATGGTCGACCGCTTATATTTGGAGCAGCGAGGAATAAAGGGATTAAACTGGACGGACTCAAGCCTGTTATAGTTGACTTACAGGCGGGAATAAGTGAAAACGATTTATGGATACATGATGAGAAAGATTTTTATAAGGCGCAGGTTCTTACAAGATTATTTGATAATCCTCTTAAGGAAGGTCACTTACCAAGGCCGTTTGGAGTTTTTTACCAGGAAGAAAGGGCGTGTTATGAAGACGTAATGGCCATGCAAATTGAGGAGGCAATCACCACAAAAGGCAAAGGAGATTTGGATAAACTATTAAAAGGAAGAGAAACCTGGGCAATTAAATAGTCTGAATGCGCCTGCTTAGTTTTTATTATTCAGAAAGATAAAAGGCTTTAATTCATTTTGCCGTAAAGTCGTACGAATAACATTCTTATCAGAAATAATCTTGTATTTATTCAGATTAATTACTTCGTGGGCTACAATTAAATTGTCAATCCTTTCAACAGAATATAACATTTCATGAAGCATTTCAACTTCGTGTTCAATTGCCTGGGGGTTCATTAATTCTTCCTTGAACAACACCAAAAGATCCCGGTTGAATTTGTTCATTCGATTTGGTTTTTTATAGTCTAATATCCTACCATCCCTTTTTTACTGGGACAACCACAATTGCTTTTCTTTGAAAATATCTTTGCTGAATTACAACCAGAAACAGAAATAGCAATCGCGATCGTTAAAAATAGTAGAAGCTTTCTTACGTTTTTCATAAATATGATACCTAAATTAAACTATTTTCACAAATAATTATTGCAATGTTTTGATAAATGATGAAAAAATTGATATTGACCCAGCCAAACCAAGAATCCTTATAGCTCCTTTAGACTGGGGATTGGGTCATGCAACCCGTTGCATACCAATTATAAATGAATTAATTGAGCAAAATTGTGAAGTAGTTATAGCAGCAGACAGAGCCCCACTTTTCCTCTTAAAAAAAGAATTTCCAGGGATAGTATTTTTACGGGTTAAGGGCTATGAAATCAAATATAGCCGTAATAGAAAATGGTTACCGTTTAAATTATTACTGCAGTTTCCCAAAATTATTTTTTCTATTAGGAAAGAAAACGCATGGTTGGAAAAGGTTATAAATGAATACCTGGTTGACGCAGTTATTTCTGATAATCGTTTTGGATTTTATAGTAAAAAGATTCCATGCGTTTATATAACGCACCAGCTTTACATAAAAACAGGCAATGTTTTTTCTGAAAAAATTGCGCAAAAAATACATAACTATTTTATTAAAAAATATATCAAATGCTGGGTTCCTGACTTTAAAGAAAATAGTCTTGCAGGAGAGCTGTCACACCCGGCAAATGTGCCTTCCAATGTTGTGTACATAGGGCCATTATCCAGGTTTGATAAAATCAACGATGTAGCTAAAATATATAACTTACTGATCTCGCTTTCGGGTCCTGAACCACAGCGAACTATTTTTGAAAAAATGATCCTCGCCCAGCTAAAAACTTACAAAAAAAAAGTTTTGCTTATAAGAGGATTACCTGGTGAAAATAAAAAGCTACAAGCAGATCCGGAGTTTATAGAAATTGTAAATCATCTTTCAGCGGAAGAATTAAATAAGGCTTTCCAACAATCAGGAATAATTATATGCAGAAGTGGCTACTCCACTATTATGGATCTCGTAAAGCTGGGTAAAAATGCAGTACTGGTACCAACTCCAGGGCAAAGAGAACAGGAATATCTTTCTGATTACCTCATGGAGAAAAGATATTTCTATTCGGTGAGGCAGAATAATTTTTCTTTGGAAACGACGATCGATCATGCATCTTCGTTCCCGTTTATTGATCATGCATCTTCCGGAAGTAATTATAAAAAAGTGGTAGGCGAATTTGTGAGGTCACTTAGAACGGGCAATTTTACACTTCGATAAATTTCAATAGTCAATGGTCAAGCATGCTTTCGTAACATAACGGTAATGATTAGACGCGATTAAGTATTGACAGAGAATACTTCCGGAAAATTGCAGATACATAAATTTCGTATAAATTTTATCCGGTTAAACAGCTCTTATGAATTGCGCTGTTATGCTTGTGCAGGCGGATACAGCAATATTTTTTGAAAAGGAGCGGGAAGTAAATGACGGGGTATGGAATCGCCAAAAGTTAATTCAATGACCAGTCAAACATTTTTCGGGTAATCAAAAAACAGGAATTCTTTTTCAGACTTTTTAAAATCTTTCCATTTTTTAGTTTTGATTTTTATGGCGAATACTCCGCATGTAGACATATTATCAACAACCTGGTCGGTTAAGGTGTTTACGAAATCGGTTATTC
>JBDTZL010000150.1:0-35752 GCA_040005125.1 Ginsengibacter sp.
TTTTTACCCTTGGCTTCTTCATTATCATCCATAATGGTTATAAAATATTCGCAGTGATTTTTCAACCGCACCTGTTCTTCGCGAATATCAATTTTTTCGATATAAAAGATCAGCTCCTGCTCCATACGATTGGGATCGTAATTTTCCTTGCCAACATTTTCTTCCAATAGCTTAACAAGTTCTTCTTTCATGCGCTCTTTTCTTCTTGGCTCCAGCTTAAGAATCTCTTCCTCCTGGTCATTAATATTTTTTATGCGAAGCCGTAATTCTTTTTCAAGGGAAAGCCCTTCATCTGTACGGTGATAATTGAGTTCTTTCAGCGCGGCTTCAATTACTTTTTTTAATTCTGCCCAATCATTTTCCTCCAAAACTTCGTTACTGGGGGATACTACTTCAGGCAACCGCAGTAAAGCGCTTAATACCGAATTAGTATCAATTTTTAAATCTGCCGCCAGCTCAGCGATCTGTTTGTAATAGGCTTTTATCAGATCGGTATTTATAACTACAGGTTTTGAACTCCCGTTTTGCTTTACGAGTATAAAGCATTCTATTGTTCCACGTAATAAGTTTTCCTGTAAAAGGCTCCGCACATCAAACTCATATGATTTCAACAGGGGGGGGATTTTTAAATTTATTTCGAGTTGCTTTCCATTAAGTGATTTTATTTCAACCAAATAAGTTTTGTCGTTTACTGTTTGTTCTGCTCTTCCAAAACCGGTCATTGATTTTAACATATAGATTATCTTTTTTGAATTTGGAGCAAGTTATACAATTCTGTGTGAGATAGCATTTTCATTTCGCCGGGGTGCAGATGTTCTATGGTAATTTTTCCTATACGATAGCGAATCAACCTCAGGGTTGGAAATCCAATTTTAGCTGTCATTTTTCTCACCTGCCTGTTTTTGCCTTCAGTCAGAACTATCTCAAGCCAGCTTTCAGGTATGTTTTTTCTGAAACGAATGGGTGGATTTCTTTCTGTAATTTCTGCAGGTTGGCGAATTGCTTTGGCAACACATTTTTTTGTGAGATATATTTTTCCATTTATATTGATGCTAACACCTTGCTGTAAAAACGCAATTGCCTTTTGCGTGATACTACCTTCTACCTGGATCCAATATTCTCTTTCATGCCGGTTGGAAGGATTAAGAAGGGCATTGTTTAAATACTTGTCATCAGTAAGTATGAGCAGTCCTTCGCTATCATAATCCAGCCGCCCAACAGGATATACATTTGCGGGAACATCAAAAAAATCCTTCAAAGTTATCTTTCCTTCATGCGAAGTGAACTGCGAAAGCACATTGAATGGTTTGTGAATAACAAAATATTTATTCAATGAAATACGGTTAAGAAATGCGAAATTTTTTTTTACAAAGATGGATTGATAAAAATAATAAAGCCCGTCTTTATCTGCACGGGCCTTGTTATATGGATGGGTTAGTAAGTACAGGAATAAAATTCCTTACACAATATTAAAAATAATTTCTCCTAACAAGAAAAATTTTCTTGTTTTTTTTATCAACATTTAAAATTGGGTTGTGGATAAGGGTACTCATTTTTGTCTCTAAAATTATAGTTTTCATTTTAATTTTTTTAATCATAAAAGTGATCCGGTGTAAAATCTAAAAACATAATACTTCATAAAGATCAATGTTCACGCTACTTTCAAAGGAACAGGGTTTATAAAATTTGTAAGAGCTGTCCTGAGCATAACGTAACTTTTATTTTTTTATTACTTCATTATCCACCGCTTTTTTTATTTTTTGTTTTCAAAAAATATTTTTTCTTTTCTGGTTTGATTTGCCGGAAAAACTTCATTCTGCATACAATGCACAAACTTTACCTTTGATGATAAAATATTTTTTATGCAGTTTCCTTCACCTGTTTCCGCACAATGGATTGCCGGTTTTATCAGCGCAGAAATTTCAGGTAATGCAGATTCTTCCGCAACAGGCATCAATGAAATTCACAAAGTGAACAAGGGAGATATTGTTTTTGTGGATCATCCAAAGTATTATGATGCCTGCCTTAACAGCCCGGCTACTTTTATTATTATCAATAAGAAAACGGAAGCGCCCGGCGATAAAACTTTATTTATTGTGGCAGATCCTTTTGAAGCGTATGCAAAGATCGTTCGACACTTTCGCCCTTTTGCCACGTCGGATAAATTAATAAGCGATTCTGCCAGGACCGGTAAGAATACGATTATAATGCCGAACGTTTTCCTGGGAAACCATGTTGTTATCGGGGATAATTGTATCATCCATCCCAATGTTTCTGTTTACGATTACAGCATCATCGGAAATAATGTGGAAATACATTCCGGTGCTGTTATCGGAAGTGATGCATTTTATTTAAATACAAAGAAAAACAGGGACGTATGGTATAAAAAAATGCCGGGCTGTGGACATGTTGTAATTGAAGACGATGTTGAAATAGGCGCCAATTGTACCATTGACAGGGGAGTAAGTGATAAAACAAAAATAGGAAGGGGCACAAAACTTGATAACCTTGTCCATGTAGGTCACGAGGTTGTCATTGGTAAAAACTGTATTCTTGCTGCCCAGGTTGGTATTGCCGGAGGAACAACGCTGGGTGATGGCGTAACTCTTTGGGGTCAGGTAGGTGTGAACAAAACAATTACCATTGGGGATAATGCCGTAGTAATGGGCCAGGCAGGTATTACTTCAAGCATCGAGGGAAATAAAAGTTATTGGGGAACTCCCATACAGGAATTTTATAGTAAAAGAAAAGAACTTGTGCTTATAAAAAGACTGCCGGAGATATGGGAGAAAGTAAAGGGGCTGGCCGGTAAGGGTTGAAATGTGATCATGAATGAACGATGTGGGATGTACGATGCTTTGAAAATGCTGGCAATTCTTGCTTACTGCGTGATCATATTAAACGAGGGGATAATTAGTTCGACCTTTATTTTTTATTTGTTATCTCACTTTTTATCAATTTTGGAAGCCTTACAGGTTTGTGCTATACTTGCATTTATCGGATTAATTTCAGCTGTAACTTTAACAAGACGGCAAAAAATAAAGGGGATATTGTTTTTTGAAATGATTGTATTAGTCCGGGTAGTTTTGCAATTTAGAATGGATAACACCTTTGCCAATATCGCTTTTCAATTATACCACTTTTCTTCTCTTATGGAAATTTAAGATATAACGAACATCGTACATCACACATCGTAGATCACACATCGTACATAGAACGTCATTCCGGCACGTAATCATACGGCAACATATCGCCTATCTTTTTAAAACCAAGATATCCATTTGTTGTAATATCTGCCTGGTCATAATAGTACCCGTTTTGTTCAATAATAACCGACTCACCCGGTGAGAAAAGCAATGTTGATAATTGAAAATCTTTTTTTATGGTAGGGTCAGTATCAAGATAGGCCTGCTCCGGTTTTGCATTGTTATAAATAATAGCAACTTCATTTTGGTTTGGCCTGAACTCTACAGTATTTGTGCTGTCATCTTTTTCATAATTCAGCGCGCCGTATAAATTTTGCAGAGGTATGGGAGTCTCCGCATCATTAGTTTTTACGATGAACTGTAATTCAAACCCGTCTTTTTCTAATGTGCGGTTATACAGGCTTCTCGTAAACTGCAACATAGAGCCCTTGTAGGCCGAAGCCCTATTTTTTGACCATGTACCTTTTTGGTCAGGAGTGCCCTGCATTTCCTCAAAAAGTGGGTAACCAATAAATAAATTTGCATTTGTATTGTATTCATAAGTAAACGAATCGATGGCAAATTTCAAAGTGTAACCCAGCGCAAAATTATCAACGCTCAACGGCTCTTTTGCCAAAACCTTCAGGCGGTTTCTCTTTTTATTAAAATAAAAATGTAACACTTCAGGGTTTTTTATAACACACTGCTTTGCAAATTTTGTCTGGCCAATAAAATTTTGCGTAAAAAATTCTCCATACTTCTGCCAGCCATCTTTTACTTCAGTGCTGATAACAACTGAAACTTCTTCCAATGACTTTTCTTTGGGACTTAATTCAAACACCAGGGTGTCATTTTGAGAAGAAGTATTGGTGATGCGGATAGTCCCTGTTTCATATCCCGTATAGGTAACTACCAGCGAATAACCCCCATCCGGTAGTTTGATGATAAAATTTCCGTCTGCATTGCTTGCCACGCCAAAGGTGGTATTTTGTGCAAACACAGACGCACCCTGCAATGGGCTTTTTGAATTTTTATCAATTACCTTTCCTTTAACAACATAATAAGCTGCCTGCGAAAAAGACTTGCCAGCTAAAAGAAAAAACAGGAAGGCAACAACGAAGCTGGTAATAAATTTGTTTTTGCTCATAGGATTTATATTGATAGGATTTTCTCACTTGAGATGATATTTTTCTTTTAAAATTGCACAGGCATGTACAATAGAAATTGCAATCTTTGTAAAACTAAATCCCGGCAACGCATTTAAAATTTTACTATTATCAAAATAGACACTCGCCTGCGCAGTCCGGGCTGTTTCTTTAGTCAGCAAATGCTTTTTCCCTGTAACCATGGCTTTTATTGATTCAAGCCTCCAAACAATTTCTCCCATAAAGGGAGTAACTTTTTTTGGAGGGGGCTTTTTCCCAAAACATTTTGCTATTGAAGAAAATATTTCTTTGTAAGATAGATTTTCGGCGCTTAAAATAAAACGTTGTCCCGATATTTTGCTGTTCATTAACAAGATCATTGCCCGGGCAAGATCTCTTACATCTACAAAACCAGTGATGCCTTCCGTATACCATTTGAACTCATTGTATGCGATTTTGAAAAGAGCTGCAGATCCATTATCCCAGTTATCACCACCGAGGATGATCGACGGATTCACTACCAATGCCTGTAATCCTTCTCCAATTCCACGCCATACTTCCAGCTCGCCTAAATATTTTGATTTGCCATAAATGCTATTGCTGGTCTCTTCGCTCCAGTTCATTTGTTCGTTTACTACCTGGCCATTTCTTATTCTGCCGAGAGCAGCAACAGAACTTACATGCACCAGTTTTTGCACACCTGCATCAAGACACGCATTCACAACATTGGCTGTTCCTTCAACATTTATCTTTAAAAGCCTGTGTTTATCTTTTGGCTCAAATGAAACAATTGCGGCACAATGATACACATGTGTAATTCCCTGCATTATTTCTTCCAGCCTCCCCGTATCAAGGATGTCGCATTGCTGTGTTATTAAATTGGGGTGGGTTATATTGAGCGATGTTGAGTGGCAAACAGCAATAACCTTATATCCTTCTTCCAGTAACCGTTTCACCAATTCATTTCCCAGGAGCCCGGCAGCGCCGGTTACTAATATTTTCTTTGTATTTAAATCAGCAAATGAATCGGGTACCTCTGGCATTAGTAAAGGTTTGATATTTCTTTCAAAAAAGAAATTTTATAAGGAAGAAGCATCATGATTTTTGATTTGAATAATTGTAAAATCCCTTCCCGGTCTTTTTACCCAACTCCCCGTTTTTTACTTTTTCAACCTGCAATGGAGAAGGTTTAAAACGCTCTGTCTTGCCAAATGAATCATACATGCTTTGCGAAACAGCCAGGTTGATATCCATACCAATAAGATCCATTAATTTAAATGGTCCCATCTTAAAACCCGAGGATTCGAGGATAGAGTCAACATCTTCAAATGAAGCAACTCCTTCTTCCGCAATTTGTAAAGACTCAAGATAGTAATGCCTTGCAACACGGTTCACTATAAATCCCGGGGTATCCTTACACATTACAGGCACTTTATCCATTTGTTTGCAAATGTCATAAATAGCCATCGCCATTTCATCATTTGTAAGGCTGCCTTTCACTACTTCTACCAGTTTCATAATGTACGCAGGATTAAAAAAATGCATACCTACAACCCTTTGAGGAAAAATTATTTTTTCCTGGAGGGAAGAAACAGAAAGCGAAGATGTATTTGTAGCAAAAATGACTTCTTCATTATTATATTGTGCAAGTTCATTAAACAATGAAACTTTTGCTTCCTCGTTTTCTATGATCGCTTCAATAATTACCTCGCCTGAACATTCTTTTATATCATTAGTAAATTGTATACGGGTATAAATTTCTTTTTTGTGAGAAGGCGCAATTTTTTCTTTTGTAACCAGGTATTCCAGGCTTTGCAAAATAGATACCCTTGCTTTATCAAGAACTAATTTATTTACATCAAAGAGTATGGTATTAAACCCACTTTGCGCTGCGACCTGCGCAATGCCACTTCCCATTGTTCCCGCTCCACAAACACAAATGGTAATCGTCATAATTATTCCTTAAACAAAATTTAGTTACACCGCACTTGTAAACTGTTTCAAAAACCTGAGATCATTTTCACTAAAGAGTCTTAAGTCCTTTATCTGGTATTTGAGCATGGTAATTCTTTCAATGCCCATCCCAAAAGCAAATCCTGAATATTTATTACTATCGATGCCACAATTCTCTAACACGTTTGGGTGAACCATTCCACAACCCAGGATTTCTACCCACCCGGTGTGCTTACATACACTGCAGCCTTCCCCTCCGCAAATAAGACAGGAGATATCCATTTCTGCACTCGGCTCGGTAAAAGGAAAATAGGACGGCCGAAAGCGTATCCTTATTTTTTCTCCAAACATTTCGTTCACGAAAAAATAAAGTGTTTGCTTAAGGTCTGCAAACGAAACATCATTGGCCACGTAAAGGCCTTCCACCTGGTGAAAAAAGCAATGTGCCCTTGCGCTGATGGTCTCATTACGATATACACGGCCAGGGCAAATAATTCTTATGGGTAATTTTCCTTTTTCCATTTCACGCACCTGAACGTTGCTGGTGTGTGTACGCAACATCCAGTCGGGATTCTGTGACACATAAAATGTATCCTGCATATCCCTGGCAGGATGGTTTTCGGGCAGGTTAAGTGCGGTAAAATTGTGCCAGTCATCTTCTATTTCCGGCCCCTCGGCAACGGCAAAGCCCAAACGCTGAAAAATTGAGATAATTTTATTCCTGACAGTACTTATGGGATGCCTGCTGCCTAATGACAATGCATCTCCGGGCAAAGTCAGATCAGTTACCTTATCGGCTGCCGGTTGATTTTTGTCATTTGTCCTGCATAATTCCCCGTACTTTTTTTCCGCGAATAATTTCAAATCATTCAACACCTGTCCCATTTGTTTTTTATTTTCCAATGAAACATTTTTCATCTCTCCCATTAAAGATTTTATCAATCCCTTAGTGCCAAGGAATTTTATACGAAATGCTTCAGCAGGAATTTTATCTGTGGTGGAAAAGTTTTTTATTTCCTCTTTTGAGCTCTCAACAAGGTTTAACAAATTGTCCATTTTGCAAAAGTAAGGCAAACCCTTATTTAAAAGTTTATTACATGCTGTATTAAAATAAACCCATGCTATAATTTATTTGTGCCATTTATCTTTTAGGTTTGCGGAAAATGAATGAATGATGTATGACCTGCACGAATTTTTATCACCTGTAAACTTTGCTTCTTTAAATAATAATAAAAGATATAATGAAAGCCAGCTCGCCGGTGTGATAAAAATTTATGAAGAGGAATGGCCGGATTTGACAGAAGTTGATATCGTAATTGTCGGCATAAATGAATTTCGGGGCGATGGCTTTATTGCTGAAGAGAATGCGGCAGATGCTGTGCGCAAACAATTGTATCAATTGTACTATTGGCACAAAGATATCACCATTGCAGATATGGGAAATATAGAATGCGGCGCTTCACTTGCCGACAGTTATGCAGCGGTAAAAACAGTTGTTGGAGAATTCTTGCGATTGAATAAAACAGTGATCATCATTGGTGGCTCACACGATAATACCCTGGCTCAATATTATGCCTATAAAGATCTCAAAAAAATTATTGAAGCCACTGTTATTGACGCGACTATTGATCTCAGGGGTGAAACGACATTAAGAAGTCAGAATTTTTTAATGGAAATGCTCACCAGTGAACCTAATATGGTGAGGCATTATAACCACATTGGCTTTCAGAGTTATTTTGTACACCCGCTTATGCTCGAAACAATGGACAAGCTGCGCTTCGATTGCTACCGGGTAGGTGTGGCAAAAGAGCAGCTTGAAGAAATGGAACCGGTGATTAGAAATTCTGACATGCTGAGTTTTGATATCGCCGCTATAAAATACAGTGATGCACCCGCAGCCGGCTTCAGCCCGAATGGTTTCACAGGGGAAGAAGCGTGTAGCCTTGTCCGTTATGGAGGGTTAAGCCCGCAACTCTCATCCATTGGGATATATGGTTACAATCCCATGCAGGATACTAAAAATCTCACTGCCTTACAAATTGCCCAAATGCTTTGGTATTTTATTGACGGTAAAAGCAGAAGCTGTCATGAAGCGGAACTGGGTGAAAGACAAAATTTCAATGAGTATCACACGGCCTTTGCAGAGGTTGATACGATTTTTATCCAGAGTAAAAAAACAGGGAGGTGGTGGATGCAGTTGCCCAGCAAAAAGCTAATTGCCTGTAGCTACAATGATTATCTGTTTGCAAGCAAAAATGAGATTCCTGAGAGATGGCTAAGGGCCCAGGAAAGAGATGTATAATTTTATTTTATTACATGAATTTTGAATCACGGATTACACGAATTTGATGCACGAATTGCACGAATTAGGAAAATGATTACTGCACGTTTCTTTTTGGTTGCCACGCGAATATTAAACATGAACCTGCCTGACGGCAGACATGGTATACGAATACCTTCAGTGATTTTCTCTTAATTCGTGTAATTCGCCTAATTCATGTAATAAAATTATTTAACACTTTTCCATACACAATCATTAATAATTTAGCAGGATCATCATGCTACATTTTCAGTATACTGAATACCTTCTTTCGCTTGCAGGAATACCTGTAATAGTATTACTTTACTTTTTGCTGATACGCTGGAAAAGAAAAGCTGCCAAAAAAATTGGCGACCCTTTACTTGTGCGGCAATTAACCAAAGGATTTTCTTCGGGGAAATTTAATGGAAAACTGGTTCTTTTTTTAACAGGCTTTACGCTGTGCGCGTTTGGGATTGCCGGATTGGTAAAGCCCGATGGAACTCAAAAAGTGAATCTTAAAGGGATTGATGTTATGATAGCCCTTGATGTAAGTAAAAGTATGCTGGCCCAGGATATTAAGCCGAGCAGGCTGGAGCGTGCAAAACAGGTGATAACAAAAATCATTGATAATTTACCTGATGATAAAATCGGTATCGTAATTTTTGCCGGCAGGGCATACCTTCAAATGCCTATGACTGTTGACCATGCCGCAGCGAAAATGTACCTGTCATCGGCATCGCCTGATGATGTTCCCACACAGGGAACCGTAATAAGCCAGGCTCTAAAAATGAGTTATGCAGCTTTTAATCCCAAAGAAAAAACTTATAAAGCGATCGTTCTGATAAGCGATGGTGAAGATCATGATGATAACGCAATAAAGGTGGCAAAGCAACTTGGACAGGAAGGTATCATGGTAAATACAGTTGGTATCGGGTCACCGCAGGGTTCCGCCATTTATGACCCCGAAACCAATGCTGATAAAATGGATAATAAAGGAAACATTGTGATCACAAAACTGAACCAGGAAGAATTGAGCAATATTGCTAAAAACGGGAACGGGTTATACCAGTTGTACACATCTACCAATGAAGTAGCCAATAATATAAGAAACAAATTATCCGGCATCGGCCAGTCGACAATCAGTGACAACTCTTTCGACACTTTTAAGCAATACTTTCAATATTTTTTATGCGCTGCATTCCTTATTTTAATAATTGAATTTTTTATTTCTGAAAAAAGAAACCTAAATAGAAAGATTTCCGCTGCCATGTTCTTTTTCTTTTTCATGAATAGTTCTTTATTTGCCCAAAATGCAAAAGATCAAATCATTAAAGGAAATGAAGCGTATAAAAAGAGTGATTATAGCGGGGCCGAAAATTTCTATCGTGGCGCCCTTAAAATTGTTGATAGCAGCGCAACCGCTAATTACAATCTCGGTAATGCTCTTTATAGAAAGGATAATACGGACGAAGCTGCACAGGCCTATGATAATACGATACAAAACAGCCCGGATAACATTACAAAGGAAAAAGCATATTATAATAAAGGGGTTGCTTACCAGAAATCAAAAAAGCTTCCCGAATGCATTAATGCTTATAAGAATGCATTGATGCTGAGCCCGCAGGATGAAGATGCACGACAAAATCTTCAGCGAGCCCTGGTGGAGCAAAAACGGCAGCAGCAACAGCAAAATCAGAAAGACAAAAAGCAACAAAATAAAAACGATCAGAAGAAAAAGGACCAGCAAAATAAAAAGGATCCGCAAAAACAAAATACCGAACCCAAACCCCAGCCTTCAAAAATATCGAAACAGGATGCTGAAGAAAAATTAAAATCACTTCTTGAAAATGAAAAAGTGCTCCAGGATAAATTGCATAGGCTCAGGGGAGTAGCTTCACCGGACAAACCTGAAAAAGACTGGTGAAAAATCAAAACCCGCTTTTAGACGTATTTTTGCTTTAATAATTTTTAATCATGGAACTGTATGCAGAATCTTTAACGGGGTACAAAAGGCTGGCAACCCTTGAAGTGAAGGTGGGAGATCTATTGTTGGGAAATTTTAATCCAATTCGTATTCAAACTATGACTACGACCGATACAATGGATACGAAAGCAACAGTAGAGCAAAGCATTCGTTGTATTGAAGCAGGATCTGAACTGGTGCGTATCACTGCACCTTCAAAAAAAGAAGCAGAAAATTTACTGAACATAAAAAATGAATTACACAAAAGAGGGTACAACACTCCGTTAGTAGCAGATATTCATTTTACACCCAATGCTGCAGAGATAGCCGCACGTATCGTAGAAAAGGTGCGGGTGAATCCCGGAAATTATGTTGATAAGAAAAAGTTTGAACTCATTGAATATTCCGATGCAGATTACCTGGAAGAAATCGAAAGGATAAGAAACCGGTTTACCCCGCTTGTAAAAATTTGCAAAGAATATGGAACGGCTATGCGTATTGGCACCAATCATGGTTCGTTAAGCGACAGGATCATGAGCCGTTACGGCGATACAGCTATCGGGATGGTGGAAAGTGCTATGGAATTTTTGCGGATTGCAGAGAGTGAGAATTATTACAATATTGTTCTAAGTATGAAAAGCAGCAATCCACAGGTAATGATACAGGCTTACCGGTTGCTTATTGAAAATATGTATGCTGAACTTGGGCATTGTTATCCTTTACACCTTGGCGTTACGGAAGCAGGTGATGGTGAAGACGGAAGAATTAAATCTTCTATTGGAATAGGAGCCTTACTTGAAGATGGCATTGGTGATACTATTCGTGTTTCATTAACGGAAGACCCGGAATTTGAAATACCTGTTTGTAAAAATATTGTGAAACGATATGCCAATGTAAAAAGTAATAACATACCCGGGATTAAAAATTCTTCCCTTTCCTTTCTTAATAAAAAAGCAGGAGTGAGGCCTTCATTTGAAATAAAAAATATCGGCGGAAAGCAAGTTCCGGTTGTAATTGCAGATTTTAGCAAAAAAAATAAAATTACCCTGGAGGACTTCGGAGATATAGGCTATAAATATGACGAACTTACCGATAAATGGAATATTGGCGATATGGCCGCTGATTATATTTTTTGCGCAAATAAACCAGTTGACTTTGCATTGCCGGGAACATTGAAGGTCATTAATTACAATAATGCGTGGAAACAAAATCAGTACAAGGAAAATGCGTTTCCGATTTTTGATGCGCAGGAATATATGGATGATAGTATTATAAAATCGCAAAGCATGAATTTCGTAATGCTCGATTGTTATTCTGAAGGATATCCTTCATTTGAGAAAAAAATATTTTTTGGAAAAATAAAACACGACTCTACGGTTGTTCTTTGCCTGAGTTCCACCAATAAGAATGCAATGCAAAGCATTCGCAGGATGTTTATTGAAATGGGAGAAAATGATATTAAAAATCCGGCTGTCATTATTTGCGACAGCAATGATGATACAATGGATGAAAGCCTTATTCATTATGCTGTTGAAACCGGCGCTTTGCTTATTGATGGATTTGGAAATGGTATCTGTAACGGTTATCATTATGGCGATGTAAATACACAGCCCGATGATAAACTGATGAACTCAATTGCTTTCGGAATATTGCAGGCAACACGTACAAGAATATCAAAAACCGAATACATCAGTTGCCCAAGTTGTGGGAGAACTCTATTTGACCTGCAGGAAACTACCGCTAAAATAAGAGCGGTAACGAATCATTTAAAAGGAGTAAAGATTGCCATAATGGGCTGCATTGTGAATGGCCCGGGGGAGATGGCCGATGCTGATTTCGGTTATGTAGGCAGCGGCCCGGGGAAAATAACTTTGTACAGGGGAAAAGAAGTTATTAAAAGATCGGTCCCCGAAAGTATTGCGGTGGATGCACTTATTAATCTCTTAAAAGAAAGTGAGGCATGGGTTGAACCTGCATTAATAATGGTATAAAATCTGCCTGAGCTTTGGAGAGTTAAATTCCCGGAACTTATTTTATTTCAAAATATCTACATGCAAACTGATTTTTTAGTAATAGGCAGTGGAATTGCAGGGCTTACGTATGCGCTTAAAGTTGCGCAGGATTGCCCGGACAAAAAGATAACCGTACTTACCAAAACCTTTAGCGAAGAAACCAATACGAAATATGCGCAGGGCGGTGTTGCCGGGGTTACTGATTTTGATAATGATAGTTTTGCAAAGCATATTGAAGACACCATTATAGCCGGTGATGGATTGTGCGATCCAAAAATTGTAGAAATAGTTGTGAAGGAAGGCGTTGAAAGAATCAAGGAAATCATAGAATGGGGCGCCCATTTTGATAAAGATAATTCGGGAGAGTATGCGCTGGGTAAGGAAGGGGGTCACAGCGAATTTCGTATTCTTCATCATAAAGATGTAACAGGAAAAGAAATAGAAAACACGCTGTTGTCGGCTATCAGCTTAAAAACTAATATTAATTTAATAAGTCATTGTTTTGTTGTTGATATTATTACACAGCATCACCTTGGCTATCTCGTTACAAAATCTACTCCTGATATTGAATGTTTTGGAGTGTATGTGCTGAACATGCAGACCAATAAAATTGAAAAAATTATTTCAAAAATTACCTTATTCGCAACCGGCGGAAATGGCCAGGTGTATCGTACCACCACCAATCCGTCTATTGCCACGGGTGATGGTGTAGCCATGATGTACAGGGCAAAGGGAAGAATAGAGAATATGGAATTTATCCAGTTTCATCCCACAGCTTTGTATGAGGCGGGTGTGAGCGGCCAGGCTTTTTTAATTACAGAAGCAGTACGGGGCGACGGAGCTATTTTGCGAAACCACGTGGGAGAAGCTTTTATGGAAAAGTATGATGAAAGAAGAGACCTTGCTCCGCGCGATATTGTCGCCAGGGCTATTGATAGCGAAATGAAGATTACAGGTACTGAACATGTTTTTTTAGATTGCACTAAAATGGATATGGAAAAATTTCTTAATCATTTTCCTAATATCACCGAAAAGTGTGAATCAATTGGAATAGATGTTTCCAGGCAATTTATTCCCGTTGCCCCCGCGGCACATTACAGTTGCGGTGGCATTAAAACTGATGAGTGGGGGAGGTCTTCCATCAGTAATTTATATGCCTGTGGAGAATGCGCCAGCACCGGCCTTCACGGAGCCAACAGGCTTGCAAGTAATTCTCTTTTAGAAGCAATGGTTTTTGCGCACAGGTGCTATTCAGATGCTGTGGATAAGATAAATTTCATTGAATTTAATGAAGCCATTCCCGACTGGAATGCAAAAGGAACAACTGCTCCTAAAGAAATGATTCTTATTACCCAAAGCTTAAAGGAATTGCAGTTCCTTATGACGGATTATGTGGGAATTGTTCGTGCCAATGTAAGACTTGAAAGAGCCATGAAGCGACTCGATTTGCTGCATGAAGAAACTGAACATTTCTACCAGGCAACTTATGTATCGCCGCAACTTTGCGAACTGAGAAACCTGATAACCGTGGGGTATTTAATTGTGAAAGAAGCGCAATTGCGCCATGAGAGCCGGGGCCTTCATTACAATACCGATTATCCTTTCAAAAATGAAATTGTGCAGAATATTATTTTGTAATACAGGAATGGCCTGGTGAAAAACAGGCAGGAAGTTAAAAAGAACTAATTCAACACACTGGCTTCCTTTTCAGTCTTAATATTTTTTTGCTCTTTAATCTTTGCCCAGCCGCCGGAAACATTCCGAAGGTTATGATAGCCCTGTCTTTTCAAAAGAGAGGATGCTATCATGCTTCTGTAGCCCCCTCCGCAATGAACATAAATATTCTGGTTCTCCTCAAGCAGGGCAATTTGTGCCAGGTCGGTCATATTACTAAGAGGCAGGCTCATGGCATCCTTTACATGTCCTTCAGCAAATTCGTTTTCATTGCGTACATCCAATACCGTTAAATTATCATCAAAGGGTATATCCATAGCAAGCTCATCGGCATCCACTTCTATGATAATATCAATAATTTCTCCAGCATTTTTCCATGCCTCAAAGCCACCTTCCAGGTAGCCTTCAACATTGTCAAACCCTACCCTTGCCAATCTTACAATAGTTTCTTCTTCTTTGCCCGGCTCTGTAACCAATAGTATACGCTGGTGGAAAGAAAGCAGGCTTCCCGCCCATTCTGCGAACCTTCCTTCCAACCCTATAAATACCGAGCCGGGTACAAACCCCCTGGAAAATTCTGTCGCTGTTCTTGTATCCAGGATTATAAGATCCTTATCAGTTTCCTGTTTAAAATCTGCAACGCCTAAAGGAGTAAGTCCTTTTCTTTTAACATCTTCAAGGCTGTCATAACCTTCTTTATTTATCCTTGCATTTACTGAAAAATATGGAGGCGCATCCTCTAAGCCGGTTATTACTGCTTTAATAAATTCCTCCCGTGTTTGCGGCTGCATCGCGTAATTACTTTTCTTTTGTTCGCCAATAGTACTCATCGTTTCGGGGCCAAGATTTTTACCACAGCTTGTTCCGGGGCCATGAGCCGGATACACTATCACATCATCGGGCAGCGGCATGAGCTTATTTTGAATGGTATCATACATAATGGAAGCCAGTTCGGCACTGGTCATATTGCCACTGCTTAAATCGGGCCGGCCTACGTCTCCCACAAATAAAGTATCCCCGGTAAACAGGCAAAAAGGCTTACTGTTCTCATCTTTCAAAAGATAACAGGTAGATTCAAGAGTGTGTCCGGGAGTATGAAATACTTCCAATGTAATATTTCCAATATTGAAAATTTCGCCGTCTTTAGCAAGGTGGAATAAAAAATTAGCTTCAGTACCGGGGCCATAAACGATGGGCGCGCCGGTTTGCTTGCTCAAATCAAGATGGCCGCTTATAAAATCGGCATGAAGATGAGTTTCAAAAATGTATTTAATTTTCGCGTTATGTTCTTTCGCAAGTTGTAAATACTCTGCTGTGTCTCTTAAAGGGTCTATTACAATTGCTTCTCCATTGCTCTCTACAAAATAAGCAGCTTCGCTAAGACAACCCGTGTAAATTTGTTGAACGTACATATAAATCTTTTATTAAATAACTCTTAATCAATATATTACTTCACCCTTTCAAATTTAAAAACCTGAAAAAGCCTGATTTACAAAGATAAAATAAAAGATTCGGAGAGTAGAAAAGTGGAAATAATACCCTGTTAAAAATTATCCTACAAGATTTTTCACAAATTCATTTATTGATTCTATGCGGGAAAAATTGATAGTATAGAAAATAAATTTTCCATCGCGTTCCGTGGATACAATTCCAGCTTTTCTTAAAATAGCAAGATGCTGTGACGCAACCGATTGCTCAAGACGAAGTTTTACGTAGAGTTGAGTAACAGTAAGCCTTTTGTTCTCATGAATTGTTTTAATAACTTGTTGGCGAAGCTTATGATTAAGTGCCCTGAGAACCATAGCAGCTTTTTTAATATTATGGTAGTCAATATCCGGTAGATTGTCGGTTTCTTCGACCGGTTCATGGGTATTCAGGGGATGGATGGGGTCAGAATAGGTCATAATTTATAAATTTAAAAGATGTGACGTTTGCAATTCTATATCACAAAGATACATATTGAAAATAGAAAAAATTTATGTATAAATACAAAAAAAATAAAACGTCTTTTACAGCTATGCATTCTGATTTCTTAAGATAGTATTAAATTATTTTATATATAACGGTTGCGCATAGGGTACGTTTTCAAAATCATTTTCCTGGTATTTCTGCCAGCTTATTTTTGCCAGGGATCCTGTAGATATTTCATGATTCAGAAAAACGGCATTTTTATGTTTTAAAATTTGTTGAAATTTATGACAGCCGCTCCCTGAGAAAAATATTTTATGGCAATTCAGAAACTCAGCAAATGAATTGTCATTAAGAATTATTGCTGAAGGAGGGGTTATTTCTTTCATATTGTAATCATAAACAGCTGCGTACACTTCCAGTCGCCTTGCATCAATCATTGGGCAATACAAGGCATTATCATCTTTTGTAAAACCTGTTGCTGAAATGGCCATTACCTCCAGGGAATTATAAGTTATAAGAGGAATTTTTAATGCATAACATAAACCATTTGCGGTGGCAAGCCCTACCCGGATGCCTGTGTAAGACCCGGGGCCGGAAGTAACACCTGTTGCATCTAACTTTTTTATGTCAATACCATGCTGTTGTAATAATTCTTTGATAGCGATATGTAAAAAAGAAGCATGTTGTTTGGTTTCATGACTTAATGATGTGCCAAGAATTTCAGAGCCGGCCATGAGATTGATGATGGCTGTTTCTGTTGCTGTATGGATATTTAATATGTGAACCATTAAATTTTTTGAGAAGAAATAAGTGCAAGATATTTTTTCTCCAGCAGGGGTGAAACGGAATAGCGTCTATCCTTTACAGAGAGACTCTTCAAAAGACAATAAATATTTTGTAAACCAATCTTATTTTGCCATTCGAATGGGCCATAAGGATAATTGGTTCCCAGTTTCATAGCAAGATCAATTTCATCCATTGTACTCACGCCTTCTTCCAGGGCAAAAAAAGCTTCGTTAATTATCATACTGATTACACGGGTGGCTACCAGGCCCGGTTCATCTTTTACAAAAACTACATCCCAGCCAAGGTTTTCAAAGACCTTGCTGTCAATAATTTTATTATTCGATGCTACTTCCCATATTTGCCCTTGCAGAAATCCGGGCCATCCATTTATCCTGCTGAAATTAAGGGGCAATTTTTTTTGTTCCAGGGTTTCAATAACTGAATTAATGAAAACGGGCTTTCCGCCAAACTTTTCCACATCAATATCATCGTTTTCTTCAGAGAGATAAAATATAGCATCCTGCCTGTCATCAGGAGCAAACTCTGAATAGCTGTTTAAAAAAACCAATTCTGCATCCGGGTTGGTATTCTTCGAAGCAATTTCGTCCTGTTGCTCTACATTTGCCATAACAATAACCCTCATATCCTGTTTTTTACAAAAATAGGTTTGTTAGTTGATGGAAAGTTTTGCAATTTTATTATCCTCATTCAAAAAATCAATGAACAAACAAATCATCAACACAGCAAATGCTCCCGATCCGATAGGGCCTTACAGCCAGGCTGTAAAGGCAGCAGGATTGCTATTTATTTCGGGCCAGGTTGCGTTAAGGCCTGGTAGTTCAGACCTTATTACCGCTACAATAGCAGAAGAAACTAAACAGGTTATGAATAATTTGAAAGCAATTTTAACCGGGGCGGGGCTTGGGTTCGGGCATGTAATAAAAACAACTATTTTTTTAAAGGACATGAGTTTGTTTGCCTCCGTTAATGAAGTGTATGGAAAATTTTTTGAATCTGGTTTTCCTGCCAGGGAAACGGTGGCAGTCAAGGGTTTGCCCAAGGATGCCAACGTAGAAATAAGCATGATAGCAGCAGAATAATTAAACTAAAGAATTTTGAAAAGGCAGGTAATCATTACATCCGGGGTACACAACTACCTGATAGATGCGCTTCATCAAAAAGGGTATTCGATTTTACATTCAGAAAAAATAAGTTACGAGGAATTAAGCGCTACCATAAGCCAGGCCGAAGGTATTATTGTAACAACGCGGTTGTCAATTGATAAAGCTCTTATTGATAAGGCAACCCGGCTCAGATGGATTGGAAGACTGGGCAGCGGTATGGAATTAATTGACGTAGAATATGCCACCTCAAAAGGCATTCGTTGCGTAAGCAGCCCTGAAGGAAACAGGAATGCAGTAGCCGAACATGCACTGGGAATGCTACTGAATCTTACTAATAAAATATCATCAAGCTTTGAAGAAATCAAAGACAGGAAATGGATAAGAGATGCCAACCGCGGGTTGGAACTTAATGAAAAAACTATTGGCATTATAGGCTATGGCAATACAGGATCAGCATTTGCGAAATTACTTTCCGCATTTGATGTTACAGTTCTAGCTTATGATAAATACAATTTCGGGTTTAGCGCAGGATATATTAAAGAAGCCAATTTTGAACAGGTTTGCAGGTATGCTGATGTAATAGGTATGCATGTGCCCCTTACACAGGAAACCGAACATTTGGCTAATGAAAACTTTTTTAATTCGCTGGAAAGATCACCCTATTTTATTTCTACCTGCAGGGGGAAAGTTACTGATACCAGTGCATTACTGGCTGCCCTGAAAAATAAAAAAATCGCAGGTGCGGGCCTGGATGTATTGGAAAATGAAAAATTTGAAACTTATACCCGCGAAGAAAACCAACGGTTAAACTCGCTATTGGCACAGCCCAATGTTATTTTGACACCACATATTGCGGGCTACAGTGTGGAGGCTTTTTACAAAATGGCAAAAGTTTTGTTGAAAAAACTTGAGTTGGAATAATAATTCAATTTTTTTTATATTTGTAATCATACAACGTCTCAATAAAAAAGGGGCGTTGTATTTTTTTTCGTTTACCCTAAAGAAAATTATCACTATTTAAAAATGAGGTTATGAGCCAAATTAACTATGTAACTAAAGAAACATTCGGACAAATGAAAGCTGAGCTCCAGCACATGAAAGGGATTGAAAGGCCTGCGGCATCAAGAGCAATTGGAGAAGCACGTGAAAAAGGCGATCTGAAAGAAAATGCCGAATACGATGCAGCTAAAGAGGCCCAGGGAATACTCGAGGCCAAAATAAAACAATTGGAAACTATAATAGCAACAGCCAGGATTGTAGACGAAAATACTATAGATACCAGTAAGGTTTCTATTCTTACCAAAGTTACCCTTACGAACATGGCTACTAAAAAGCAGGTTACTTACCAGATAGTTTCAGAAAAAGAGGCTGACCTGAAACTGCAAAAGATTTCAGCAGCATCACCGATTGGAAAAGGCTTGCTGGGCAAAGCTGTGGGGGAAACTGCCGAAATAAAAGTACCCGCGGGGATGATAACATTTAAAATCGAAAACATTACGGCGTAGTGCCGACCCTTGCGGTCGCCCGTCAATGGTGAATGGTGAATGGTGAAAATGCAAAGGGCAAAGGCAAGGAATTTTTAAAAAACAAATTGCATGACAATTTTTTCAAAAATAGTTGCAGGTGAAATTCCCTCCTATAAGATTGCGGAAAACGAAAAATTCTTCTCATTCCTGGATATTAACCCATTGGTAGAAGGGCACACCCTTGTGATTCCTAAAATAGAGATTGATAATTTTTTTGATATGCCTGATGCCTACATGCAGGAGATTCTTCTATTTGCCAGGCCCATCGCAAAAGCCATCGAAAAATCTTTTAATTGTAACCGCTGTGGTATAAGCGTCATCGGCCTTGAAGTTCCCCATGCACATATTCATCTTGTGCCAATAAATAAAGCAGATGATTTGAATTTCACAAGAAAAAAGCTAAACCCTTCCAAAGAACAATTGAAAGCTGCACAGGAAAAGATTTTGAGAAATCTATAATTGTTTAAAAAAGATTTGAAAATTTTGTCTTGTTATTTTATTCTTTGCGGATTCTGCGCTAAATAATCCTTCCATCCATTTAATTTTTTTGATGTACTGCCGACAGGGGTATTGCCCTGGAAATGGTGGCATACGGCTACCGCGATTGCATCTGTAGCGTCAAAATAGCGGGGGCTTTCATCAAAAACCAGTATGCGCTGCAGCATCTTCAGTACCTGTAATTTATCAGCATTTCCGTTTCCTGTTATGGACTGTTTTATTTTGCGGGGTGAATATTCTGTAACCGGAACTCCTGCGTGCATAGCCGCAGCAATAGCTACTCCCTGCGCCCTCCCAAGCTTTAACATACTCTGAACATTTTTTCCAAAAAAAGGAGCTTCGATGGCAAGTTCATTGGGTACATGATCTTTCAGCAGTTCACAAACTTTCTGATGTATTATTTGCAATCGTTCATAAGCGTCTTTGTGTGAGGAAAGCTTCAGGACATCCATCATTACCAGGGTAACCCCCGTCGCGGAAACTTCAATTACACCAAAGCCCATGACCAGGGTGCCGGGGTCAATACCTAAAATGATTTTTGACTTCTTATGCAATTCAGGATTATTTTTGGCGTGCTCAATAATAATGTTGCAGCTTTAAAAAAGCGAAAAGTTTATCTTGTACAAAGCTACATGATCCGCACTACGAAAAATATCAAAATAATATTCAAATATATTATTGCTCCTTTACTGGGTGTATGGCTGTTCTATTCTCTTTACAAACAAATAAACGGACAGCCAAATCTTCAGCAGTCAATTGATCTTATTAAAGAAGCGCCATTTGGGTCGCAGGCATGGAAATTCTGGATAGTAATTATTCTCGTTTTTGTCAACTGGGGATTTGAAGCAAAAAAATGGCAGCTGCTTTTAAAAACGGTTCAGCACGTTACTTTTTTTACTGCTTATAAATCTGTTTTAAGCGGCGTTACGCTTTCTTTAAATACACCTAACCGGATAGGTGAGTATGGCGGCCGCATTTTATATGTGCAGGAAGGAAGCAGGATTAAAGCAATATCCTTATCAATCGCGGGAAGCATAAGCCAGCTTATTATTACTTTAATAATTGGTTGCGGAGGGCTGACATATCTTATTTTTTTCCAGGTCAATAACCAGGGATCCGTCATGGGACTTTCAGTTTTCTGGCTCAAGACTTTATTATTTTTATCGTCCTGTGCTTCAATAATTATTGTGTTATTTTATTTCAGATTATCATGGCTTATTAAGCTTGTTGAAAAAATTCCTGCAGCAGCTAAGTATATTAGATATATAAGTGTTCTGGAAGAATTTACTCCCAAATTATTGTTAAGGTTGCTTTCGCTTTCCTTCTTTCGCTATATTGTTTTCGTTATCCAGTATATCTTACTGTTGCAGGTGTTGTATGTGGAAATCTCATGGATAAATGGATTCAGGACGATAAGTATTCTTTTTTTAGTGCTTGCAATTGTGCCATCATTTGCAATTGCGGATCTTGGAATAAGGGGGAAATTCAGCACCGAACTTTTAAGCTTCTACAGCTCCAATACGATTGGAATTATAGGCACGACATTTGGCATCTGGTTCATTAATTTATTTATTCCGGCATTTTTTGGGAGCTTGTTCATATTGAGTATAAAACTTTTTAAAGACAAAATAGATTGAAACGAATTATAACGATTTTAATTTTACTTTTTGCATTTACAACCAAGGGGGATGATGAGTTTTGTAGCATACGTAATACTGCATTCAATGCAGGAGAGGTGGTAACGATGAAAGTATATTATACAACCCTGGGAATGTATGTGGGCGCAGGAGAAGCAGTTTTTTCTACCGGCCTTGAAAAATATAATGGTAAAATTGTTTATCACTGTATTGGAACAGGAACCTCTTATCCGTTCTTCGATAATTTTTTTAAAGTGCGCGACAGGTACGAGACCTATATTGACACGGGCACCATGCTGCCGGTTAAGTTTGTGCGAAATGTTGATGAAGGCGGATCAAAAATTTATAACAATGTAACTTTCAATCACACGGCCGGCACGGCGGTAAGCACTAATGGTGTTTATAAAATAACTCCCTGTATACAGGATGTTATAAGTGCAACTTATTATGCACGCAATATCGATTTCAACAAATACAAGCCAGGGGATAAGATCCCGTTTGACATGTTCCTGGATGATGAAGTCTACCACCTTTACATGCGCTATGAAGGAAAAGAAAATATTAGAACCAAATACGGAAAATTCCGGGCGATAAAATTTAAACCCTTACTCATTAAAGGAACGATTTTCGAGGGTGGCGAAAAAATGAATGTATGGGTAAGTGATGATGCGAACCATTTGCTGCTTCGTGCCGAAAGCCCGATTGCTGTTGGAACTATAAAAGTGGATATGATGGGATATCGGAATCTTCGATACCCGCTTAAGTCATTATTAAGCTTCAAATAAGAATTATATTTCGGCCAGCAGGAAAGTTTCTTTACTGCGTATACCCTTCTCAGTTAGCTGAAGGTTACAGCACTCAATCTCAGCATCGTGTTCAAAAAAAAGAATATATTTTTTTTGCTGCGCTTCATCGAGGAATGATTTTTTTTCTTTGAGGGTTTCCAACGGCCTGGTATCATAAGCCATTATAAAGGGAACGGGTATATGTGCTATTGAAGGCAGCAGGTCTGCCATATAAACAATTGTATTTTCTTTGAATCGTATTTGCGGCAGCATCATCGACTCAGTATGGCCGTTTACAAAACGAACCTGTATATTTTTTGTAAACGCCGTTCCATCTGCGACATCAATAAATTTTAATTGTCCGCTTTCTTTTATGGGCAAAATATTTTCTTTCAAAAAGCTGGCTTTTTCCCGGTCATTGGGATGGGTAGCCCACTCCCAATGTTTCTCATTGCTCCAGTAAATTGCATTTTTAAATGCCGGAATTAATTTATCCCCAATCCTTTCGATAGAGCCACCACAATGGTCAAAATGGAGATGGGTTAAAAATACATCTGTGATATCTTCTTTTTTAAATCCATACTTTGCCAATGATTTTTCCAGGGTATCATCTCCGTTTAAAAAATAATGACCAAAAAATTTTTCATCCTGTTTATTGCCCATGCCATTATCAATAAGAATTAACCTGTTGTCATCTTCAATAAGCATAGATCGCATGGCCCAGTTGCACAAGTTATTTTCATCAGGAGTATTTAGTTTTTTCCACATAATCTTTGGCACTACACCAAACATAGCGCCACCATCCAGCCTGAAATAACCCGTATTTATGGAAAATAATTTCATTGCTTATTTTTTAGATACTTATACCTGCAGGTTTATCCTGTAAGGCAAGCTGTTTTTGTTTTACCAGGGCAAAATACAAAATAATAAATCCCATTATAAAAAACCCCATTACAACCAGCACGGAGTTTTTCATGCTGCCTGTTATTTCTTCAATCAATCCAAAACTAAACATACCAATCACTATGGCAATTTTTTCGGTAACATCGTAAAAGCTAAAAAACGATGTCGTGTCTTTTGTATCAGGCATCAGTTTTGAATAAGTTGACCTGCTAAGAGATTGTATGCCGCCCATTACAAGACCAACCACCACAGCGAGCACATAAAAATACATTTCCGCATTAACTCCTTTATCATGAATTGTTGCGATTTCATAAGCGCCGAAACACACGAATACCCAAATAATAACTACTGATAATAATGTTTGAAAATTTCCGAACTTTTCAGAAAGCTTTGCCATGATATATGCGCCTGCAATGGCAACTATTTGAATAATAAGAATGGTAATAATCAATTTTGAAGTGGGCAATTTTAATTGTTTGCTTCCAAAAAGAGTAGCCACCAGCATAATTGTTTGTACGCCCATATTGTAAAAGAAAAAGGCCAGCAGAAATCTTTTTAAAACCAGCAGTTTTTTTAATTGAGAGAACACTTTTTTCAGTTCAATAAACCCGTTGGCAAAGATATTTTTTTCGGGCCGGAAAGCAGCGGGAGTACCTTTCGGCATTACATTGAGCGTAATTTGTGCAAAGCCAAACCACCAGGCTCCCACCAGCAAAAAAGAAAAACGTGCGGGCATGGTTGCATCGCCCTGCATGCCAAACCATTCCGGCTTAAAAACAAAAACAAAACAAATGAGCTGCAGAATCACACTACCTATATAGCCCATTGCAAAACCTTTGGCACTTACCCTATCCCTGTCCTCCGGCGCCGCTATTTCAGGTAAATAAGAATTGTAAAAAACAAGGCTGCTCCAGAAACCAATACAGGCTATCATTGTGCACACAATTGCTATCCAGATCGTATCGGCGCCTTTAAAAAAGAAGAGCAGGGCACACGAAACGCTGCCGAGACTACAGAAAAAACGCAGAAAAACTTTTTTGTTCCCTTTATAATCTGCTATTGAGGAAAGAACCGGCGACATGAATGCCACAATAAGAAATGCAACTCCCAATGCGTAATTGTATAATGCTGTATTTACAAAATGTCTTCCTAAAAAGACTACTTCATTATTCGTATTGTTTGCAGTTATACTTTCATAATAAGCAGGAAAGATGGTAGAAGTGATTACCAGGCTGTAAACTGAATTGGCCCAATCATACATGGCCCATCCGCTTACAACTTTTTTAGGAGCAGTTTGCATATGTGGAAGAATGTTTACTCAAAGTAGTAAAATTTGTTTGTAAGGAAGCGTAATTAATCTTATAAAAAATCAACTGAAATGTTAGCGGGATTCAGGATTTTAGAAATCCTGTATAAATCATGATGAGCAATGCAACACCCACTACTACCCTGTAAATGCCCCATATTCTGAAACCGTATTTTTTTAGCATGGTGATAAAGAATTTTATAGCAACCAGCGCAACCACAAAGGCGATCACATTTCCTATGGCAAGTATTTTTATCTGGTCATGAGTGAAAGCGCCATATTCTTTGGTGTATTTATAAATTTTATAAACTGTAGCTGCCAGCATAGTAGGCACTGCTAAAAAGAATGAAAATTCAGCAGCAGCGCTCCGGGTAAGTTTCTGCTGCATTCCACCTATGATAGACGCGGCGCTTCGGCTTACTCCAGGTATCATAGCAGCGCATTGCCAGATGCCGATAATAAACCCCTTGCCAAAAGAAACTTCTTGCTCATTATGTATTTCAGGATTTTTAAATGCGGTATCTATGAATAATAAAACAATACCACCGGCCAGCATACATACTGCAACCGTTAGGGAACTATTGAGCAGGTCATCAATTTTTGAAGAGAATAAAAAGCCCAATATTAATGCCGGTATTACAGCTACTGCAAGCTTCACATAAAACTGCCATCTTGAAAAATCAAAAAACTTTTTCCAGTATAAAACGACAACAGATAATATAGCACCTAATTGTATGGCAATGGTAAAGACAGTATTAAAACCATCATCAGAAAGGTTTAACAATTTTTCTGCAATTATCATGTGGCCCGTTGAGGAAATTGGAATAAATTCCGTGATACCTTCCACGATAGCAATGATGATGGTTTGAACTACTGTCATTTTTAAAAAAATTAAAATGGCTATATGAAAAGTAAATGAACAAAAAAAAGCGATGATACATCACCGCTCAATATTATTTTGAGTAATACTATTTTGGTTTTTTCATAATTGCAAAAATTTCCACCAAAAGTCCGGCTACTATTAATATAGGGGCTACTGTTATGCGCATCGGGCTGTACACATCTTTATCATTAAATACATTCAGGTTGCTGCTTTTGCCCCCGGCCATTAAAAAAAATCCCAGCGCCATTATAACCAGCCCTATAACCATCCATTTATAATTCTCTTTTGTAAAAAGAATATTTCCTGCTGAGGAATTTTGTACAGTAGCTTTTGTTGAAGCATTTGTTACTTTGGGAGCGCTTGTTACTTTCGGGGTAGCAGGTATTGTTTTTGTTGAAGCAGTTGTTACTTTCTTTTCGGGCTGCATTTCGTTGTAAAATTTAAGTTGATAATATTTAAGATATAAAAGGAAATATTATTAATTAATATAAATCATCAAGTTTCATTTTCAAATATTTCAGAACAGACCTGTGCGTGCTGAAAAGGGTTATAAACAAGCCAAGAATAATAATCCCCGCAAAAATCATGAGCATATTTGTTGTGTCATGAAGTACTTTCAGGTAAGGTATGAATTTTTCGGAGAGTGTAATAAAACCAATCATAAGACCAATGGCAATGCCCGATGCTATAAGCCCGTTAATAATGGCGCGTCCGTCGAGAGGTTTCGAAATAAACCATCGTGTTGCTCCTACCATTTGCATGGTTTTAATGAGAAACCTGTTACTGTACATGGCGAGTCTTATAGTATTGTCAATTGAAATAATCACCAGTATTGATAATATTATGGCAACTACCAGCAATACAAACGTGGTCGTTTTTACAAACTGGCTTACCCCCGCAACAGTTTCTTTTGGTGTTTGAAACTCTGAGATCGTTGTCGGGTAATTACTGAGGAGATAGTTCTCAAGGTTTGCCAGGCTGTCTTTGTCCACATAGTTGGCCTTTACAAAGAAGTCAATGCTTTCAGGCAAAGGATTACTTATCGCCAGCTTTTTCCAGAGCGTATCATTGTCTTTGTTATATTTTTCGAGAGCCTTTTCACGGGTAATGTATTCTACGTTTACAGCATAAGGCAATGACTCAATATACGTTTTTACCGTATCAATCTGTTTTTTATTGGCAGTACGAAATATGTAAGCATGTAACTGTATATTTTCCTTAAAATAATCGCCCGTTTTTTTAATATTCAGAAAGATCCAGCCTACTACTCCGAAAAGAAATAATACCAGTGTAACACCAATGATTGCATACACATAAGACGGTTTACCTCTCTTAGCCGATGCTTTACCAAACTGAGCCATAGTTGGAAATGATAAGTTTAATTGAAAAAGCTTCTGCATTAAACAGTTTGCAAAAATAATTGTTTTTGTACAGGTTTAGTATTTTTGCATAATTACTTAATGGTTGCTAATGTAATTTACATCAGCTATTGAAGGCAAAAAAAGTTAATGAATAACATTTCTTTCACAAATAAATATATGGGGCTATTGGCCTGTACCCTGGTGTAAGCGCTTTTGTTTTCAAAAAATACATCATTCAGGTAACGAAATACTATTTTGCAATAATGAAATACAAATTTCAGAGATACTTATAAAAAATGGAATACAATTTTAGGGAGACAGAAAAAAAGTGGCAAAAAAACTGGATGGAATCCGGGGTTTATAAGGTAAGTAATACATCAGGGAAACCAAAGTTTTATGTGCTTGATATGTTTCCATATCCCAGTGGCACGGGTCTGCATGTGGGGCATCCGTTAGGCTATATAGCCAGTGATATTTATGCGCGATATAAAAGGCTGAAAGGATTCAATGTACTTCATCCGATGGGCTACGATAGCTTTGGATTACCCGCAGAGCAATACGCTTTGGAAACAGGTCGGCACCCGGCAATTACAACTGGAAAAAATATTGAAACTTTCAGGCAGCAGCTTGATAACATTGGTTTATGTTTTGACTGGAGCCGTGAAATTCGTACCAGCGATCCGACATACTATAAATGGACGCAATGGATCTTCCTGCAGATATTTAATAGCTGGTACGACAAAAAATTAAATAAGGCAAGAAGGATCGAAGACCTGGTAGAGATTTTTGAACAAACCGGTAATATAGCTTATAACGGTCAGCGGCAAACGCAGAAGAGTTTTTCTGCAAGTGAATGGAATCATTTTTCTGATGAAGAGAAGCAGGAAATGCTTATGGACTACAGGCTTGCTTTTTCAGCATATGGGGAAGTAAACTGGTGCGAAGCTTTGGGTACTGTTCTGGCGAATGATGAAGTAATAAATGGTGTAAGCGAGCGCGGCGGCCATCCCGTTGTAAAAAAGAAAATGCGGCAGTGGTATTTGCGTATTACCGATTATGCAGAGAGATTATTGGAAGGGCTTGAAACCGTTGAGTTTACTGATGCTATGAAGGAGATTCAGCGAAACTGGATCGGGAAAAGTGAAGGGGCGGAGATGGAGTTTAGCCTCAACCCCAACCCCTCTCCCAAGGGAGCGGGGGGCAAAACTCCTATTCAAACCGGTAAATCGAGCCTCACCCCCAACCCCTCTCCTAAGGGAGAGGGGGGCAAAACTCCTATTCAAACCGCGAAATCAGGTGTATGGCCTCAATTAAAAGATTTATCGAGAGAAAACAGAAAAGAAAAAACTTTTGCTGAAGACATTTTATGGCAAAAATTGAGAAATAATCAATTGGGCTCCAAGGTCAGAAGACAGCATGTAATAGACGCTTTTATTATCGATTTTGCTTTTTTAAATGAAAAATTATTGATAGAAATCGATGGTGAATATCATAGTGATCCTGGTCAAAAAGATTATGATAATTCAAGAACGGCGTATTTGCAGCAATTAGGATACAAATTAATCCGGTTTAGTAATGATGAAGTAGAGAAAAATATTTTTAAAGTAATCAAAATAATTAAAGAGGAACTGGCGGCATATTCCCCCCTCTCCCCTGGGAGAGGGGAAGGGGGTGAGGCTTCAAAAATCAAAGTCTATACCACCCGTCCCGATACAATCTTTGGAGTTGACTTTATGGTATTGGCGCCTGAACATGAATTGGTAACTGAAATAACTACTCAGGAACAAAAAGAAGAAGTTGAAAAATATCTTGACTATGTAAAGAGCCGGAGTGAGCGCGAAAGGTTAGCCGAGGTAAAATCTATTACCGGGGCATTTACGGGAGCTTATGCGATCAACCCCTTTGATGAAAGAAGAATTCCAATCTGGATATCAGAATATGTTTTGGCGGGATATGGAACAGGCGCTATCATGGCTGTTCCATGCGGCGATCAGCGTGATTTTGATTTCGCGAGGCATTTTAATATTCCCATTACTAATATTATAGGCGAGTATTTTAATGGTAACGAAGCCAATCCAACGAAAGAAGCCATTCTTATCAATTCAGGGTTTCTAAATGGGATAAAAATGCAGGATGCCATTGGAATAGTGTTAGAAAGAATTGAGAAAAAGGGCATAGGCCAGCGGAAACTAAATTATAAAATGAGGGACGCGGGCTTTAGCCGTCAACGGTATTGGGGTGAACCATTTCCAATCGTTTATAAGAATGGAGTTGCCTACGCGGTTGATGAAAAAGAATTACCAGTTGAATTACCTCATGTTGAAAATTATAGTCCCGGCCCGGAAGGCGAGGGGCCGCTGGCGAATATTCCGGAATGGGTAAACGTCAAAGCAAACCCCATCCACGAGGCAGAGTCCCTCCTCTCCCCTGGGAGAGGGGAAGGGGGTGAGGCTTCGTGGAAACGCGAAACCAACACCATGCCCGGCTACGCCGGTTCTTCCTGGTATTTTCTTCGTTACATGGATCCTCATAATGATGAAGTCTTTGCCGATAAAAAAGCGATGGATTACTGGGGCCAGGTAGATGTATATATCGGTGGAACAGAACATGCGGTTGGTCATTTATTGTACAGCCGCATGTGGACAAAAGTTTTGTACGATTTAGATTATATATATTTTGATGAGCCTTATAAAAAATTGGTGAATCAGGGAATGATACAGGGAATATCTCAAGTCGCATATGTTCGAAAAACTGATTTTGAAGAAGGAGCCCATAAAAGTATGAGTAATACTGTTATTATACCAGAATCACCACCAGCAAGTGTTCCTGAGCCAATGTTGCAGTTATATTCTTCTGAGATTATTACTGACGAAAATGAACATCTTTTTAAACATTATAATATTCCAATTGAGGTGGTTGAAATTAATACTGTCGATTCGTCAAAGAATAAATTGGATATCGATTTAGGAAGAAAACTTTATTCTCAAAGGCTTGATGCGATTTACATAAGACCCAATGCATACTATTACAAAGGAGATTGGCGTTCATGGAATGAAAGAAATAATTCTTGGGATAAGGTTTTAGATCAAGTCTTTTATACCGCAAGCGTATCAGAAAAGATGTCAAAATCTAAATTTAATGTCATTAACCCAAATGATTTAATTAACAGATACGGCGCCGACACCTTCCGCATGTATGAAATGTTCCTCGGCCCCGTTGAGCAAAGCAAACCCTGGGATACCAAAGGAATTGAAGGTGTTCACCGCTTCTTAAAAAAACTTTGGAGATTGTTTTACGACGATACTGCTCATCCCACTCCACCGGAGAGAGCCCGTCCTGAGCTTGCCGAAGGGGGCAGGGGTGAGGTTTTATGGAATGAAGAAAAACCCAATGATGCAGAATTAAAAATCTTACATAAAACAATAAAAAAAGTAGAGGAAGACACAGAAAGATTTTCTTACAACACAGCGGTAAGCGCTCTTATGGTTTGTGTAAACGAACTCACAGATCTTAAATGCCATAAGAGAGAAATATTAGAACCGTTATTAATTTTATTGGCTCCATATGCACCGCATATTGCGGAAGAACTGTATCATGCGTTAGGCAACAACTCAACAATCATAGATGCGGAATATCCAAAGCTTGAAACAAAATATTTGATTGAATCAGAAAAGGAATATCCCATTTCTATTAACGGTAAAATGCGTACAACCATTACCATTTCTTTGGATGCCTCAGAGAAAGAGGTTGAAAGCATTGCTTTGAACAATGAAATAGTTCAAAAATGGCTGGAAGGCAGATCACCCAAAAAAATAATTTTTGTAAAAAATAAAATGGTGAATGTAGTTGTATAAAAAAAGCCCGACGTATAAATTTACCTTCAGGCTTTCATATAATTATTTTTCAATCTCCTTCAGCATTTCTTTTACTGCCGCTTCAATCTGCTGGTCTTCCCCGTTAAGTATGGCATTATAATCATCCTGCACTTTAATGTCTGGTTCAAGTTGCATATTTTCAAGTGGCCTGTTTTCTTTTAAGCCCACACTTGCAATCATGGGAATTCCAAATACCATCGTGGGATCTATCTGGGTTTCCCACCACACTGCAGTTCCTGTGCCTGGCACCGGCATACCAATTAGTTTACCAATACCCTTAATTTGATATGCATACGGGAATATATGTGCATCGCTGTAATTAGCTTCATTCATCACAACACAACTGGGCTTCCACCATTTTCCCTGTGGTTCACCGCCCCCAACAGGCCTTTGTCCATAAGGTTCATAACGGATGTACTGTTTCCCCGCAAGAAAATTTGACAAGTCCTCGTGAAGCCATCCGCCCCCATTAAAACGGGTGTCAACAATCAACGCCTTTTTAGTAAGATTTTTACCGAGTACTTCATCATAAACACTTCTGTAGCTATTATCATTCATTGCCTGTACATGTACATAACCAACTTTGCCATCGCTAAGTTTATCAACCATGGCCCGCATTTTATTGGTCCATCGTCTGTAAAGCAAGTCATTTTCTTCTGCGGGTTTAATAGGTTTTACAACTTCATCAAATGTATTTTTTGTTGATGAGTCATAAACGGTGAGCAAAACATTCATCCCACTCTTCCTGTTCAAAAAAACTGCCCAGTCTGTTGAATCGTCAATATTGTTGCCATCAATTTTCCTTATTACCTCCCCTGCCTTTATTTTACTCCGGGCTTTGTCCAGCGGCCCGCCTGAAATTACTTCGGCGATTTTCAATCCCGCACCCCCCTGCATTTCATCATAGATCAGCCCCAGGGAAGCAGTCTCATCGCCATTATTATTATCTTCCGGCCTGTAACGGCCACCTGTATGCGAAACATTGAGTTCGCCAAGCATTTCACTTAGTAATTCACGAAAATCATAATTATCGGTTATAAAAGGTAAGAACTTTGCATAGGTTTTTTTATACATTTCCCAGTCAATACCATGCATTGAAGGATCATACAGCTTTTTTTTCACCTGCCTCCATGCATGGTTGAAAATATATTCTCTCTCTGCTACCCTGTCAACAACCATTTCACTTTTTATAGTGATGGGCGTTACCTTGCCGTCTGCCTCATTAACCTGCGATATTTTTCCATCAGAAAGAACAAAAAGTATTTTGCCATCTTTGCTCATTTCAAGCGAAGCATTATTTGCCCCAAGCTTTGCCAGCGTTTTCAACTCATGCGTCCTGGTATCAATTTCCCACAGGTCATTACCTTTTTCAAATTTTGCAGTAAAGAAAAGTTTATCCCCTTTTGGTGCAAGCCGGTAGCTGCTGAGGTTCACGGAGCCTGGCGTAAGACGAACCCTGCGTGTATCCAGGTCCGTTAGATCCATTTTAAAAGGTGCCTTTATTTTTTTTGCCAGCGCAGTATCGGGTTTTTCCTTTTCCTCTTTATCCGGTTTGTCTGTTTTATCTTCCTTTTCTTTTAATAGAGAATATTCATCTTTACTAAGCTGAAATTGGTCATAAGTTTCTTTATCAAAAAACATTGCATAAATATCCACTTCCCTTGCGCCCTGTATTGCCAGGGGTCGTTTGCCATTCCTGTCGGTCACCCAAAGAAGCGCCTTTCCATTCAGGCCCCATTGCATCCCGGCATTTGAAAACCCTGATTCAGTTACATCTGTTCCTTTATCATTTGCATTTACATCAAAAAGCAATAGCTCGTTTGCCCCATAATAACCTTCTGAGCTTCGCGCAGCGATCCATTTGCTGTCGGGGCTCCAGGTAAAAGCCTGGTCGCCATCAGCATAAGAAAAATTCTGTCCCTCCGGGATTATGGTTCGTGATATTTTTTTGTCAAGGTTAAAAACTTTCAGAATATTTCTTTCTTCGAGATAAGCTATTTCTTTTCCATCGGGAGAGACTTCGGGTTGAAATTCATCTTTATCTGTTGCAACTACAGGTTCTGTATTTAAAATGGTAGAGGTATAAAAATAGGGCTCTTCTTTTCTTGCAATGGTTGTTTTCATGATATCCCAGCCTTTGTCTTCATGTTCGGCAGCGTAATATAAACTTCTGCCATCGGGTGAAAACGTGACACTTCTTTCCTGGTAAGGCGTATTGGTTATACGCTTTGTTGTGCCTCCTCCTACCGATGTAACAAAAACTTCCCCGCGAAAAACAAAAGCGATTTCTTTTCCGTTGGGTGACAGCTCAAACTCTGTTGCGCCGCCATTTACAGGCATCACGGCCCGGGTATTACTTTTATTCTCAGAGTTGATAATGATGTTTACTTTTTGCGGAGTTGCGCCTTGTTGCAGGGTATATATTTCACCATCATAAGTGAAGCAAAGCGTGATGTTACCCGAACTGCTTAAAAATCTTACGGGGTTATCTTTAAATTTGGTGAGTTGTGTTTCACCATTCCCGCCTAATGGCGATTCATATACATTCAGTGAACCGCTTTTTTCATTAAGATAGAAATAATTTTGATCATCAGAGGAAAAAACAGGCTCGCGATCCTCACCATTGAAAGAAGTAAGTTTTTTATAATCATTGGACTTTGCACTGAATAGCCAGATGTCTCTGGTAATGGATGAAGTATGGTGTTTCCGCCATGGGTCTTCAAATCCTTTATTATCCTGGAAAATAATTTCATTTCCTTTGGAATTGTAATGGGCATTTTCCATTCCCGCACTGCTGATCATTATACTGCGGCCACCATTTAAAGGAACTTCATATAGTTTTTTAAATACGCCAGCAACAGGAAATCTTACAGAAGAAACAATATCATTGCGGGAGGTGCCAAAAATAATTTTAGTGTCATCGGGGGAAAAATCCCAGGGATAATCCTGGGCAGAATTAAAAGTTAATCTCGTAGGCTCGCCACCATCTGCATCAATTACAAACACATCAAAATTTCCGAAGCGATCGCTGGCAAAAGCAATTTTTTTACCGTCATGGCTCCATACCGGCATAAAATCGTGAGCATCATGTAAGGTAAGCGGATAGGCGATGCCGCCGGCCGAGGATACTTTATATAAATCGCCTTTAAAGCTGAAAACAATATTTTTACCATCAGGGGAGATGGCAGGATACCTCAGCCACAATGGATTTTTTTGTGCAATGGAGTGAAAAACGCCGAAAGCAAAAACAAAAAGTATGGTAAACTTCTTCATAAAGGGATTACTGATTGAAAAGAAATAATGAACTTGCAATTTATCAAATAAAAGACGACAATGCTTTTGACGGGAAACAATTTATCCGATCGGTTAAAAAAGAATACAAAGCATTTTCATCCTGTTGTGCAATTTGATCCCGGTAAAGAAAAATTGATCCAATTTGATTTTACAGAAAAAAATGCCGGGCTGAAAAGTGTAAATATTGATGACAGTGAAAGCTTCTCCAAATACATAAACCACCTCCTACAAAATGAAAATGCAAAATTTGGTTTCGGAGGATACAATGAGTTGAGAACTTTATATACACACATCAATATTTTTAATCGTAATGTTTCAGAAAGCATGACCGGCCAGCCTGAGGAAGAGCCACGCAGGCTGCACCTTGGCGTCGACATTTGGGGCAAGGAAGGAACTGAAATTTTTGCTCCATGGGGAGGCATGGTCCATAGTTTTGCCTTCAATGATAGTTTTGGCGATTATGGGGCCACTATTATTTTATTACACCAGTTGGACGGCCTGCCTTTTTTTACTTTATACGGCCATGTAAGTCTTGCAGATTTACAAAACATAAGGGAAGGAGCTTATATAAGCCGCGGACAAAAATTTGCTCATTTTGGCAAGCCTGAGGAAAACGGCCATTGGCCTCCGCACCTGCATTTCCAGGTTATACAGGATATTACTCCCTATAAAGGTGATTATCCCGGAGTTTGTAAATTCAGTGAGAAGAAAAAATATTTATCGAATTGCCCCGATCCGAATTTAATTCTTAATATGTTGCCATCGAACTAATATTCGATCTTATGAACGTTTAATTTATTCTGAAAGGAAAGGTTGAACAAAGGGCAAATCCTAACAGAAACAGGCAACCACCCACAAGCAAGCATGTTTTGGCTGTACTATTTTGTTTCACGATGAAATTAATTAATGCAGTAACTAAGTTTACTCCACCGAATATTATTGCCATGGCACCTAAGCCCGTTAGCCCAAACACTAAAGACAAAAGGCCAAGTATTCCAAAGAATATTGCATTCCATCGTATTACTTTTTTATTCAGCATATGATTAATATTAAAAATTTCAATTCTTAATTTCAATTTACAAAAACAATGATTGTCTTTCCAGCTGCAATTCTTTCAAATAAACTTCCTTTTCATCCCTGTAAAATAAATTCATTGTTTCAAAGGGGATGATCCTCCCGTCTTTATGAACAATATGAACACAACTTTTCTTGATGGACCTCACATCAAAATCATACGCATCAATAAAACGCATGATGATAATCCTGAAAAGATTATTATAGGTTAATCCCGGGGCTTTAATATTTGGTAAACAACATAAAAGCTGGTTAAAATTTTCGGTTACCTTGTCAACGGAAATACCTGTGCTGAAAATATCAATAAGCTGGCTGTGAAGCGCTGCATCCTGCTCGTAAACAATCGTGTTTTTTGATTTGTCCAATAAATGCGCCGGATCAATATACCGTGTCATCGGGAAAACCTTTCCATCGATTTTTAATGCATAACCCATCGCCAGTGCATCCGGGTTGCATGGTACCGGTATGAGATCATTTGCAGAAAATATTTCAGTCTGACTTAATATATTTTGTCTTACTTCTGTTAGTGTAAGCCTGTCTGTCTGAGGATTAAAA
>JBDTZL010000108.1:0-3458 GCA_040005125.1 Ginsengibacter sp.
AGGTGGGGATGTAAACTCAAAGTTTGTCCCCAGGTATGAAGTATGGCTATCGTTCCCGTTTGTGCTCCCAGCCATTTATGATCCCATCCAAAAGTGTTTAGCACATCCCATGCTCTTTGCCTTTGCCGGTCTTCAACTTCCAAATCAAAATACATTTCCTGACAATAAATGAAGCCACCGATGTTGCGTGTTCCCCGCAATAAGCGGGGCAGGCGGTGCTGATGGCTTTCTTGTAAAAGGGACAGTTCCGGAAGAACGCCGCGGGCAAAAAAAATTTAAATACCTACCTGGCGCAAACGAATTGTAAAAAAAATGGAAAGTAGCTAACTTACATGTTTTAAAAAAACAACATGATTATTTTTTCTAATGCTAATATTAATGGAACAACTTACTAAAATCGGTCGTTTATTTTATGGCATCGGCATCCTTGCTTTAGGGATACATCAACTTATTATCAAAGATTTTCGTCCGGAAATTTTACCTCCATTTCCCGCATGGGCTCATAAATATATTGTCTTCCCAATTCTTACGGGAATAGCTTTACTATTCGCCGGAATTATCATTTCAGGGTTGTTTAAAATTAAACTCGTTAGTACAAAAAATATATGCCTTTATTTAGGATTTTGTTTTCTTGCACTTACCATTACTTGTCATCTGCCATATATTCTAATCCTTAGTCCTGATAAGGCTTCCCGTTTGGATGTTTGGTTTGATGCCGGCGAGGCATTAGCATATTGTGGCGGCGCATTTGTAATGGCTGGCTCATTTTCAGAGAACAGTTTTAGTGAGGACAGAAAGAACGTCTTTGAATTATGGTTAGAAAAATTTATTCCACCTGGGAGAATTTTTTATTCCATTCTAATGATATTGTTTGGATGCAGTCATTTTGTATTTACTGATTTTGTGTCTACAATGGTACCAAAATGGATTGGCGTGCCGGTGTTTTGGACTTATTTTGCAGGAGTAGCACTTATTGGGTCAGGCATAGCAATTATTTTCAAAATATGGATAAGGCCAATTGCATTTCTTTTAGCAATTATGCTTTTTCTTTTTTTTATTTTTTTCCATGTGCCTGATGCCATTGCAAACCCTTATGTATCCGGCGGAAATGAAATTGTACGTGCAATTGTTGCGTTGCTTTTCTGTGGTATTGCATTAGTTATCGCATTAACAAATGGTACTAAAAAAAATTAGATGAAACAACACAAACTGATCAGAAAAAAAAATTATTGCAAAAATTTCTCTTGCACAAAATGCAGCGCAGCAAATGAGGAAACCAAGCGGCAGACAAGGCGGGACACAATATTCGGCTCCTTGCTAAGCTGCAAAACCATCAGCACCGAAGTGGGATAAATTCACATCAAACCAGGGATACGTTACCGATCAGGCCGGGCTACCCGCCAATAAAAAAATGTTATATCTTCGAAAACAAGTAAAAAGATCATGCCTATTTACATGGATGTACATATTGTTCCGGGTGTTAAAGCAAAGGACGTAGCCCAGGCGCACAGTAAAGATTTGCTTCACCAGGAAGAATATGGATGCAGGTGCATGACCTATTGGATAGATGAAGAGCGCGAAAACATATTTTGCCTTATTGACGCCCCGGACAGGGAGGCAGTGAGAGAAATGCACCGGAGAGCGCATGGGCTTATTCCTAACAAAATTATAGAAGTAAACAGGACCCTGGTAAACTCTTTTTTGGGACGAATCTATGATCCTGAATCGGCAGAAATTTCAGATGACGGATTTAAGGTTTTCAGTGATGCTTCCTTTCGTATTTTATTAGTTACAAAGTGTACCGATCCTTATTTGCTTAAATACCGGCTCGGTTTTGAGAAGGCGAATGAACTGCTTGACAGTCATAATTACATTATAAGAAAAAACCTCCAACAGCACGGAGGCAGGGAAGCAGAGCATGAAGGCAGCGGATTCATCGTTTCATTTTCTTCAGCTGCCAGCGCGGTAGCCTGTGCACTGGCTATTCAGCAGGAGATGCAAAATGCGCATGCAGATGCCTTCCGGTTTACTATAGCCATTAATGCAGGTGAACCTGTTGAAAAAAGTAGTCAACTTTTTGGCGATACAATAAAGCTGGCAAATGACATGTGCTTTATTGCCCGTAATTTTCAAATCGCTGTTGCGTCGTCTGTTAAAGAACTCGTATCAAGGGATTTTTTTCAAAGTAAAAAGAAAAATTTTTTAGCACTTCCGCCGCAGGATGAAAGCCTGCTCGGATTGTTATTTGATAAACTCGAAGAAAACTGGCAGAATGCCGAATTTGATATCAGCGATTATTGCCATGAAACAGCCATGAGCACTTCCCAACTATACAGGAAAACGATTTCATTAACCGGCTTATCCCCTAATTTACTTTTAAAGGAGTACAGGCTTGAAAGAGCAAAAGAACGCATGAAGAAACAGCGCTATACCATTGCGCAGATAACATTTGATTCAGGATTTACCAGCGCTTCCTATTTTACGAAATGTTTTAAAAAGAAATACGGCATGCTCCCAATGGCGTATCTTGATTTGTTACATTGATCCCTTTTACCGCTGCTAATTTTTACCATTTATTGAACGATTTGTTTCATACAGTTTTCATTTATTGAATGATTTGTTATAGCCTTACGCTATATGCCGGTATTATCTTTAAGTATTATTAAAACTTAAAAACTACATGTTATGAAATCAATTACCAATCGCATTTTACTTTTCGCTATTATGTTATTTGGTGGTTATGCTTCTATGGCACAAACCACTACATCAAACAACTCAACAAAATCAACAACTTTGAAAACGTATCTTATTGAAAGGGACATACCCGGCGCGGGTAAATTAACTCCTGAACAGTTAAAAGCTATTTCTCAAAAATCCTGCGGTGTTCTCAAAGAAATGGGCCCGCAAATTGAATGGATACAAAGTTATGTAACGGGTGATAAGATCTTTTGTGTTTATAAAGCAGAAAACGAAGAACTGATAAGAGAACATGCTAAAAAAGGCGGTTTTCCGGCCAATAAGATCACTGAAGTTTCTTCAGAGATTAGCCCTGCAACAGCTCAAGCCAATTAAGCACACACAATTTAGATTGTCTACTGATTGGGTTTTTAACCCGGCCCGGCCGTAGGTGACCTGAAATAAGCAATTACTTTTTTCTTAACCGCCCCGATTCTTCGAAGCGGTTTTTTTATAACCACCTTTGGACGATTGAATGATACTTTATCCCTCTTACATTGAAGAATGATATTTTGTTTCTATTTCAACAAATAGCGATATGGGTGACACTACTATCTTGCGTAGCACTATGCCAGTGTACGATGCCAGAAGGGATAACTACCACATCGCCTTTAGCCGGCAATCTTGCCGGTTTACCTTTTTCCTGGTAAAGGCCTTTGCCTTCGGTATTGTTATACAACACTCTTACTTTTTGACCAATTAGTCATAGTATAGTATGACTT
>JBDTZL010000307.1:0-3455 GCA_040005125.1 Ginsengibacter sp.
AATGTATAAAAGTGCCGGAAAATCAATTCACTTTTTTACTCCTTGCGCAGTATAAATTATCTCTCAGTGGCCAGGCACCTATGTGGAGATACCTGAGCATCTTAATATTTTTGTTTGCAGAGATATTTTTCATTGGGGCGGTGTAACCCCCCGGAACTTATCAACTTATTAACTAGTCAACTAACTTCTCAACATGTCCTGAAGCCCCGCTTCTTTCTCCTTCAGGCGTTGAAGTAACACCACCTGGTTGCCGGTTCTTATGAAGTTCTGACCTTCATATTTTGCGCCATAATATATATCGTTGTTGAGGTGGTCTGTAAGAAAACGGATTGCCTGCATGTAAATCATAAACATGCCTGCATAAATAAAATGCTTTTTTTCTTCCCCTGTTAATTCATCATTCATATCTCTCATATAGCCTTCCACGATGGCGGCAAAATATTCTTCCCTGATCTCAATTTTTGAAAAATCTTTCTCTTCTTCACTTACCGGTGAAAGGTAAGTTCGCATCATATCGCCAATATCGCTTATGAAGTAACCAGGCATAACGGTATCCAGGTCAATTACACACAATCCTTTATCATTCTCATTAAATAATACGTTACTTATTTTGGTATCGTGATGTGTAACTCTTAGTTTGAATGCAGGATTGTGTAAAATATCTTCGTAAGTCTCAAGGATCTTTTTATTTTCCCTGATGAACTGAATCAGTTCCTGCGATTGTTGTAAACGTAGGGTATTGCCATTCTCTAATGCTTCGCAAAATTGTTGATAGCGAAGAGAAAGATTATGAAAATCCGGTAAAGTAATTTGTAATTTTTCTACCGGGAACTGAGATAATAGTCTTGTAAATTGTCCAAATTCTTTTGCCGCCTCAAAGGCCTGTCCGGGTATTTGTACAGCATCTATTGTATGAGATTTTTTTACAAATGGGAAAAGACGAAAATAGCCACTGCCTTCAAGGAAAACCATTTCTTCATTTCCACTTGTTTTTATTGGTGCAATAAATAAATAGGAGGGATGTACCTGTAACAGGTAATCAGCAAGCATCCGTACATTAGAAGCAATGGCTGATGGGTTCTTAAAAATGGCGTGATTGATTCTTTGCAAAATAAACTCACCATCCGAATTTTTTATTCTCCACGTTTGGTTTATTAAGCCATTATTTATTGATTCAATTTCTAATTGATCGGGGGATAAATCGTAAGCCGCAAGTACTTGTTGTACCATCAGTAATGATTCGGTGAATTGTTATAGAACAAACTTATGCGAGTTAGATGTAACAACCAAAAGCAACGGATGTCTGTTTTTACTATTTTTTATTGCCACGAAGGCACTTAGACTCTAAGGAAATTTTTTATTTTTTTAACCTTTGTGTCGTGCCTCCGTGGCAAAATCTTTTAGGCGGTATTCACAATGTCATTTCCAAAGAACCTGAATGTTTTGTTTGAGGCGTTGTGATCATACGCCAAATTGTGATTGATATCACATTACACTAATGTTTCATTAACAATGACCTTATAACAGCAAGTTCAGGCCTATCAGAATTTACCGGATCTGTTATAGCTGAAAGTTGTTTGTAATAAAAAACAGCTTTTTCTTCATTGCCTGATTTTTCTGATGCCATACCGGCGCCATAAAGGCTATTAAACCGATTTGGGCATTTTGTCAGCACCGTTTCATAAGCTTCCAGGGCTTTTTGGTTTTGATGCATTTCCACAAACATGTCCCCCAATAGCTCCCTGGCGGGAAGTACTTCCCCGGGAGTAACCGGGCTTTTTTCGGTACTATCTTCCATATCGGCAGCAAGCGTCATTAAATTCAAAGCATTGGTTTTTTTCCCGGATGTAAACTGGATCCAGGCCTCGCTGATTTTGAGTTGAATTTCTACCTGCCGCGACTTATAAAAGTCTTTCTGCGTCTCCAGTGTGTCATGAAGCTCGTTAAGTTTTGTCAATTCGGATGTTGCCACATCTGTATTTCCCAAATGAACAGCGCCCAATATACGCGTGAAGTGAATAATAGCTTCCTGCCACGGGAATTTTTTCCAGGGAAAGTTCCCGGGGTGCATTTGCAGGGTAGCTGCTTCGGCCCATTTCTTATTTTCGAGAAAAAAACGTGAGGGAATGGCCGCAAAGGCATAAGCAACTTTAAAATTAACAGGATACACATCGTTAATGGTTTCTAAATATGCCAATTGTTCTTTAGCCAGGTTATTTTCACCTTTTTGCAGGTAGGCATATACAAGGTAATCCATACCATGAAGTTCTTCGTCCCAATGCCCTTTGATGCCTGCCGATTCAGCATAACATTTCGCGGCAGATACAGATACAAGATTTGATTTAATGGATTCATCCCAAAGCCCCAGCCTTGTAAAAATATGTGAAGGCATATGCAGAGCATGCGCGGAGGAAGGCGCTACCATAGCATATTTTCTTGCTGCGGGCAAAGCGAGAACAGCCAGCCCGGGATAATCGTATGTATGAATAATATAGTGAATGATTCCCGGATGGTTGGGTTCGGTAGTGTACAGCGCATTTAGGATTGCAGCTGCTTTTTTTTGATTCGCATAGGTCTTATCAGTGGGTTCCGCCGCCGCATCCAGTGCCAGCGCATAGAATATTGCTGCTTCTTGATCGTCGGGATAAGTGAGGTATAATTTTTCCATTGCTTTTTCAAAATTGATGCAACGTGTGCGGTGGTCCGTTTTATTCCAATCCTTATAAAACATTCCGATCGCATTAATATAACCGGATTCTCGTACTGATCTTTTCGTAATTGTGTTTGCAATTTCAATAGCCCTGGATCCTTTTTGAAGTTCAGGTTCTGCAGGAGGATTCCATAAGGGGTGGAAATTACACATTGCCACACCCCAATAAGCCATGGCACAATCCGGTGCTTCATCAATTACTTTTGCGAAAACTTTTTCAGATTCATCATATTCAAAGGAATGTAGGAGTTCTATTGCGAGGTTGAAATCTTTTTTTGCCTTTTCATTGCAGGTCATTTCAAAATCAACTGATCCGAATTGTTTATCGGGAGGGCCGCAGGAAATAAGCTCTCCTCGTTTCAGGTTTATTTGATCAATTAATTCTTTTGATGGGGCTGAATTTTTCGACTTGCATGATACAAGTACAAACAACAATAAAAATAAACGTGACGGGGCGATCCGGAGATATTTCATATTGTCAAAGGTTTATGCTTTACTGATAGTTAGATTTCTCAGGATATATAACAACTGAAAATATTTTCAAAAATTTACATGCCTGTCACTGATATTTCCGCATTGTTTTCTCTGTGAGATAACCTTGCAGAAAACACTCATGGAAACAGATAAGCGAAACGCCATCAGTTTCGCCCTGGCCGGTAAACTTTTCCATCCATCTAAGTGAAGCCTCAAGTCTTCACGTATATCCGGGAACTGGCAAGCGGCGACTTTTATGAGCATGGCAATA
>JBDTZL010000231.1:0-3438 GCA_040005125.1 Ginsengibacter sp.
ACCAAACATCTTCTGGGCATTAAAGATTTACAACTCCGGGATATTGAACTCATTCTTTCTACTGCTACACACTTTAAAGAAGTTTTACAAAGGCCTATAAAAAAAGTTCCCTCATTACGTGATACCACTATAGTAAATTTATTTTATGAGAATTCAACGCGTACACGTATTTCATTTGAGCTGGCTGAAAAAAGGTTAAGCGCCGATACACTTAATTTTTCGTCATCAGGATCTTCGGTATCTAAAGGCGAAACGTTGCTCGATACCGTTAATAATATTCTGTCAATGAAAGTTGATATGGTAGTGATGAGGCATGGCTCAAGCGGCGCGCCTCATTTTTTAGCAAAGCATATTCCTGCAGCAATAATAAATGCCGGGGACGGGATCAATGAACATCCAACCCAGGCGTTACTGGATGCGTTCTCAATCAAGGAAAAATGCGGGGCTATCAGTGGAAAAAAAATAGTGTTGATTGGCGATATCATGCATTCAAGGGTAGCCTTAAGTAATATTTATTTATTGAAGAAGGCCGGTGCAGAAGTAATGGTTGCCGGGCCACCTACACTTATTCCAAAATACATCAGCAGTGCATTTGACATACGGGTTGAATACAATCTCAAAAAAGCACTACAATGGTGCGATGTTGCCAATATACTCCGTATACAACTTGAAAGACAAAACCAGGTTTTATTTTCCTCACTGAGGGAATATAATCTTGCTTATGGTGTTAGTAAAAAAATATTAGACAGCCTTGGTAAAGAAATAGTCATTTTGCATCCCGGCCCTATCAACAGGGGAGTAGAAATTGACAGCGACGCAGCAGATTCAAAACAATCTATTATTTTGCAACAGGTGGAGAATGGAGTAGCGGTAAGAATGGCCGTATTATATTTACTCAGCAACAAACAAAATTTCATTAAATAAACTAGCCGGTTTTCGGCTTCTAAATAATTTTAGTATGGATAGAATTTGTTTATTTCCGGGAACCTTTGATCCTGTAACACTTGGCCATACCGATATCATAGGAAGGGCCCTTCCTTTGTTTGACAGGCTTGTTATAGGCATCGGGCGCAATAGTAATAAAACAGCAATGTTTTCAGAAGAACAAAGACTACAATGGCTAAGAGAAATTTATAAAGACGAACCGAAAATACATGTACTTGTTTATGATGGACTCACTGTTAACTGCTGCAAATCTGTTGGGGCAAGTTTCATTTTGAGAGGGATAAGATATGTGAATGATTTTGAGTATGAAAAAGCTATTGCTGATATGAATCGCAGCCTGGCGCATAATGTTGAAACAATTTTTTTAACCTGTCTTCCGGAATTTACTTCTGTTGCGAGTACGCTTGTACGTGATGTGATACGCAATAGTGGGGATGTATCTCAATTTCTGCCCGATGCCGTAAAAAAAACCATCCAATAAAATGTCTATCTGGTTTAATAAATCTACAGAGTTGCCTAAACTAAAAGATCTCACTAAAAATACTATGGCTGATTTCCTGGGTGTGGAATGGACCGAAATAGGGGATGACTTTTTGGAAATTTCTATGCCGGTAAATGAAAGAACAAGGCAGCCCTATGGAATATTACATGGGGGCGCTTCCTGTGTTCTGGCAGAGACCGTGGGCAGTATTGCCTCGGCCCTCGTGATTGATACGGATAAATTTTATTGTGTAGGGCTCGAAATAAATGCCAATCATGTAAAAAGCGTTACTGAAGGATTGGTTACTGCCAGATGCACACCTTTACATCTTGGGAAACATACCCACGTTTGGGATATAAAAATTTATAATGATGACCGTAAGCTAACTTGTATCAGCCGGCTCACAGTCGCGATTATTCCAAAAAAATAAAATTTATCTATTCCGCAGAGCGATAAATAAAACGCAAAATTTCGCAAAACTATCTTTGCGTTTTCATAGCGATTCATAGTGTTCATTTCAATACGATATAATGAGAGACGTTGATCAAAGATGCCCAATGTTACCGGGCGTACAAGGGAGTGACACAACTGGGATGCTACGAAAAACTATAGCTGGTTATCAAAAAAAACCTGGTAAAGTAGGTCAACTATTTAGCCAAAATATTTTTTTCGACAGGGCTAAGAACACAAAATTATTTCCCTGGCGGCGTTAACCCCTCCTTTGCGACATGCAGATTTGTGTGGATCAGGCATTTTTCAGTACAGTCACGATCGTTGGAAAGGTATTCCCCATGTAATTTTTAAGATCATCTTTTTTTACCCAGCGGATATCTGTTATATCTTCTTCAACCTGTGGAATAAGCGTTTCTGCAGCCTTAACATGCATCATATACCAATGGGATTCTTTGAGAATGTGCTTGCCAAACTCTACATACGTATGATATGTAACCTCGATCTCTTTACCGGCTTTTATTTGCGTAAGCCCCGTTTCTTCTTTTACCTCCCTTATTGCACATTCCAGTAAAGTTTCATTGTCCTCAAGCTTGCCCTTTGGAAGATCCCATTTTCCTCTTCTGAAAATAAGCAATATTTCTTCTGCCTTATTTTTAATAAGCCCCCCGCAGGCTATCACCATTTTGAAATGTTTGAAAAATTCTTTTTGCAGCTTTTGAAAATCTTCATTGATAATAATACCGGCATGAAACTGTGGTTTATCTATTTCGTGTAATAATGAATTAATAGCCGCCCTTGAAAGTTCATCTATATAAACTGCATCAGGATGGTGACGTACTTCATCAATTACAGGAGTGAGCTTATCGCATAAAAAGACCGGTTTTTCACCAAAGTAAATAGTAATGTAGCTCATACGTGTTCATTATCTTCGCAGCATGGATAATAAAAAAGCAGTCGCTGAAAAGCTCCTACAAATTAATGCAATTAAATTGAGTATAGGCAAACCGTTTACGTGGGCAAGTGGCTGGAAAAGCCCGATATATTGTGATAACCGCACGATTCTTTCCTATCCTTACGCCAGGGATTTTATTAAGTCTGAAATGTGTAACGTGGTTTTCCAAATGTACAGTGGCGCTGAAATGCTTGCAGGCGTTGCCACCGCGGGGATTCCATGGGGAGCTATGGCAGCCGACCAGCTAAAGTTGCCCTTCATATATGTGAGGCCAAAACCAAAAGAACACGGGCTTGGCAACCAGATAGAAGGTTTTTATGAAGAGGGAAAAAAAGTTGTTGTGATAGAGGATCTTATTTCTACCGGCAAAAGCAGTCTTTTGGTTGTGGAAGTTTTGAAAAAAGCCGGCTTACAAATAGAAGGGCTGGTTTCAATTTTTGATTACGGGTTTGGTGAGGCGCGGAATTCGTTTGAAGCAGCAAAAATAGATTGTCAATCCCTTACTGATTATGATTCATTGATTACATTGGCTAAAGAAAAAAATATAGTAACGGAAGCCGATCTAAATACCTTGTTAAACTGGCGATCTGATCCGGCAAATTGGAAT
>JBDTZL010000130.1:0-11549 GCA_040005125.1 Ginsengibacter sp.
CGGGGAGAGCAAGGGCGGTGGCAAGACCCGTACAATCGTATCAGGTGACAATTTATTTTGATCAGCCTCTTTGATTACGAGAACCGTATCAACAGGAAGATCCAGGTAACGGGAATAAGTCCTGTCGGGCCAGCTTATCAACATAGAATCTATACTGGAAGCCTTTCCTAAACCTATTACCTGCTTGTAATCTACTGACGACTGAAATCCCCGGGATGGGATCACTTCCCGGGTTAAAACCTGGTTGCCGACATATAATTTAATTTTGCTCCCGATAGCGAAAGTATTCATCTCCTTTCCTTTTAAGAAAATACCAATAAAATTATTTTTATTGATTTCCCTGCTATTGTTCCTGTAAACAAATGCCTTTTCGTTCTCATTGTTAACAATAAGGTCAAGGTCTCCATCATTATCAAGATCAGCATAAGCTGCCCCATTGGAAAAGGATGGCTGAGTAAATCCCCATAATTCACCAATATCCTTGAATTTCAAATTGCCCATATTTTTAAATGCTTTATTTGGCAACGGGTTTACAGGAATATGCTCCAATACCTTATCCACGCTTTCTTTTTGGCCTGTCAGCACCATTTTTTGAATTACATCATTTGCAAAAAAATCCATGAAGTCAAGATTGGTTACATCTTTGTTTACACCATTACAGGCATATATATCACTCAAACCATCATTATCGGCATCAAATATTAAATTGCCCCAGGTCCAGTCTGTAGCCGAAATGCCACTATAATTACCAATTTCAGAATATGTACCGTTCTTGTTATTCATTTGTAAGCAATTCTTCATAAACTGGTGATAAAATCCGGATTTTACCTTGTTGTTATACAAATCAATATTCTCAAAAGAGCCCAGGGTTTTTAAGCGAAAATCATCACCCGGTAACATATCAGTAGTAAATATTTCAGAATAACCATCGTTATTAAGATCTCCGATATCTGTTCCCATTGAAGACATACTTACGCTTTGAACCTGGTCTTCCAGTTCGTCTTTAAAAGTTCCGTTTTTTTGATTGACGTATAGATAATCCCTTTCATAAGAATCATTACTTACGTAAATATCAGGATATCCGTCATTGTTAACATCGCCAACACTTACCCCCAAACCAAAACTTATTAAACTGCCATGTATGCCGGCAGACTGGGTTACTTCGGTGAAATGGCCATTATCATTTCTATACAAATGATCCCCACCTCCTTTCAAAAAATTAGCTACAGGCCATAATGAATCCGCCAGGTCTCTCCGGTTTGCATTGTTCAAGGTGTTTATAGGCATTGGGCTGTTATCGATCATAAAACAATCCAGGTCGCCATCCATATCATAATCAAAAAATGAGACCTGCGTAGTATAAGCAGAAATATCCAGGCCATACTTTTTAGCGGATTCTGTAAATGTATTATCGTGATTATTGATATACAACTTATTTCTCCTGTTACCCGATTTCATATGCCCCGAGTTACAAACATAAATGTCTAACCACCCATCTCCATTAATATCTGCAAAGGTTACACCGGTGCTCCACATACTATCCTGCTGCAGCCCGGCCTTATGTGATATATCTTCAAATTGCAAATTTCCCTTATTGAGATACAGTTTGTTCTCGCCCTGGTTGGATGTCAAAAAAACATCTGGTAAGCCATCATTGTTAATGTCCCCGATAGCTACACCTCCACCGTTATAAAAATTCCTGAATAAAAAGCTGTTTTCAATCTTGCCGTCTTTAACATTATTTTCAAAGGTAATACCGGTGTTTTCCATCATTTCAAATAAAGGGCGGGCTTTTATAGTATGTTTACACGAACAGCAAAAAAGCAGTCCCGGTAATGAAACCTGAATTACAATCCTACATACTGTTCTTATGCAACGGGAACTTTCCAAAAGTTGAGATTTGATGGTAAATTAAATTTGACCTACCTTAAAATCACAAAAGGCTATTATTAAAATAATAGCCTTTTGCGATATATTAGTATGCTAAATAATTATTGATAACCGGGATTTTGTATCAGGTTGGGATTCGCAGCCAATGCGGCGCTGGCGATTGGAAACACGAGATATGTTGTACCGGCATCCGCAGGTTTATAAGCCCAGGCATTTAAGAAAACACCAAAACGTATCAGGTCTGTTCTTCTTACGGCTTCCCAGTACAGTTCTCTTCCTCTTTCAGCCAATAAAGTAGTGGGGTCGTACACGTTTGCTGTATTTACGAGGGGCATTACAGTCAATGGATTGGCGCCCCTTGCGGCCCTAAGAGCGTTCACCATCGTCAATGCACCTGCATTGTCTGGTGCTGCCGCACGCATTTTAGCTTCAGCAACCATCAGCACTACATCAGGATACCTATATAACAACAACCAGTTTCCCGCTGTATTATAACTGGTAACCCCCAATGAATAATCGGGCGGATATTTAATAACACGTATCCCGGTAATTTCCAACGTCTTTGGATCTTGTTCGCTTAAACTTGGTGCCATCTGTGGAAGAAACGTAAGCAAATTGTTTTGCCTGTCAAAGAGTTTGTCTCCTTTTTCGTTGTATTGTTGTCCTATCAAAAATCCTGGCTTTATGCCTGATTTATCCGTCACTCCCGCATAAAACCTACCTCCAATTCTCCTGTCTTTTAATAAGGTGTCCTTTGCGGTCTCGGTAATTGCTACATCGGCGGCGGCAAAAGAATTATAAAATTCCGCCGTTGTTGCAAACCCATTCCAGCCAGCCTGCGGATTCAATGGCGTATATTGGTTATAATGTAATGTAGGCCACCATTTATTTTGAATACTAGTATTATTAACGGAAACACCGGCGGTATTCGGGCATGCGTATATTGCTTCTTTAGAACCGGAATTGGTAGGATTGAAATTATCAAAATAATTTGGCGTATATGAATACTTTCCACTAGTGATAATTGCGTTGCCCAAAGTAATCACCTGCTGCATGTCAGCGTCATCAAACGTAGGGGCCGCCCTATTAAGGAACGCTCCACGGTTAAGATACGTTTTCATCAAAAGAAACCTCACCGCATCGGGATTAGCCTGGGTGACTGTGTTCGCGGCGCTAAGCTTTGGCAATATATCTGTTAATTCACTGATGATAAACTGCACTGCACTATCACCACGGTATACCTTTGGTGCATTCAAAAGATTTTCACCGGGATTTCTGAATGGAAATTGCCCAAACAAATCCAGTAATTGATATAGAGATATGGCCCTTATGAATCTTGCCTCTGCTACCTGTTCATCTGAAGGCTTGAAAGTAAGTACATTGGTCGCATCAAAATTGATCTTGTTCAGGTCATTCCAGGTATTGATGTGCAATTGCTCACCATCATCCACCGGCCAGTTATGGTGATGTAAAGCAATCCATGCACCATTGTCACCCCAATCCGTTTTCCGTGTAGGCACAGCTTGTTCATCGCCGGATACATCTTCCAATGGACTCACATCGCCTGCTAACTGGCCAAACGGGCCGCCCACATCATTATACGCGGTTTTAAGAAATAAGGCAGCATTAAAAGCGTTCGCGGCCTGGGAAGGTGTCAAAGTGTTCTTTAAATTTTGGTCCAACTTGGTGCAGCCAATACCGATGAGAGACACCGTGATAAAGGCCAGCGAGACTATTTTAAGATATTTGTATTTGCTCATAAATTTAATTTTATAATTTTTAATTTATTATAAACCAACATTGAAGCCCAGGCTGATCACCCTTGGCGTTGGATAAGGTAAATATTCAATGCTCCTCGATGGATAGTTATTTTGACTCTTGTCGATGTTTACTTCAGGATCGAACCCTTTGAACTTGGTAATCACGAATAAATTGCTGCCACTGATAAAAGCATTAAAATTATTGAGATATTTTCCAAGGTTGCCAAATGCATAGGTAAAGGTTACATTCCTTAATTTTATAAAATTGCCACTTTCAAGATATCTCGTCGACACCTGTGCGCCGTCGCTAACAGATTCTCCTGTATTAAAACCTGCTGATGCCACATTAAAGCCTTTATTGAAGTTGCCGAGATTCGTTATAGTAGTATAGGTGTTGTTATATATCTTATACCCAAAAGAACCTCCTGCATTAATCGTTAAGGAAAGCTTCTGATACCTCAGTGTAGTACTGAATCCTACTATTTCGTGAGGATTGGGATCGCCTGCAAAAATTGGTCCTTTCCCAGCAGAGTCCACAATCTGGTTTCCATCTTTATCAAATCCCTGGAATGGCTTCACATGATATACATCAACAGGTTGGTTATTCGCTATTGCTTCAGCAAATGCACCTGAAATTCCGTTACCATTCACCTGGCCGGTTATAATAAGCGCCTGGTTGAAATTTGTTAATTTGTTCTTATTGTATGCTATATTAAAACTTGCATCCCAGCCAAAGTCTTTCTTTTCTACGATGCCCGCACTAATTGAAAATTCAACCCCGGAATTTAACAAATTAGCCGGCAGGTTAATAAAGTAGATGGATGATGGTGCTGGCTGGATGGCCGTACTTTGAAATAAAACGTCGGTGGTATTTTTATGATAATAGTCAAAAGTTCCTGAAATTCTGCCTTTCAAAAGAGCATAATCAAGGCCAAAATTCAGTGTGGTCGTCTTTTCCCATTTTAAATCAGGGTTAGCAACATTTGTCTGTCCGGCCGCATTATAAGCACTTGAGCTTATCTGCGCCTGGGAAGCTCCGGATGGGAACTCCTGGTTACCCGTGATGCCCCATGAAGCACGTAACGATAACTGGCTTAAGGTATTGCTGCCTTTCAAAAAATCCTCATTGCTTACTACCCATTTTGCACCAACGGAGGGAAATACGCCGTATTTGTTGTTAACACCAAATTTATTAGAACCATCGTCTCTTATTGTTGCTGTGAGGTAATATTTATCAGACAAATTGAAATTGACCCTGCCAAAATAAGACTGCAGCTCAGCTGTTGGATCTACATTTTGCGAGTTGGGATAATTTTTTTGCGCATTGATCAGGAAATTTGAGTAACGAAGGGATGTCTTGGTTGTCTGATCTAAGTTCGTATTGAAACCGGATGCAGAGATGGTTGTATTAGAAAAATCAGTTTTCCAATACTCATACCCTGCAATAGCATCAAATCTCAATTCCGTTGTCAGGTCTGTATGATAGTTCAAAGTATGGGTGAAGGTCTGAGATGTTAAAGCGGCGGTAGATACAGCTCCGAATCCTGAGCCTGAAACCCCCTGGATACCATTAACCCATCCGTCTATAGTTGTATTCCTGGTTCCGGTTCCGTGATTAATAGCGAATAAAAATTTGTAATCAAGGCCTTTGGCGATATTCGCTGTAGCAGAAATATTTGCCAGAACCACATCAACATCGGCAACATCATGATAAGCATCGATCACAGCCAATGGGTTAGGTATTCCGAAAGTGTTTGCTGTATTATTATTCCATAATCCGTTGCTTTCTTTAAGAGCCACCGTAGGATTCCAGTTTAAAGCCCACGCCAATAAATTACCTCCTGCCCCGGCCGTATTGGTTAACAGTTGAATTTGTTCGGTAGTATGGCCGGCTATCACATCAAAATCAATGGATAAACGCTTATCTAAAAATTTGAACTGGCCTCCGAGGTTACCAAGATACTTGTTTAAAGATGTTTTTTTAAGAAACCCCGGAGCTGAAGAACCTAAAAAGGAAGCCCGGAATTTCCCGGTTTCATTTCCGCCACTTAAGGACACGTTATAATTTTGAGATATAGAACTCTGTGTAATTTCTTTCAGCACATCAACCGAGTGCCCTGAATCTTGCTTTAGGTTATTTTTTAAGGCTTCACTCCTGAATTGACTGGCAGATAACAGGCCGTAATTCTTCATATATCCTGCCGCAACGCCAAAACTGGCACCGAACTCTACTTTGGTACCGCTGGAGGTTGCTTTTTTGGTGGTGATAATTATGATACCATTTGCTCCGCGCGAACCATATATTGCGGTTGATGAAGCATCCTTTAAAACATCAATCTGTGCTATATCATTTGGGTTGATATAAAGCAAAGGGTTCGATTCAGGGGTGGAGCCGAATGGCAGGCCGTTAGCTCCTAAATCTAAACTTGGTTTTGCAGTTCTTCCATCCAAAGCAACTCCGTCAATTACATATAGTGGGCCGTTACCGGACCGTATAGAATTGTTCCCCCGGATTTTCACGGTAGTCGCAACACCCGGCTGCCCGCTATTGGTAGTAATTTCTAAACCCGGTACCTTATTTTGCAGTAACTGATCCGGAGAATTGATGTTACCCCGGTTAAAATCTTTTGATTTAATTGAAGATACGGACCCTGTAAGATCTTTTTTTCTTGCTGAACCATATCCAATAATTACAACATCGGTAAGTGATTGAGTTGAAGCAGCCAGTGAAACACTCACCGTAGTAGCTGATGAAACATCAACTTTTTGAGTTTCGGATCCCACATAACTGATTTGAAGTTGTTTTGCATTTGCAGGAACAGTAATAGAGAAGGTACCATCGGCAGCTGTTCTTACACCGGTCTTTTGTCCCACAACCGTAACAGATGCGTCAGCTAGAGGAGTACCATCCTTTGAAGTTACTGTCCCGGTTACTGTTCGTTGTTGCGCCATTGTTTGGAGAAAACAAAAGAGCATGAAAAGACCGCTGAGCAGAAGTTTTTTTCTCATAATCAAGTAATTATATAAGTGTTTAGTGTTTATTTAACATGTAATTTACACACATTTGTTAAATAAATATCATTTTGAAAAAAAAATTTCGAAATTTTTACAATGAATAAAAACAGTAAAAATAACAGCGCAACTTCCGGTCTTTTTCAATAAACACTTTCACCTATACCCATCGTCTAAATAACTAAAAAGGATGCCTTAATTAAAAAAACATAGGACAACAACGGGATTTATAATGATTGTGCCTATCACCGGCGCGTAACAAAAAAGGAAAGCACTCTATAATGGCTAAGCAATTTTTATTAATGAATTTTAAAAAGAACATTGGCTTTTATTTGCTTTTTCACAAAACCTTCTGTTAATGTCGTGGTTAAAAAAATACTAATTTATGGCACAGAAAATGATAGACCTATTGTACAAATCAGATGCTATTATCATACTTTTATACTCTAAAAAATATTTTTATGGGACGCTCAAATAATTGGAAAAAGAAAATTCAACTCAACAAAAAAACTACGTCAATGTTATTAAGTGCTGTTGCGATTATCATTGCCGGTGGTTTGCTACTTAAAGTAATTGCCGACAGGCAATCTGATGCGAGAATTGATTTTTGATAAGATTGCAGATCCGGGGCGGTCGGGTCCGTTGAGCTGTAAATGAAACCATAATCCCGGGTTGCTCATTAAAACGCTTAAAAAGCCTTTTTGTACCGCTGTTTGCACCACTGCTATAATAAGTAAAGCTATTTGTGTAAATTATTGATCAGATTATAGACCCTGCGTGAAAGTTCCCTGAACCTGGCTCCTGCTTCCTCCTCTGTAACCGGCGCAAACAGTGAAATTACATATTGTATTTTCCCATCATAGACAATGCCTGCATCATTGGTATAAAAACTCCACCAACCCGTTTTATGATAAAACATGGCGCTATGAGGCAATCCCCTGGAAAGTTTGGAAGTGTCTAGTTGCCTGCCGAGTAAAGCTTTCATTTGCATACTTACCCATGGATTGATCAATTGATTTTTATAAATTTTGTACATAAAATCTGCAGCATGCAGCGCGCAGGTCTCTGTACCTCTTACGGTATCATAACCAGGATCTTCATATCTCCGGCTTAGAAATTTTCGCGTAATCTCGCTGCCCTGCCAGCCATTCTCGTGCATTGTCTTATTGATGCTATCCCGTGTTGCAATATCAATCAGGCAATTTGCTGCAGAATTATCGCTTCGTGTAATCATGAGATCTAAAAGGTAATTTACAGTAACAGTATCTCCATCTTTTAAGAGCGGCCTTGGATCGTAGCTTATTTCTTTTGATTTATCTACATCGTTGGGCGATTTTACAACATACGGTTTAAATAAAGAAAAATCACCATTGCTAACCTGCCTTAAAACTTCCATGGCAACATACATTTTATACACGGAGGCGGGATAAATAAAATTATCAAAGTTGACGCCGCCTAAAACCGGGTTCTTTCCATTGAGATCAATTACTGCGAACGAAATTTTTTCCATTCCGTCTTCACCCGCATCCCATGTACTGTCTAAGCCTACTTCATGAACTATCTTTTTAAGAGAATCGTTAAAACTATTTTTCTGCTGATAATAACCGGGAATTGTGATTTGCGCTTCTGCAAACAAATGGAGAGAAAAAATTAATATGATTAATTGCGTATACTTCAAATTACAAAATTGATGAGGAGCGTTAAAACTCCCTGGTAATTGCTATTCAAAAAATATTCACAGGCTTAACAAAAGTCAAATTGTATGTGGATACAACCTCGTAACTACCGGTTATTTTTCTCTATAAAATCAGCCAGCATCGTATTGGTCTGCCGGTGCAATTTGTTTTTAAAGAAAGCGGTGCCACCCAATAATTTACCCTTCCAGCCCATTGCCTGTGATGCCCATTTATGCAGGTTAAAGGTATCGGTATGTTTTATAATTTTTGAATCTTTGAACTCAAATTCTGCTTCAACTATGTTATGTACTTTCCTGCCTGTTTTACTAAAGCTATACCATGCCTCCCAATGTGCTGACCCTTTTTTCAATGAAGCACTTATAGTTGAAAATTCAACACGCAGATCTGTAGCATTGCGGCAAAGCATTTTCCACATCGCCCTGGCATCTTCGCCCTTCAATTCGCCAAATGCAGGATCCCGGAAAATAATATTATCATGATAACAGGAGATCATGGTTTCTGCATCTTTTTTTTGAAAAGCAGCATAAAAAGTTTCTATTAAACTTTTCATTGGGTTTATCATACAGTCCGTTTAAGTAAAGAAATAAAATCATATCCAAATATAAAAATTAAATACTTTGCGGCAAGCGCAACAGGAAGAATACTACAGCAGTGAGCTAATCATGTATTATTAACTACTTCGCCATTTACAGGATCAATAAAAATAATTTTATCATACGGAAACTGCACAAAAAACTTCAATCCTATTTCAACCGAATCCTGGGCGGGCCTTCTTGCTATCAATGTCTGATCGTTTAATAACAGGTAGACCAATTGCTCATTTCCCATATTCTCATACGCCATTACTTCCAAAATACTATCGGGTGGAGCATCATTTTTTTGTTCAGAAATAATTATGTTTTCCGGCCTGATCCCAATTTCCAATTCATCCCCGATCCTGTTTTTAAGTGAGGCGGGAATCCCCGGGCCTAAAAGAATTGTGCAATCCGGTGAAGCTTCCAGGAAAAAATAATCTTCCTTTTTTTTAAGAACTCCTTTGATAAAATTCATAGTTGGCGAACCTATAAAACCTGCTACAAACCTGTTATTTGGATTCTTATACAAATGCAAAGGCGTGTCTAACTGCATCAGTTTCCCCTTGTTTAAAACTGCTATCCTGTTTCCCAATGTCATGGCCTCCGTTTGATCATGTGTTACATAAATCATTGTTGCATTAATTTCCCTGTGTAGTTTTTGTAATTCGATCCTCATCTGGCTCCGTAATTTTGCATCCAGATTACTGAGCGGCTCATCAAAAAGAAAGACTTTAGGCCGCCTTATAATAGCTCTTCCGATCGCCACTCTTTGTCTCTGTCCTCCGGATAATGTTTTTGGCTTCCGGTATAATTCATCTTCTATTTCCAGCAATTTTGCCGTTTGCATAACCCGTTCTTTGATGGCATTCCTGCTGAATTTTTTAAGCTTTAAACCAAAAGCCATATTATCATATACCGTCATATGGGGGTACAGGGCATAGTTTTGAAATACCATCGCTATATCCCTGTCACGCGGACTAAGATCATTCATTATTTTACCATCAATAGCCAATGTTCCCCCGCTGATATCTTCAAGGCCGGCGATCATCCTTAGTAAAGTTGATTTTCCGCAACCTGAAGGGCCCACGATAACCATGAATTCTTTATCATGCACCGTGAATGAAATATCCTCAATTGCCTTTTTTCTGCCACGATCCTTATCAACATCAACATACACCTTGGAGATATTTTGTAAGATAACTTCTGCCATAGAGTTTTATTTATGAAACGCGTTTGAAAAATATTTTTTCGAAATCCTGGTTATACGACAAGCAAGATCCACTTCCCCCGATGCCAGGATAAAGTCATCATCATGTTCTGCAATACCGGTTGTAAAAACCACATCATTTAAATAAATTTTATCGCCGATGTTCTGTGTAAGGGTGGGGTTTGCTTCAAGTACAGGAGTATCATCTTCAAGATGCAAAATTCTTAATGGATCGTCTTTATCAAGAAGCGCCCAGAAAGTCCTGTAAATACCCACATCACTTTTATTCTCAACTCCGTGAAATAGCATTAACCATCCATCCCGTGTGAGCACGGGCGGAGTACCACCACCAATTTTTACGTTGGATACAGAGGATTTTCTTGCGCGTAAAAATGCATCATCACAAGGCTTCCAATGCAGGAGATCGGGTGATGTTGCCAGGTGTACAGCAGCGCCCGGGTGATACAGGGATGAAGGCGGAGATGCAAAATAACAACTTCCCAATGGCCTTGTTAATGCATGATAGACATTGTTGATCTTACCTTCAAACAACAACATATCTTTATTCTGATGATCGAGAACTATACCAAGGCAAGTATAATTTAATCCATCATCAGAAACATATAAAATTGTGGAATGACGTTCGGAGCTTACGCAACAGGTCGTCATATAATAACGGTCATCGATAAACGAAATCCGGGGATCTTCTATTCCATATTCCTGGCTGGTATACTGCGGAGAAATTATTTTATCGTAATGAATATTTTTTATTGCAGATCCATCTTCGTTCAATTCAACCGGCAGCAGCCATGATAATGAAGTAACTGCACAAACCGGGAATGAAAAATTATTCAATACAAAGCTTCTCGGATCCTTCATATCAGCCTGTTCCAAAGGCCATGCATCTGTGAGAAAATTTTTTTCTTTATCCCATCTTATACAATGCACCCCGTTATTATAAACTGCATTTGATAAAGCTTCCGCCACTCTCACCATAATCATGAGATTACCATTGGATAACCTGCAAAGACCAGGATTAAAAGCTCCCAGGACAAACGTATCTTCATTCAATCCGTTTCTTAAAGGAGATTGGGAAAGGTCTACATCTCCCGGCGAAAAAATTAAATGATCAGATTTGATATGGTTGTTGTTCATGAATGTAATAAGGTTCTCTTCGAAGTCTTTTTATTTTATTTGTTCGCTTTTTTTTGCCAAAAAACAATTTCATTTGTTTAGCCTCACCCCAACCCCCTTCGACAGGCTCTCTCCAAAGGCGAGGGAACTAACTTATCAGTTAGAAGCCTCACCCCAACCCCTCTCCTTCAGAGAGGGAACTAACTTACGAGCCAGAAACCTCACCCCAACCCCTCTCCTTCAGAGAGGGAACTAACTTACGAGCCAGAAACCT
>JBDTZL010000025.1:0-11525 GCA_040005125.1 Ginsengibacter sp.
TGTTTCCGGGATGAAGACCTGCGTGCAGACAGGCAGCCGGAATTTACTCAAATCGATTGTGAAATGTCGTTTGTAGAACAGGAAGATATCCTGCAAATGTTTGAGGGAATGGTAAAATATATTTTTAAGGAAGTAAAAGGATTGGAATTCAAAGAGCCTGTTGAGAGAATGACCTGGGAAGATGCTATGTGGAATTATGGAAATGATAAACCGGATATCAGGTTTGGCCTGAAAGTTTCCAACTTAAAAGCTGAAGGGAAAAATTATTTTGAAGGATTAAAAAATACAGAGTTTGCCGTATTTAATAATGCTGAAACTATTGTGGCCATTTCTGTTCCTGGCTGCAGTGATTATTCGAGAAAACAAACGGATGAATTAATTGACTGGGTGAAGCGCCCGCAGATTGGAATGGGTGGGCTTGCATTTATAAAATTTAATAATGACGGCACCCTCAAAAGCAGTTTTGATAAATTTTTCAATGAAGAGCAATTAAGATCATTTACAATTTTTTGCGAATCAAATCCCGGTGATCTTATTTTAATCCTGGCGGGTAAAGAAGAGCGAACAAGAAAAGCCATGAGCGACCTGCGTCTATACATGGGCGGCAGATTGGGACTGCGAAGGCCGGAAGAATTTAAATTATTGTGGGTAACAGATTTCCCGCTGTTTGAATATGATGAAGATGGAAACAGGTGGGTTGCCCGTCATCATCCTTTCACTTCGCCGAAGCCGGAAGATATAAAAGTGATGATCAGCAATAATCATCTCATTGAAAATGCGGAGAAATACCTGGAGCATCCTTATGCAAAAATCAAAGCCAATGCATATGATATGGTGTTAAATGGAAATGAAATTGGGGGAGGTTCTATCAGAATTTACCAGCGGGAACTACAGGAAAAAATGTTTGCAGCATTGGGCATGACCAAAGAAGAAGCACAACATAAATTTGGTTTCTTACTGGGCGCTTTTGAATATGGAGCACCACCGCACGGTGGCATTGCTTTTGGTTTTGACCGCCTGTGTGCCATTTTAGGAGGAAGCGAATCTATCCGTGATTTTATTGCATTTCCAAAAAATAACAGTGGGAAAGATCTTATGATAGATGCACCATCAACTATTGATGAAAAGCAGTTGGATGAATTGCAGATAAAACTTGATGTGAAATAAAATATTATTAATGCCATTCAAATTTGTTTTGTATCATGCTATCTGTATCGTAAGCATTATTCTTCAGTCGCTTTTCATGGTTTATATCGGATGTCGTGCCATCTTTTTTAAGGATATTCATTTTGATGGTGGCATTATCTCAATATTTATTTTAATATTATATTTTACCCTGTTTTTTGGAAATAGCTTTCTGGGTTTGGCTTTATATAAAAAATTGTCAAACGATACAGACGTCTCAAAAAAAGAAATAAAAACACTTAAAATATTTTTTTTTATTCAGCTATCGATACAGCTTTTTTCTCTTATTTTTCAATTATTTAATATTGATGATTTAATGAGAAAAATCCAAAGAATGTACTTGTATTCGCATCTTGAATTTTACGATAACCTGGTTTTTGATATATTACCATTGCTGGTGCTCTTACTAACTTTTTATTATGAAATATTTACTTTCCCATTGGTAAAAGCAATAAAAAGAAAGTACGAATGCAGCCAAAATGATTTTAATAGTATTGGCGAGGGTCTGATTTAATTTCTCCTGAATTAAAAATATCAATTTCGTAAAATCAGAAATCACTAAATTTTATATCCCTTCATTAAAACATTCTACATGTTTTACCTTGCACAAATGAAAAAGGCTCTTATTTTTTTTATACTCATTATTATTTCAGCTAAAAATTTTGCTCAATATGGCGCGCCACTTTACACATCCTATACTACAATAGCCGAGCGCTCAAAATTGTATGAAAGGCTGATTAAAAATTCTATCAATAAAAATTTATCCATCTCTCTTACTGATTCAACAGAAGAAAACTGGGAAGAGGCTTTTGGGGCAATTGAAATTTTGTTGTATAAATCGCCATTCAGTGATGAAAAAGTTCATGAAGCTTTTGAAGAGATCGGGCTGAGAAGTATTGATTTTCAAAAAACGTTGCTGGAACTCGCTTATACAAATTATCCCGGCGTTTTTTTTCTCCAGGTAAAAAAATTGCTTAATAATACTGATGATCCAAAAGTATTTGCTATGTGCGCAGAATATTTATCGCAACAAAAAAATGACCCGGCAATTGTAAACACTATCAAAGAATTGCTTGATACAAAATTTGCGGAGCAGGGAATTATCAACCCCATTCTATATATGCTGCAGGTCCATATTTCAGAGCAACCTAAAAACGGAGCCTTCTTATCAAAAAATTTGCTGGAAGAACTATTCAGTAATAAATTTCTTCCCGGGGAAACCGTGATGTACAGCCTCCAGCGAAAAAACCGTGATTACCCGGGGATTGTAATAATAAGGGATAAAAATGGAAATTTTATTTCAGACAGCAGTGGCAATATTTTTAGTGTTCCACAGCTTGCCCGGAGTATTACCAATCTTCCCGTTTATTTAACCAATGGCAATACACCACAGGGGATTTTTGTAATGCATGGCTTTGATGTTTCCATGAGCAGCTTTATAGGGCCTACGGCTAACATACAATTGTCGATGCCTGTAGAAACCAGTCTTCAGAATTTTTTTAAAGACAGTACTATTACCGATACCCTATGGAATATGGATTATTATAAAAAGCTGGTTCCCGAAGATCTTAAAAATTATTTGCCTTTATATTATTCCTACTATGCAGGGCTTGCAGGCCGCACAGAGATTATTGCTCATGGTACTACTATAGATCCGGGTATTTATGCAAACAAACCTTACTTTCCTCTCACACCAACGCAGGGATGCCTCTGCACAAAAGAAATATGGAATGGAAAAAGATTGGAAAGCGATCAGCAAAAACTTGTAAATGCTTTGCTAAAGGCCGGCGGAGCAAATGGTTATTGTGTTGTTATTGAATTGGATGATAAGCAATCTGCAGTAACTTTGGAGGATTTGCGTCCGTTTTTACTGAATAATCAACATTGAATGTGATTGGTTATTAGTTGCTGAGTCATTGGTCAATAAGTCATTGGTCATTTTGTGAACTGTTAGATTGTGATTATGAGCAGCTATTCACAATTCACAATTGGCTACTGACGATTGACTTATTGACCATTGACTTTTTGAACCACTGACCTTTGATACTTAAATTTCTCACATGGCATTACCACCCTTGGCAGAAAGGCTTCGCCCAAAAACTTTACATGAACTTATAGGCCAGGAACATCTTACCGGGAAAGGAAGTGTTTTACGCAACTCCATTGAAAACGGAAAAATTCCTTCCATGATATTATGGGGGCCGCCGGGTGTGGGCAAAACAACTATTGCTCATATTATTGCGCAAACTTTACACGTTCCATTCTATACATTAAGTGCTATTTCATCGGGTGTGAAAGAAGTGCGTGAAGTAATTGAAGAATCCAAAAAAAAAGAAAGTGCCATCCTGTTTATCGACGAGATTCACCGCTTCAATAAAGGGCAACAGGATGCGTTGCTTGGCGCAGTAGAAAAAGGAATTATTACGCTAATAGGCGCTACAACCGAAAATCCTTCATTCGAAGTGAACAGTGCGTTGCTCAGCCGCTGCCAGGTCTATATTTTGAAGCCATTGCAAAAAGAATCTCTTATTGCTTTATTAAAACATGCTATAGAAAATGATGCATTCCTTTCCCAAAAAAATATTGAATTAAAAGAAACTGAAGCAATAATAAATTTGTCTGGCGGAGACGCAAGAAAATTATTGAACCTTCTCGAACTTTTGGAAAGTTCGGAACTTTCCAAAAGTTTAATCATAACCGATGAACTTGTGATGAAGGTTGCGCAACAAAAAGTTGCGTTGTATGATAAAAAAGGTGAGCAACATTACGACATCATTTCAGCATTTATAAAATCGATACGCGGCAGTGACCCTAATGCGGCAGTTTATTGGCTGGCACGCATGATTGAAGGCGGAGAAGATGTAAAATTTATTGCAAGGAGAATGGTTATACTCGCAAGCGAAGATATTGGCAATGCCAATCCTACCGCCCTGGTTCTCGCGACAAATACCTTCCAGGCAGTAAATGTTATAGGCTATCCCGAATCCAGTATCATATTATCACAATGTGTAACTTACCTGGCATCATCACCAAAAAGTAATTCCAGTGTTGCTGCTATCGGTAAAGCCCAAACGCTGGTTCAGCAATATGGCGATTTACCAGTGCCACTTGCTGTTCGCAATGCACCAACGAATCTCATGAAAAAGCTGGATTACGGTAAGAACTACCAGTACGCACATAGTTATGAAAACAATTTTGTACCAATGGAATTTTTACCTGATGAAATAAAAAATATACTCATATACAATCCCGGCAAAAATGCACGCGAGGAAGAACTTAGAAAATTTTTAAAAGAAAGATGGAAGAATAAATATGGATATTAAATGTGAATGGTCAATAGTCAATGGTCAATCGCCGTTCACAATTGTAATGCCAACTACTCACAAAATGACCAATGACTAATGACCCAATGACTTCAATTCACCACTCACAATTCACCACTTCATGATCACCTGGCAATGCAAATCGTTCACTGACCTCACCAACACCGAACTTTATAAAATTCTTCAGCTTAGAAATGAAGTTTTTGTAGTAGAACAGCACTCCATTTACCAGGATTGTGATAATAAAGATCTTAAATCGCAACATTTAACCGCCTGGAAAGATGATGCTATTGTTGCCTATAGCCGCATACTTCCCCCGGGCATCCCATATCACAACGCCGCATCCATTGGCCGCGTGGTTACTTCACCTGCTGCAAGAGGGCAGGATTTAGGAAGGCAACTTATATTAAAATCCCTTGAAAATTTATATCGCTTATTTGGACACGTGCCTGTAATCATCGGGGCACAGTTTTATCTGAAAAAATTCTATGAAAGTTTTTCCTTCATACAGTACGGAGATATCTATATGGAAGATGGATTACAACACATTACAATGGAAAAATTTTAATTAATTCTTCCGGAATACAATAAAGGAATCCTGAGCACCGTTATAATTTATTATTCTTTGATGTAAGAATAAGTAGTAACACCCGACGGGCACGCGGCCAGTCAGATGCGGTATCCGGCAGGATTTTAAACATATTGATTCAACATCTTGTCTCTGATAGTGGCAAAGTATATAATAAAAGTTAACCAGAAAACAATGCATAATCATATGCAATGTGTACCCCTGAAACCATCATTTTTTAACTTTGTTACCATGCTTTGCCTTTTTTATACTTTGTAAATTCATAAGCTCTTCTTTTAAAAAAGACGCAGTAAAGCTTTCTTTATTTTCTGCGAGTTCTTCCGGAGTTCCTTCAAATAAGACCCTTCCGCCACCTTCACCGCCTTCGGGGCCAAGATCTATAATGTGATCTGCAATTTTTATAATATCCATGTTATGCTCGATTACCAGTACGGTATTACCGCGATCAACCAATTTATTCAATACATCCGTGAGATGCTGTATGTCCTGGAAATGAAGCCCGGTCGTAGGTTCATCAAGAATATAAAACGTTTTTCCTGTATCTCTTTTACTTAATTCAGTTGATAGCTTTACACGTTGCGCCTCGCCTCCGCTTAATGTAACCGCACTTTGCCCAAGTGTTATATATCCAAGTCCCACTTCCTGGAGTACTTTAATTTTTCTATAGATGTACGGAACATTTTGAAAAAATTCCACGGCCTCATCTACGGTCATCTCAAGTACATCACTTATTGATTTGCCCTTATATCTTATCTCCAGTGTTTCGCGGTTATATCTTTTACCATTACATTTTTCGCAATGAACATATACATCGGGCAAAAAATTCATTTCTATTACTCGCATACCACCTCCCTCGCATACATCGCACCGGCCACTTTTTACATTGAATGAAAAACGGCCTGCTTTGTATCCTCTTATTTTAGCTTCGGGTACTGAGGCAAATAATGTTCTTATATCAGTAAAAAAGCCGCAATAAGTGGCAGGGTTACTTCGTGGCGTTCTGCCGATAGGCGATTGATCTATTTCAACTACCTTATCAATATACTCCAGTCCTTTTATACTCTTGTAAGCGAGGGGTGTCATCTTACTTTTATAAGCATGAATACTCAATATAGGATACAATGTTTCATTTATTAAAGTCGATTTGCCGCTGCCACTTACGCCGGTAACGCATATAAATTTCCCCAATGGAAATTCAACACTAATATTTTTCAAATTATTTCCTGAGGTGCCTTTCAGGTAAAGTGTATGACCGTTTCCCTTTCTCCTTTGCGAAGGAATTGCGATCTGTTTTTTGCCATTGAGGTAGGAAGAGGTGAGCGTATCCAGTTTTAATAAATCTTTCGGGATACCACTTGCAACAATTTCCCCCCCGTGTTTGCCTGCTTTGGGGCCAATATCAATAAGGTAATCTGCTGCCATCATGATATCTTTATCATGCTCAACTACCAGTACGCTGTTACCAATATCCCTTAAATTTTGTAGTGCTTTAATAAGCCGGTGGTTATCCCGCTGATGTAATCCAATGCTGGGCTCATCGAGTATATAAGTGATTCCCTGTAATTGAGAACCTATTTGTGTAGCCAGCCTGATGCGCTGAGATTCTCCACCACTAAGGCTTTTGGACGGCCTGCTTAAAGAAAGATAGTTTAAGCCCACATCCAATAAAAACTGAACCCTTTCTTTTATTTCTTTTAAAATATCTTTTGCAATTACATTCTGCCGTTTGTTTAACCTTGATTCGATACCGGTAAACCATTGTAGTAGTCTGTTCAGGTCGTAATCACTTAAATCGGCAATATTCTTATCATCAACTTTAAACCAAAGACTTTCTTTCTTAAGTCGCCTACCATTACAGGAAATGCATGTTTTTAATTGCATAAATTTTTCCACCCATGTTCTTAAGGCGTCACTGGTAGTACCCGAACTGAACCACCTTCTGATCATGTTTACAATGCCTTCATAATCATCTGCCGAAAACGAAGATACCTCCGAAGGATCCATATTAACAGCCATTAATTTTGTATATTCCTCAGTGTTATCTTTAGCCGGAACATCTTCTTTCCCATATAGCAAAATATTTATGGCATTCGCGGGTAATTGAGAAACGGGTTTGTCCAGGCTGAATTTATACTTCTTTGCTATTTGCTGAACCTGCTTAAATACATATGCTTCTCTTTCTTCTCCGAGCGGTGCAATCGCGCCTTCATTGATGCTTAACCCAGGGTTGGGAATTATGCTATCGAGATCAACCTGGTAAACATTCCCAAGGCCTTTGCATACCGGGCACGCCCCATAGGGTGAATTAAATGAAAAGGTATTGGGTGAAGGTTCTTCATAACTGATGCCGCTATCTTCGCACATAAGCTGGCGGCTGTATTGCGCCTGTTCCCCATTATCATTTAATAATAGAAAAAGTAGCCCATTTCCTAATTGAAGCGACTTTTGTATACTTTGACTTAGTCTTACTTTATGCTCCCCCGCAACCTGGAGCCGGTCAACAACCAGCTCTATATCGTGAATCTTATACCTGTCCACCTGCATTTTAGGAGTGAGGTCTTTTATTTCACCGTCAATTCTCACTTTTAAAAAACCCTTTTTTCTTACCTCTTCAAACAACTCCCGATAATGGCCCTTACGGCCACGCACCAGGGGCGCCAGCAGGCTGATTTTTTTATTGGGAAATTTTGATATAATATTTTCAACAATTTCATCCTCGCTCCATTTTACCATTTTTTTCCCGCTGTTATAACTATAAGCCTCTCCTACCCTTGCATATAGCAAACGCAGAAAATCATATACTTCGGTAACAGTACCTACCGTACTCCTGGGATTTTTGTTGGTGGTTTTTTGCTCAATTGAAATTACAGGGGAAAGCCCGGTTATTTTATCTACATCCGGCCTTTCCATATCTCCCATAAACTGGCGTGCATAAGCCGAGAAGCTTTCCATATACCTGCGCTGCCCTTCTGAATAAATTGTGTCAAAAGCCAGCGAAGATTTACCACTGCCACTAATGCCCGTAATCACCACGAGCTTATTTTTCGGAATGGAAATATCGATGTTCTTAAGGTTATGCTCTCTCGCACCAAATACCTCAATTGTTTCTTCTGCTGTATCTTGTAATTTTACATCCTGCGTCTTCCCTTTTGCCATAATAAAGTTTACAAAATTACTATTAAAAAGTTTGATGCAGTAAAAGTGGCCGCATTTCAAATTCGCAGGAGCAAGTGGTCGGTGGACACCGGCCACGGACCAGCCACGGTTGGCGTCTCCACCAAACGGCGATAATTTGAAATATTTTCTAAAGTGTGAAGTGCTTCCTTATATTTTGTTGTAATAAAAATACAAAGCCGGCTCATCGATGAACCGGCTTGGAAAATATAAAATTAAAAAAATTTTGTAATTACAATTTGTTGAATTTGTTGGTATAACTGCCATTACTCAACTGAACTTTTAAGTAATAAGTTCCCTTTGAAAAATTATTAACATCAATTGGGAAGTTATTATTTCCCTGGGTTACCGTTACCTGGTGGTTATAAACTTTCCTGCCGTTGATATCGGTAATGCTTACAACGGCCATTTCTGCTTTTTCAGCGTCCATATTTACAAGCAGGGTGTTCTTAACAGGATTTGGGTAGATCGTAAAGTTTACCGAACCCGTGTTCGTTACAGTTATGACATCACTGTATTTACCTGAATTATCAATATCAACTATACGTAACCGGTAGTAATTAATACCCTTTGCAGGATTTGCATCATTGAACTGGTAACTTCGCGCCACACCGCTGTTACCTGCCGCTTTTACTTGCCCTATCGGGGCAAAATGAATTCCATCTATGGCGCGTTCCACGGCAAAATAATTTGAATTGAATTCCTGGGATGTGTTCCATGTTAAGGTATTAATTATCCCTCTGTGCTGAACTTTAAAATTGTATAAAGTTGCAGGTAAAGTAATAGCAGAAATGATTTCCCATCCTAAGTTAGCCAATGGAGGGCCACCAAAATTGAAAGTCGATCCGGTTGGATTGTCAGCTAAAAAAGAGCCTGCCGCATCTGTCCCAAAAATATCATCAGTACTGCTCCCCTTGTCAATAGGATCGAAAATTCCCTGTCCAAGATTATTTAATTGATCCAAAGTTGAACTTAAAGTTCCGTTATTATTGTCAAAGATAATTCCTGCCCAAATGGCCTGTGTTGTAACCTGAAGTGGTGTTTGAAGGGATCCGGTATTAAAAAGTGAAGTACTACCGGCTTTAAGTAAAATCGAATCAAAACTGACCCCCGCAAGCAAGGTGCCGGGGCCGCCGTCAGCCCCATCATTTGCGTAAATACGAACACGTGCGCGGGCAGTTACATCTACCTCATTAAAACTTGCAACTGAAAAAGTAAAAGCTGCGACCGAAAATGGAGGAGTACCAATTAAGCCCAGGCTATCTGCCACAAGAGTCGTTATAGTGTTCCCGGACTGGAGAGCCGCGCCACCATTAGCAGTACCTGAATGGGCAAAAGTCGTTATATTCGAATAGAGTGCGTTCGAGTCAACCTTTGCGGGGGCTTCCACACGCGATGAATTGTTTTTAAAAATTTTTAAAAGTTTAACCTGGGATGAGGGGACAACAATATCAGTGTTTTGAGCGTACGTAGAAATAGAAAATATAAGAAGGAAAACAATTATAAAAGAAGCCTTTTGATATTTTCCGATAAAAAACTGCGGTTTTTTTGGAAGTAGCTTTTTTTTCATGTTATCTTTTAGATTTATTTGGGATGCTAAAGTTAGGCCAGATGAAAATAAATAAGAAAAAAATAATTAATGTTTTAAAAAAATTGTCGGTAGAAATTGGTATAGAGTCAATGTAATAATTGAAGGCTTTTAAGTACCATTTTCTATAAAACCCGGATCAAATGTGAATATCTTTAACGTATTTTTTTAAAAAATCTTTTTTTGTTATATATTTATATAAATCTTTTTCGTAGCTTTAAATTTCCTTTAAATCCTTTAGAATTTTCATTGAGTTTTTTGTACCCAAATCCTAAAAAAATATAACAGTTTTTTACAATAATTAAGATATTTGGCCGTTTCTAGAGTTGGTAATCGGTATTCTGTTGTCGAATTCAGAAACCGGGAACGAAGGCACAATTATTTTAATTCAAATTAATTATTAAATTTGCCCTTACCCTCAAAGTAAAATCAATGAAGATTAAGTTGTTCACTTCGGTAGCTGTTTTAGCTATTTTCATTTTGGCCGGTTGTAATAAACACGGTAAATCGAAGAGCCTTCCCAATGATGGCCAGGTGCACGGTGTTGCACCTGCAAGTCGTTACAGCTTGCCAAAACCTCCGGGAATGGTATATGTTCCACCGGGAACATTTCATATGGGCCCGAGCGATGAGGATATAAACTATGCTTTTACAGCTCGTAACAAACAGGTTTCAATAAGCGGGTTTTGGATGGATGCTACGGAAATTACCAATAACGAATACCGCCAGTTTACAAATTGGGTGAGGGATTCCATTGCAGGTAAATTAATGGGGTTTGTAAAGCAGGGATCTGATGGAAATGAATATTTAGACTGGAAAAAAGTGTCTACCATAAAATGGAACGATAAGGCAACTATGGAAAAAATAGATGCTATGATTATAACTCCCGATAACAGGATTTTTGGTAAAAAGGAAATGGACGCTACCAAAGTAATGTATCATTCGGAAGTTTTCGATTTTAAGGAAGCTGCCAAAAGGGAAAATGCCAATATCGCCCGCGGAAAGTTCATTAATAAATACGACATACCCGTTTATCCCGATACACTGGTATGGGTAAGAGATTTTGCATATTCCTATAATGAGCCAATGGCCAAACAATATTACAGCCATCCCGCCTTTGGTAATTACCCGGTTGTAGGTATAAATTGGAAACAGGCTACTGCTTTCTGTGAATGGCGCACCCAATATCTGAATTCATTCTTAATTGGTAAAAACAGGGCAACAGAATCTCCCTTCCGCCTTCCTACTGAAGCGCAATGGGAATATGCCGCAAGAGGTGGCAGGTCACAGTCTCCTTATCCATGGGGTGGACCATACCTTAGGAACAGGAAAGGATGTCTTCTTGCCAACTTCAAACCGGGGCGTGGTAACTATCCCGAAGATGGAGGATTTTATACCGTACGTGCTGATGCTTACTGGCCCAATGATTTTGGCTTATATAATATGGCTGGAAACGTAGCTGAATGGACCTCATCGTTATATTATGAAGGAGCATATAATTTTCAACACGATATGAATCCCGATGTACGTTGGAATGCAAAAGATCAGGATCCTCCCCGTATGAAGCGTAAAGTTATTCGTGGCGGAAGCTGGAAGGATGTTGGATATTTCTTACAAACAAGCACAAGAGCATACGAGTACCAGGATACGGCTAAATCTTACATAG
>JBDTZL010000309.1:0-3394 GCA_040005125.1 Ginsengibacter sp.
GCATAAATGTGTGGTAAAAAATAACGGGCAGAGTTGGCAATGTGAATGGCCATCTGTCTTGTCTCCATACCTACATGCACATGCAGTCCGAAAATGAGGTTACTTCTTGCAGCTTCCTGTAATTCGTCCACTATTTGATTGTACCTGGCATGATCGGTAATTAACTGCCGCTCCCAATGGCTGAAAGGATGTGTGCCGGAAGCGCCTACCCATAAGCCAAGCCCCTCTGCAATACTACTTATCGTTTTACGAAGGGTTGCAACATCCATATAGGCCTCGTCAATATCCTGGCATATGTCAGTGCCAACTTCCACAACAGCCTGGTGCATTTCTGCTTTCACTTTGTCCTTAATTACTTTTTCACCTTCCTGCACGATCTTTTGTTCATGACTTTTGAGTTCACGGGTAGAGGGATCCATCACCATATATTCTTCTTCTATACCCAATGTAAAATGCTTGTAAGAAATGCCGGACATATTTTGAGAGTTGTTTTTTTGATTAATTGGTTGATTGGTTGATTGGTGCACAAGTGTCTAACGTTTTAACTTGTCAACTTATCAACTTTTTAGCTTGAACTGCTCACTACCTCAATACAACTTCTTCCCATCAGCGCTTCTCCTTAGATATTCGCCCCAGGTTAAATTGTCTTTGTCTGGTTCATAAGATTGGGCTTTTTCAATTGCAAATGTTGCTGCTGCTTCTACAACCCAGTCAAAATTTTCTTTTCCTACGCTGGTAAGTTCCGCGTCAGGCGCGGGGTTACAAAAATCGATGGCATAAGGAACCCCATTACGTAATGCAAGTTCTACCGTATTGAAATCGTATCCCAGGTATTTATTTATTCTTAAAACGATGTCAGTCATTAACTCCAGCCTTTGTTGATCGGGTTTAAAATCGGCAACATATCTTAAATGGTGTGGATTGCGTGGTTCATATGGCATAATACGAACATATTTTCCACCTATGCAATAACAGCGGTAATACTCATCAAATACGATTTCTTCCTGGAGCAACATAACCAGTTCACCCGTTTCAGCATGTTTGTTGAAAAGATCATCCTTATCATTTACTTTATATACATTTTTCCAGCCGCCACCTGAGAAAGGCTTCATATACGCAGGAAAACCTATGTAGCTAAAAATGCTGTCCCAATCCAAAGGATAGGCAACGTTCGAGAAAGACTGGGTAGTGGTATCGGCAGGCAATGCGTATGAAGGAAGAATTACGGTTTTGGGAACCGGCACATCTATCTTCGTTGCAAGGCAGTTATTGAAAAATTTTTCGTCAGCACTCCACCAGAAAGGGTTATTGATCACAGCGGTTCCGCAAAGGGCAGCATTTTTTAAGAAAGCCCGGTAAAAGGGGATGTCCTGCGATATGCGATCTATAATCACAGCGTAGCCGCTGCTTTCACCCTGCATTACTTTATCAATGCGAACAGGCTCTGCAGTAATTCCATCTATATTTTTGCTATTTATTCTTTCAACAAAAGCTTCGGGAAAACTTCTTTCCTTTCCGAATAAAACTCCAATTTTTTTCATAGTTTATTTTTTTAATTATGGAATGTTGGATAAATGAAACCTGCTGTTTCCAAATTTATTTTACGAGACCAATATAGCAAAATTAAATTTCAGAATCAGAAACTTATTTTTAAAAAAAAGACAAGTTCTCCTTGTATGGAATTTAATTTGTTTCAAATTGGAAGTTCTTTTCGAGGTAAATGTATTCTTAATCATATACCGATGTATTTCCTTCAATCCCGATAACTATCGGGCCACAGAAGCTGCAAAATATTTTTCTTTAAGTCCCTGCCGTTTTCGCCGCAAAAATTTGTTGTGTCATGATATGTTTAGCTCAACAGTAGTTTGATCCACTTTTTTGGGATTTGTCTTTTTGAGAACTATTTTGCTTTATTTTTGAAAAGATATGCAATCGGAAAAAGTACAACCCATCCGTCTGGAAACCCATACCCTTACATCAGCACTTTTAACGAGAGACGTAACCCTGAGTATTTTTTCACCTATGGAGCAAATATCCGCAGAAGAAATGAGTCTGCTGCTGATTAACGACGGGCAGGATCTCAAAGCAATGGGTTTTGAAAGTATCCTTAATAGCTTATATGCTAATGAGGAAATTGCTCCTGTTTTTTTTGTCGGCATTGAATGTTCGTCAGACAGAAAGAATGAATATGGTACCGCAAAGTTTTTAGATTCAAGGGGAAGAGGAACAAAAGCGCTTTTATACCACCGTTTTATTTTCGAAGAGCTGCTTCCATTCATCAGGAGTAATTATGCTCTTCATACTTTTAAAGATAAATCATTTGCAGGGTTTTCACTGGGTGGGCTAAGCGCACTTGATATTGTATGGAATCACCCGACAGAATTTACAAAAGTTGGTGTATTCAGCGGATCATTGTGGTGGCGAACCGTAAGCCAGAACGATCCTTCCTTTGATGAAGTCAATCACCGTATAATGCATATTCAAATAAGGAACGGTGAATACTATCCGTGGCTGAAATTCTTTTTTGAAACCGGTACACTCGATGAAACCGCAGACAGAAATAAAAATGGCATCATTGATTCAATTGACGATACACAGTCTCTTATTGAAGAGCTGGTAAAAAAAGGATATGATCCGGAAAGTGATATCAGGTACCTCGAATTGAAAGACGGCAAACACAATGTAGCCACATGGGGTAAGGCTTTTCCTGAATTTTTAAAATGGGGGTGGGGAATTTAATTAGCAAATTTGAAAAATGGGAATTCATTGCCTGCATTTTCACATTTTCACATTTTCACATCTTCTTCTCAATCACACTTATTTTCCCGGTGCGCTCCATAAAAATTTCATCGACATTATCCAGGCTGTTTTGATTCAGCTTTAATCTTACTTCTTCCATAATATCTCCAAAGCTCAGTAAACATTTTCTCAGGTTTTTATCATTAATCTTTCCTTCTTTGTATAAAGAATAAGGGATACCCTTAACAAGATGACTGATCGTTTGATTGTTTACACTAATGAAGGCAATTATTTTATGCACTGTTACCAAAGCCACTGATGCAGCGATTGTAGGTATAAATGGAGAAGCGCCCACAATAGCGCGGGTCAAAACTGCCCCTAGCATAATGATGATACAAGTATCAAAAGCAGTTTCAATACCAAAGACCCTCATGCCCGTAAAACGGATAAGCATGAGCGCAATAAAAAAAATAACGATTGCGCGAAGGCTCATTTGCAGTATGGTTAATTGCTCACCGTTTCCAAAAAGTTCATATAATGTTTGCATGATTATTGTTTTTAATATCGGTTTATATCTTTGAGTTTAATTAGTCTGCTTATTATGAAGCCTAAAGCTTTTCACATACAATTTCCGTAAAAGAACCCAGGCAAAATT
>JBDTZL010000077.1:0-11436 GCA_040005125.1 Ginsengibacter sp.
GATTTTATCATATCCGACAACCATATTTTTAAAAAATTAACAGGATTTAATTTTGCAAAAAAGCCTGAGCCATTCGTAACCGAAGACAGCGCATCACTTTTTTTGAAAATAAGCAACAGGAACGGGCTTAAGAGACCTAACGAGATTACGGAAAATAAATTGGAAAGCACATTAAAACTGAAGTATGCAAAAATTAATTTAGGATATTTTGATACATAACGGAAAATAACACGTAAACTCTTCATCAAAAATGTTGAAATGACTAATAAATGGTAATAGAGGCAAAGTAACTAAATTTACAAAGATCAATAATTTAATAAAATGACAGAAGGCAAAAGACAAAAGCAGGTAGCCAGCGAAATCTCGAAAGAATTAAATGATATTTTTCTAAAGATGGGGTTGAATATGCAGGATGGTGGTATGGTCTCTATTTCATCGGTAAAAATTACGCCGGATCTCTATGAGTCGAGAGTGTATATAAGCTTATTCAAAGTGAAGAACCCTGAAGCGGTTTTGGAAAAATTTAAAGAGCGCAGTAGTGAAATAAGAGGAGAGCTGGGCAAGCGTATGCGCCACCAGCTTAGAAGTATACCACAACTTACTTTCTATATTGATGATACACTCGACTATGTATTTAAAATTGAAGAATTGCTGGATAACCTTAAAAAGGAAAAACCAGGTGAAGGTGAAGTGAGTAGTGAATAGGGAGTGGTGAGTGAGTCATTAGTCAATGGTCATTGGTCATTGGTCAATAGTGAGTTGTGAGTAACCGCTTTTCAAACCTTCAATTTTCAACCTTCAACTTTCTCAAGTGTACCTCAAATTTGCATGGCGATATTTTAAGGCAAAAAAAAGCACGAATGCTATCAATATTATTTCGTGGGTAACCGCCGGAGTCATTGCATTTTCAACAATGTGCCAGGTGTTGGTATTGAGCGTTTTTAACGGTTTTGAAGGATTAGTGCAATCCCTGTATTCTAATTTTTATGCTGATGTTAAAGTACTTCCATCAAGAGGAAAAACTATACAGCTTTCCCCTCAACAGGTGCGTAAGATCCACAGCATGACGGGGGTAAAAGGTGTTTCATTAATAGCGCAAGAAAAAGCTTTATTGCAAAATGGAGAACAGCAAACAATTGTTTTATTAAAAGGAGTAGACGCCAGTTATTCGCAGGTTTCCGGTGTGCCAAAGAATATGCGTCATGGTATTTTCGATGTAGGAACTGTTGATGTACCAAAGCTTGTTCTTGGCTCGGGTATTGAAGATGCCCTTAGAGTAGAGTCGGATAAAAATCTTTTTCCTGTTACCGTTTTTCTTCCAAAAAAGACATCCGGCACAAATTCAAATATTCTTTCTGCATTAAGCGAAGGCAATGCAAATACTTCGGGTAGTTTTGCGATTCAGCAGGACTTTGACAATAAATACGTAATTACAAATATTGATTTTGTAAAACAGCAAATGAATTATGGATCTGATGAATACAGTGCGCTGGAAATTTCCTTGCTAGATCCTGGTCAGTCAGATAAGTTTACCGAAGATCTGCAAAAAATATTGGGCGTCAAATACAAGGTGCTTACAAAATTTGAGCAAAATGCGAGCCTTTACCATTCAATGCGACTGGAAAAGTGGATTATTTATGCGGTGCTTACACTCATTCTTATAATAGCGGCGTTTAATATGATTGGGGCATTAACAATGTTGGTTCTTGAAAAAAGGAAAGATATCAGTGTTTTACAATCACTGGGTGCCGATAACAATTTAATCAAAAAAATATTTCTCTCCGAGGGGCTTCTGCTGGCTTTAACCGGTTCGGCCACGGGTATTGTACTTGCTTTAATTATTTGTTTTCTGCAATTGAAATTTAAGATAATAAAACTGGTGGGCAATTCTTTTTTAATAGATTACTTTCCTGTAAGGCTTGTGCTCACTGATTTTTTATTGGTTACGGTTACCGGGCTTATAATAGCCTTAGCTGCTTCCTGGTTTCCTGCTCAAAAAGCCTCCCGGCAATTATTTAATTTAAAATCATAGGGTATATTCAATAATCGCCTAAAGTTTCAGGAAGCTGATCCATGGCCTTCTTATATTGATCAGCATTTGGCGCAGTACCATGCCATTCGTGATTGTTTTCCATAAAATCCACACCCTTACCCATTACGGTTTTCATAATTATAACTACCGGCTTTTTATTACCTGTTAAGGTTTTGGCTTTTTCTAAAGTCGCAATAACCTCTTCTAAAATATTCCCATCCATTTCAAGAACTTCCCAATTGAACGCAAGAAATTTCTCTTTAAGGCTACTTAATTTCATCACGCTTTCTGTTGTACCATCAATCTGCTGGCCATTTCGATCAACTGTTGAAATTAAATTATCTACATTATGCATGGCGGCATACATAATTGCTTCCCAGTTTTGCCCTTCGTCCAGTTCTCCATCGCCATGCAGCGAATACACTATGTGCGGATCTTTATTTAATTTTTTTGCCGTGGCAGCGCCAATTGCCACACTCATCCCCTGCCCCAGTGAGCCGGATGCTATCCTGATACCAGGTAAATGTTCTGCAGTTGCAGGATGGCCCTGTACCCGTGAATTAATCTTGCGGTAGGTACTCAATTCTTTTAGAGGGAAATAACCTGCCCTTGCAAGCGTGCTGTACCATACCGGCGAGATATGGCCGTTAGATAAAAAAAAGATGTCCTCATCTTTTCCATCTATATCAAACCCGGGTTTACGGTCCATTATTTTAAAATAAAGAGCTGTAAAAAACTCGACACAGCCAAGAGATCCACCCGGATGCCCGCTTTGAGCTTCATAAACCATACGCACAATGTCTCTTCTTTCCTGTGCCGCAATATCTTTAAGATTCTCCATGTCCCTTTTTTTAATTTTTATAGAATATTTACGAACGTACATCAAAATTTGTTACTTATCGTTGTACTTTTTATGAAATTTTTAAAAAAATTTATCGCATTTTACCTTGCAAAAAGAATAAATTTTAAAAATAAAATCAAAAACGCTATGATTATTCAAAATCATTTATACCTTTGCACTCCAATTCTTCGGAAATACCCCACAAGATTCCTTTAATTTATTCCACTATCATCTTTCGAAATTCAAATGCTTACGTAACTGTTGCGTTTATGATGGTTAACCTTTACCATTCCCAATCCCCTTTACAATTTATTTTCAATTTTTTAGTATACATCCAACCTTCTTAGTCAAGGCCTGCTTAATGCTCTCTCTGATATTCTTTTAAAGCTGCGATTCTCCAAAATTTCATAATGACCATTGGTTCTTACCATTTTTTTACCACGGAAAAAACTTCAGTTATGAACATTTTTACTTTAACAGCTTTGCTTAAAAAACAGGTAGCCAGGCTAACATTTATGGGTTTTACTATTTTATTGACTTCAGCTATTTCAAATGCACAGGTGCGAGCCTACAATCTTGTATACTCCGACAATGTAAAAGGTGGTACTGCAATGTTTGGAAATACACTTTTGCACATTCTTAAAGCCGATGGAAGCGTAGATACTGCAAAAATGAATGATAACAGGGCAACCGGCAACAGTACGTTTGGTAATGATAATGTAAACATGCAATATGCAGACATTGATGGCGCTACCGGGAACGGAAGTGTTACCCGGAATTCATCTTCTTCTGATTTAAACCTGCCTGCCGGAACGAATACAATCAAACTTGCACGTTTATATTGGGGCGGGCGGATTAAGACTTCAGAATTTGATTTAAAAGCAGATGCAAACAAAAAGGTTAAAATCAGGAAAGGCACTTCAAGTGTATATTCTGATGTTACTGCTTTAGGGATTGACAGCTTAACAATCGTAACCGGTTATACTCAATACCAGGCTTACGCAGATATCACGGCTTTAGTAATGAACAACGGTGCCGGAACTTATGAAGTAGGTAATGCACCACTGAGTGCAGGTACGGTATCGGATGGTGGTAATAATGGAGGATGGTGTATCGTTGTTGTTTACGAAAACAGTGCCGTTAGTTACAATAGTGTACGCTTATATGATGGATTCGAACAGGTTTATAATGGCGGAAGTGCGCAATCAAGTACGGTAACATTAACAGGATTAAATGTACCGTCTGGAGCACTTGCATCAGGCGATGCTAAAATGGGAGTGCTTGCATGGGAAGGCGATGCCAATATCTCTAAGGATTATTTAAAAATAAATTCCAATTTATTTTCAAATGCTACCAATCCGGCTGACAACCCGTGGAATGGCACTATCACCGATAATGGGGTACATGTTACTTCAAAAAATCCCAACTATACGAATCAAATGGGTGTTGATATTGACCAGTTTAATGTAGGAACAGGATATGGCATTTTACCCAATTCAAGTTCGGTAACGCTGGAGTTTGGTACAGAACAGGATCGATATTTTCCTGGGCTTTTCACTTTCATGATCAAAATGAAAGACCCAACGGTTACTCTTGATAAAACAGTAAGCGATGCAAATAATGACCACCTTGCAGAAGCAAACGAAGTGCTTACCTATACGCTTAAAGGACAAAATAGCGGAGCAGGTAATGCCAATTCAGTAGTAATAACCGATACCTTACCTTCAACGGTCACTTATGTTCCCAACTCCTTAAACGTTATCAGTTCTCCTGGATTTGCTTCCGGAATTAAAACAGACGCGTCAGCAGATGATATTGCCGAATATATTGTAAATGGCTCAGTTAAAACGGTAAGATTCAGGATAGGTACAGGGGCTACAGGCAGCATTGGCGGCACTTTGGCCTCCAACGAAACTTATGAAGTTGAATTTAAAGTAACTGTCAACAATCCCGGCACAGGCTTTCATGTTCCTTCAATAATGAACATCGCGAGGATCAAAGCCAGGTCTGATGCTAATATAGATTTTGTTGATGATGGCACAGCGATAATCAATCCTGATAACGGGCCTTTGCCTGTTACTATGGTATCGTTCACTGCTTCATTATACCAGGATAATAAAGTAAAGCTTGACTGGAGCACTTCAATGGAGATCAATTGCAGCAAATACAAAATTGAAAGAAGCAATGATGGTAATATGTTCTCTGAAGTAGCAACTGTTTCCGGTAGCGGCACCACATCATTATTTCATTCCTATTCAGTTATGGATGATGTTTCTTCAGCCAACGGTTCAATAGTTTATTACAGGATAAAGCAACTGGATATTGATGGTAAAGGATCTTATTCAAAAGTTTTGCCGGTAAAACTTAAAAATATAAACAGGCAGATAACTATTTCCCCCAACCCATTTACCAGCTATTTAAACATAACTATGGAATGGAACAGCAGCGAACTAATTACCGCAAAAGTTATTAACGTTCAGGGCAGGGAAGTGGTGTCTAAAAACATTCAAATGAGCAAAGGGCTTAACTACGTTTCAATGGATGAGCTGTCAAAGCTTCCCGCAGGAAATTACTTTATACAGTTTATTTCAGGAACAGAAAGATTCACTCAGAAAATTACAAAACAGTAAAATAAATTTAACTATGGATTCTTCAAAAGGCTGCCCACAAAAGGGTGGTCTTTTTTTTGTGAAGAAGAAATAGTCAATGGTCAATAAGTCAATGGTCATTTACGCACTTGATCTCATTGAACCCATCGACTTTAGTGACCTACTGACTATTGACTTATTGACTCATTGACCATTGACCTCATAACGTCATATAACTTTGCAGCGCCTTCACATAATTTTCAAATGCTGTAACTCCTTTACTGTTAATCTTACAGATCGTTTGCGGGTAATTATTATTGAATTGCTTTACAATGTCGATATAACCTGCATCTTTTAATTTGGTTATCTGCACACTTAAGTTACCGGCAGTTGCATTTGTTTTTTCTTTTAAAAAAGTAAACTCCGCCTCTTTTACACTTATAAGAAGCGACATAACGGCAAGCCGTAGTTGCGAATGTAATATGGGATCAAGCTCTTTAAAGTCCATCTTTGCGATTTGCTATGTTCTTATAAAACCGGGCTCTTAAAATGAACCCGGGAATAATCCATGCTACTCCTGCACCTGCCGCGACCATTAAAAACGTTTCATTGCTTTTATATAAAAAACTAATAATAGAAAGTATCCAGCAAAATATTCCGCCTATGATAAATGGTTTAAACTTGCTTATACAACCTGAAATGAATGTAGGCATTCCAAAAAATAATAAAAGCAAAGGCAAAACTATGTAGCCAATATTTGCTATTGCACCAACAATTGTAAGAATAAGGACACAGATTCCAAAAGCAGACCACACATAGGTATGAACATCATCAAGGTATGATTTGGTGCCCTTGAACTTTGCCTCTTTTCTGTCGTAATAAAATTGCAGAATGAAGGTAACACCCATTAAATAAAATGGATTGAAAGGAAGATTAACGGCTTTTATCTCGCTAAGCCAGGCAAGGACAAAACATATTACATTGGTGAATCCCCACAGCAACGCACTCAGGCCGCTTTCATAATAATAATTTTTAGCCTGGCTGATCATTCTTGTAATCAGCTGAATGCTTTCTTCACCTGAAAGTGGTTTCTCTTCCATATCAATTTTCTTTTTTAAATTTTTGTCTTAAAAGATAGCCAGGTATGATCCATCCTGCTATAATCGAACCCGCCACAAGAAGTAGCTGAAATCCAGGGTCAATAAAAGGAGATCCTACTGCAAACAACCAGCAAAATATTCCCCCGATCAATAAAGGTTTGAATTTTAAAATAATACCCGAAAGGAAAATGGGCATGCCATACATAACAAGTACTGCAGGGTTAATAACCTGGTATGTTTTAAACTGGATTAAGATAAAAACAAGCAGCATTCCACATATGAAAAATGTAATCCATACAAATTGATTAATATCATCTGTATAGGTCCTTACTTTCCGGGATTTTCTTTTTTTTCGCAGAAAAAATGCCTGGTAAATAAGTACGATCCATGTTAGAAACCAAACGTAATATGCATTTCCATAATTAAAAAAATATGCTGCAACAAATTGGATGATGCAGCATAATAAAACAACCCAGCCCCAAAGAAGATATAAAAATCCTGTTTCATTAAAACGATTTTTAGCTTTGTTGATCATTGAACTAATCAACAGCATACTTTCGGCTTCAGTCATATTTACTTCTTCGGGGTTCATAAATAATTATTTGTATTGAGATAAAAAATACTGCAGGCTGGTTTTCCCCCAGTTTGGTGAGAGTTCGGTTTCCGGTTTGAATTTTTCATTCAAAGCATTGGCTTTATCGAAATATTCTTTAGCTCCATCTGTACTTTGCTTCATATATATCAATGTATAGTATTTACTTTCCGCCTCTAACAATACCGGACGTGGATTGGTTGGGTCGAGTGATTTTGACTTTTCAATAAAGCCAGAAGATGCGGGCCCGTAAGTCATATACCTGCTTTGTGGATCCACCATCATATGCGCTGTTGAGATCATGCTTTTGATAACATCTATCTCAGAATTTTCTTTGCCTAAAATTGTTTCTGCCTTATCAATCAATTGCTGCGCCTTATCTGCAATGACGTCCTTTTTTGAATTGTCTTTACTGGTATCAGCATAAGCCTGCGTGATGGTACAATACGCTGCATAATAATAAGGAAGCCATTGAGTTTTTTCAGCTTCAGCAATCCGCTCAAAATTGTTGGCCAATTCTGCGAAGTTGTTCTTTGCGTACAGGGAATCAAGCTGGGCGATATTTGCTTTCATTGCGCCCATATATTTATCGCTTTGCGCAAAAGTTATGTTTGCAAAACAAATGATTGCTGCAAGTAAAACGAGTTTTTTCATTTTGATTGTTTTTAGTTTTTGTTTGAATGATTATTGTTTGTAGGTAAGTTTTTTATATTCTCTTTCAGCTAACTGGTTATTGGACTTATAGGCCCCGAGGTAGCTAAAAAATACGCCGATACCCCAGAAAAACATTGGCCAAAGCGGCCATGGGAATATTCCTCTTTCTGCATCAGAAATTTGATCACCGTGATTAATGTACCATATTGTCCAGAAAAAAATGTTTATAATACAATAAATAAGTAAATGATATTTAAAGCCTGCCCTTTTTTGAGCAACCTTCCAGAGTATGGGATCTTTACTTTCAGTTTCGATGTTATTATTCTTTGTTTCCATATTATGATCCTTTTATGTGGTTTAAAAATTTCATTCCTATTTAAATAAACCCGTTGTCTCTTCCACCCTTCACGGCGCCAGGGGGCGGCTTATAAATGATTATTAATTGCATCCTCACTCCGGTCTATTCCAAGGCTTATAAAACATCCTAAGTACAAAAATCTTTTCGAAGGGGGCGTTAGCGCTAATTTATTTTGGCCATTGGCCGAATAATTATAGGCATACACATTATTTGCTCCTAAAACATTGGTAAGTGATAACACAATAACGGTAAAACTTTTGGCTTTGGCATTTCCTATAGAAGGCAAATAGTTAACACTAAGGCTTAAGTTATTATAATCTTTGGTATGCCCTTCATCAAAAATTTTGAATGTGGCCCCTGTACTGTCATAGTTAATATTATAATATGGCCTGCCGGTAGCAAATGTGTACGAAGCATTAAATTGCGTTTTAATATTGGTTACAAATTTTTTAACCACCAGCGACGCGGTATGTTTTGTGGCAAAGGAAGGTTCTATTGCAAATGGATAATTAAGAAAATCACGTTTCGTATCCAGGTAGGAATAAGAAATCCAGTAGTCAACATTTTTAATGGTTTTTTTATCTCTCCAGAAAAATTCAATTCCTTTTGCATCTCCAAAACCATCATTATTAATCGCCGTAAATGTACTACCATAATTATTCAAACCTGTTTTAAATAAATCATTGTATTTCTTATAAAATATTTCGGTACGAAAAGTACGCTGATTGGTTATTTTTTGATACTGAAGAATATAATGTGATGCCTCAGCGAAATGTAACTGGTTAATTGAAGGCAGGTATTTTCTCTCAGGGTTCTCGTAAAACATTCCATAAGCCAAAGAGAGCTGGCCGTTGTCGCGAAATTTATAAGCCACAGAAATTCTCGGGGCAACATTCCATTTATCCAGCAGTTCAGAATGCTCTGTTCTTACTCCGATTTTAGCGGCAATATCGTTGGTGAGGTAAACGTCTGTTTCTGCAAAACCAGCGAATATGTTTTCTTTTACAGTTTGGGGATATTGGGTTCCATCATATTGCGTGTACGTTGTTTTTTCATTGCTGTAATTATATTCGCCGCCAAACCTTACTGCACTCAGATTGAATAATTTTTTTTCAAATACCACTTTAGCATTTACATACTGGCCATTATTTACCAGGTTAAAATTTTTATTGGCGTATAAAGGATCATTTGTCAGCGACTGCTTTTTATTATCTCCATCCTGCAGCTCATCGCTTATGTTATCATGGTTGGTACTATAGGAAGCGCCGGTATTCAATTTCCAGCCATGGCCAATTTTTTCCTTCCACGATAAATTGTGGTACATATAGAGGTTTTTAAGCCCGAACGCATCCTTCATTGTTAACGAATCCACGTCCTGGTTTCTAAAACCAACATTAGTAGTACTAAAGGAACCAAAATATTTAAGCATTCCTGTTGCTGATGTTTTGATCCTGAAATTAGCATCTCCTTCATGCAAAACCGGTACGCGGAAATAATCAAACTTTTGCTTAATGAGATTATACACCAGGGCAAGATTGGTATATGCATACGTTACACCCCATGATGATTTCTTATTCTTTGAAACCTTTTGAACCCCTGCATTTAATGCGAGATAGGAAATTCCGAAATCTGCAGAAGTCTTTTCCGGGAGGTCTATAGATTCCAGTAAAAGGACAGAAGACAATGCCTGTCCGTACAATGCCGAATAACCTCCTGAACTGAAAATGGTTCCTTTGAACAAAAAAGGATTGAACCTTCCCCTGGTGGCAAGCTCTGGCTCACTGCTGTAGAAAAAATTGTTGACTAAAGTTCCGTCAATGAAGATTTTTGTCTCTGTAGCAGTACCACCCCTCACAAATAGCCCTTCTGTTTCTCCAACCTGTTGCGTTCCCGGTAAAGTTTTTATAGCACTGGTAATATCGCCATTGGCGCTTGCGGTGGTTACGATATCAATAGGGTTCAAAGCACTTGCTCTTTTTTGATCGCTCGCTTCAAATGTTCCAGCACTTATTACCACAGCTTTTAATTCTGTTATTTGTTCTTTAAGAGATATGTTGATGTTTAATGTTGCGACATCTATGTTTATGTTTTGTTCAAATGGCTTGTAACCCGATGAGCTGACCTGGAGAATATGAGGTCCTTTTTCGGAAGTTGTGAATGAATAATTTCCCGAAGAGTCGGAAGTGGTCCCATCATAAGAATTTTGAATACTGATGCTTATACCGGGCAATGCTTTATTATGGTTTTCAGTTATTTTGCCTGTTATCCTTACCTGCGCCTTTCCGGTAGTACTTATTAAAAGAAATAATAAGATTAAAAGTCTGTACATTTTTGTAAATTTATCACAATAATAAAGTAGTTTATATTATAAACCAAATATTTTAGGATAAAAATTATTTAATCCTGGTTTATCAGAAACTATAATGCTTATAAATATTTGATTATCAATAAATAAGCGGAATTGCACTCAGGAATGGCCTACGAACAAGCCTCTAATGAATTTATTAACATCACTTAAAATTAATTTGTTTATGTGGCTGCAATTTGTAATTTAGCAATAGAATTTAATGGGTTAGTAAGTACAAAGGGCTGGTAGCGATACTGGCCCTTATACTTTTTTAAAAAAAAATATTCAGTCTTCCCGCCATCTGGATCAAACTTTCTTCGTATAATTTCATTTCATTTCCTGTGCCAATGATTGTTTAATTTCATTGATAATAATTTAGCAGATGAGTAAGACCAGGACAGCTTTTTTTTGCAGCAACTGTGGGCACGAGAGTGCAAAGTGGTTAGGTAAGTGTCCTTCATGCGAACAGTGGAACACCTTTGTTGAAGAAGTAATTGTAAGGGGTACTGATAAAAAACAAAGCGAATGGAAAGAATTTTCAGGACTAAGCGGAAGCCTCAAAACTATATCTCTGCAGGATGTAACAAGTGGAGAAGAAAAAAGGATATTGACTGCTGATGCCGAATTGAATCGTGTGCTCGGTGGTGGCATTGTGACGGGCAGCCTTGTATTAATAGCAGGTGAACCTGGCATAGGTAAATCAACTTTATTTTTACAGGCTGCGTTGCAAATGCAGAATACCCTTACATTATATATAAGCGGTGAAGAAAGTGAGCAACAAATTAAAATGCGTGCAGACCGGATTCAAATTCAAAATGAAAAGTTCTTCCTGCTCACAGAGACCAATACGCAAACCATTTTCCAGGAAATAAAAAAATTAAAACCCCAGCTTGTAATTGTTGATTCAATTCAAACCTTACAGTC
>JBDTZL010000075.1:0-11426 GCA_040005125.1 Ginsengibacter sp.
GAGCGGCACTGGAAAGCCCGTCAATAAAATTGAGGAGCGAATGATATCCGGTTGGCTTTATAAGTGAATTCATATTTACGAAAATATATATCTCCTCAGCCAGAAATCATATTATTCAAATATTCAGAATTAAATCAAATTTCATCATTTCCTTTGAGGCATTGGTCGATGTTGTTAATTAATCGATTTTCACAGTTAAACCAGGATTGTAACATACAAAAAGCCTCACATGGAAAAACTCAGGCATTGTTTTCAATTTGTTTGCACCACATGTATTTTAATATTATCATTCTCACCAGGCAGCTTTGCCCAAAGCAAACCTGCTTTTGACAGCAGCTACTATGTTACCTTCCCTAATAAAACAATACTCAGGTTATACCTCTCAAGAAAATTTGCTCCTTTTACTATTTCTTCTTCCAATAAGGAAGATCTTAATTATAAAACAAATTCAAAATTAAACCTGGGTGCAGGATTTACTTATAGAATTGTTACCGTAAACTTTTCTTATGGATTTAATTTTCTTAACCAGGACAAAGGAAGAGGCGACACCAAAGGGCTTGATCTTCAATTACACATTTATCCCCGTAAATGGGCAGTTGATCTTTTAGGAGCATTCCTTAAGGGATATTATTTAGATCCTAAAGCTAATAACGGCCTTGGTTTAAGCGATTATTATAAACGCCCCGACCTTCACAGGAATATAATTGGCTTATCGGTATTCAGGGTGGCCAATGCAGATAGATTCTCTTACCGGGCAGCGCTTAACCAAAAGGACTGGCAAACAAAATCTGCCGGCTCGTTGCTCTACGGAGCGGAAACTTATTATGGAATTGTAAAGGCCGACAGCGCACTCGTGCCATCTAAAGCGGGCAGCAATTATACCCAGGCAGGTATTGATAAAATTAATTTCTTTAGCATAGGCCCTGGTATCGGTTATGCATACACGCTGGTATTAAGCAAACATTTATTTATAACAGGATCTGTTATTGGCAGTCTCAATGTTAATATATCGTCTGAACAAAACAACGGCAAAAAAAATTCAAAGGTTAAAGTAATTCCCGGCGGAAATTATAAAGGTGCTATCGGTTATAACAGCAGCACATGGTCTGTAAGCGCTACCCTCCTGGGGAATGCTTTATATGCTGCAAGCGAAGCGTCCCGTAAAGAATATTTTTTGCCAACAGGAAGCGTGAATCTTGTAGTTGCCAGGAGAATAGGGGCCAAATAAGAAAGCGGGAAGTGACACCGCGCGGAAATAAAAGATCAGAAATGGTTGTATAATTTTTATTATTTAATTCTTAAAACATATATATGAAAAGACTATTACTGGTTGTAATGCTTGCAATAAGCATTTCACTAACTACACAAGCGCAGGACAATAAAGACAAAGTAAAAAAAACTTCTACTGCGGGTCAAAAAGTGCACAACACTTTTAGCAAACACAAAAAACACAATGGTTACAAAGTTAAGAGTGAGCATCATGGAGTAAAGCGCAAGCATAAAGTAAACACACAAACAGGCGAAGTAAAAAATAAGGTTGATAAAGATAAATAGGAAAGAACCTTTCAACTAAGTTTCCAAACATCCTAAATGCTCAGCATACTAAAAAAGTACTGAGTTTGTACCATTGGTTTGCCTGGATTTTATTATGGCTGTTGGTGTTGTGAAGCAGACGGATGAATTTATAGTTAAGGCTCTATAAGGTCAAACATTTTATTTCTTTGCTGTTATTTCAATTGCCATTTTAACCGCATTGTAAGCATTTAATATCCCTCCGCTAACAGATAAACTGCTAAGGATAACCTGAATTTTTGATTGTGGCCTGTTAACCAATATATTTGGTTTAAGGGCTGATTTCAAAAGAATATTTTTTATTTGCTTGGATGAAATGTTTATTCAGTTCTCAGACTCTTCACAGGATCCGCAACTGCTGCTCTTATTGCCTGGTAGCTTACCGTTATGAACCCAATGAACATTGCTGACAATCCTGCAGCGGCAAATACCCACCATGAGATATTTGTCCTATACGCAAAATCCTGCAGCCATTGGTCCATAAAATAATAAGCAATGGGCGATGCAATGGCAATGGATATTATTATCAGTAGCACAAAGTCTTTGCTCAGCATAGCCGCGATATTTGTGACACTTGCTCCCAAGACTTTTCGTATTCCGATTTCCTTTGTCCTTCTTTGCGCAGTGAACATGCCCAGCCCGAAAAGCCCCATGCATGAAATAAAAATGGTGATGCTCATGGCTACTTTAACCAGCCACGCAGTGTTTTCTTCCTGCCCATAAAGCCAGGTAAGAGATTCGTTGAGAAAATTATAATCAAACGGTTCTTCCGGATAAATCTTTTTCCATTGTTTTTCCATTTTTGCAATAATGATTTTTACCTTTCCTGATTTCTTTTCACTCACGTCAAGCTTAACAGCCAGGCTCCAATCTCTTCCGGGCCTTTTGGCAATCACTTCCGGGTGGATGGCTTCATGAAAAGAGCCCTGGTGAAAGTCAGCAACAACGCCAACAATCGGGTAAGACTTATTATTGTTGTAAAGAAATTTACCAATCGCATTTTGCGGGTCTTCAAATCCAAGTTTTTTGGAATAGGTTTCATTGATTACCAGTTCCTGCATGCTGTCGCTATGAGCCATATTTCTTCCGGCTATTAATTTCATTTGGTAAAAAGGAATGAAATTCTCATCTCCTGCGTCGAAATAAATTGACTGGTCTGAAAGATCCTTCGCTTTATATTTAAAATTTTCTGCCTCTTGCGCAAAGCCCATAGGTGACTGGCTTTGGATGATTGTTTTACTTACGCCCGCAATATGTTTTATATTCTCTGCAAAAACTTTTAGACTGCCATCTTTATCGCGCCAGTGATTTATAACGATGATTGCATCACTATTAAAGCCTTTATCTGTTTTATCCATAAAGCTTATCTGCTTACCGATAACGAGAGCGCCAATAATAAAAACCAGTGAAATGGTAAATTGAAAAACAATCAGTGCTTTGCGGAGGTTCAATTTATCTTTTCCTTTTTGAAAGGCAGCGCCCTTTAAGTTCAGGATCGGTATGTAAGCAGCCAGTACTTTAGCCGGATAAAAACCTGCCAGCAATGTAGTAAGCAATACAACACTCAATAGAAATATAATGGTTGACATATTGAACAAATGAAAAAGCACACCTTTTGGCACATAATCTTTAAATAAGTACAAAACAGGATTTACCAGTAACACGGAAACGGTTGCAGCCAGCAGCGTGAGCAAAAACGTTTCAATTAAAAACTGCAGCATGATATTCTTCTTTTTGCTCCCTAAAACTTTCCGTACACCAATTTCTTTTGTGCGTTGAATAGATTGTGCAGTTGATAAATTAATAAAATTCACCACAGCGATTACCAGGATGAACAATGCAACGCCCATCAAAGCATACAATGTGGGCAGATAAGGTTTTCTGAAATCATCCCCATCATCGCCACGATGAAATTCCTTTGTAAAATGAATATCAGTCAATGGCTGCAGGTAGAGGCTTAAGGAATTACCGGCCCCGACCTCTTTAGCATACTTTTTCACGAATGCTGCTAACTGCCCGTTGATCTGTGCCGCGGTAACACCTTTTGCGAGTTTCACAAATGCATTTGCATTATGTGGTTGCAGACTGTTCCAGTCATTAGTAGGGATTTGATTTTTTAAAAAGCTATGCGTGGCAGTGCTGATAGAAATAAAATCCGTATAGTTGAAATCACTTTCATGCTCCCAGTCTTTCACGATGCCTGAAACGTGTACCTGCAATGAATCATCATATATCACCGTCCTGCCAATTATGCTGCTGAGAGGTACATCGCCAAAATATTTCTTTGCCCTGCTTTCAGATAGTACAACATTGAATGGATCATTGAGCGTTTGCGCATTCCCGGCAAGCCACTGGTATTTGAAGATATCAAAGTATTGCGGCCAGGTGAGGATCGTGGTGGACTGGTAACTGCCCGCGATCTTATTATCGAATTTCTTTGCAGGTTTGCTGCCATCAGGAATACTTATCCTGCCGCCGTAAGAATGAAAACCCGATGATGCTTCAAAGCCCGGAATGGATTGCTGTATACCTGCTGCATGAAGCACGGGACAATTAAGGAATTCTTTTTCACCATTGCCTCTTTGCATATCACCTACAATGCGATAGATACGCTCTTTACCGGGATGGAACTTATCGAAGCTAAGCTCATAGCTGGTAATGAGGTAAATAGTAATGCATGCACATATACCCAATGCAAGCCCAAGTACATTTATAGATGTGTATACTTTATGGTGGCTAATATTGCGCCAGGCTATTTTGAAATAGTTTTTTATCATGACTAAAATTTATTCTGTTCTTAAATTTTTTACAGGGTTTTGACGCGCAGCGCGAATCGTGTTAACACTAATAGTCAGTAAAGAAATTGTGAACGCTGCCAGGGCAACCAGCGCAAACATCCGCGCTTCAATTTTTATACGGTAAGGAAAAGCCTGCAGCCATTTGCTCATTACAAACCATGCAACCGGAGTTGCTATCAGAACCGCAATAAATACAAGAAGTAAAAAATCCTTTGATATGAGTATGGAAATATTCTGAACACTTGCACCCAACACTTTTCTTACGCCAATTTCTTTTACACGCTGCTGAATAATCAGCAACACCATGGCCAGTAATCCGGAACAGGAAAGCACAATGGCAACAGCGGCTGCAATGCTGAACAGGATGGACATCATTTTTTCTGCCTGGTACCAATTGTTGATATTTTCATTAACAAATGAACCATTAAAGTCCTGGCCGGGCTCAACTAATGCCATTTTCTTTTTTATAGTTCCCATCGTAGAAAGAATATTTTGGGGAGTTGTTTTTATAAAGCAATAATAAACTGGCGCATTTTTATTCATCGTCAGCGTTAAAGGTTCTAATTTCTCTTCCATAGAGTATAAGTGGAAATTGGGGAAGATGCCTATGATATGCCAGCCGCGAAAGGTGCTGTCGCCCCCGATGGTCTTACCAATCAATTCCTTTTCATTAAGCTGTTTGGCCACACTTTCAGAAATCATGACATTATTCATAGTGTCCGTACTGAAGGATCTCTCAAAGTCCCGGCCTGCCAGAACTTTTAATCCAAATGTTTTGAGATAATCATAATCAACAGATGCCATATTTGTAGTAATACTCCTTTCCTTATAATCAAAATTTGATGTTGATTTAACTGTCCTGTGATCGGAGCCACGGCCGATGTTTATATCGCTGCCGGTTACTGAAATAATATGTGGATCAGATGCAAGTTCAGTTCTGAGTTTTTCAATTATTTCCCGCCCTTTACCCGGCTTGTGAAGCGGAACGCTAATAATATAATCTTTATTGATACCCAGGTCAGCGTTTTGCAAATATCGAAACTGATCGTAAATAATGTAGGTACAGCTGATCATTATACAGGCAATTACAAACTGCATCACAATCAATGAGCTTCTTAAAACACTTTTACGTTTCAGGCTTATTTTTCCTTTGAGTGCCCCCGCTACCTTAAATCTCACCATCACCCAGGAAGGATAGCCGCCCGCAATTAATGACACTGCCAGTAAGAGGCACAGGGCAAGAAGGATAAAACCTGGTTGCCATATCATGGATAATAACGGGATTTTTATTTTCTCTATCCCGTTTATAGAGCGCAGGAAAACATTTATTAAAAAAAGGGAAGTCATAAAAGCAATGGAGCATACAAGTAAGCTCTCGCTCCATAATTGTGTAAATAATTTCCATTTGGCCGCGCCAAGGCATTTCCTGATACCTATTTCGCGGCCCCTTGTAAAAGCGTTGGCAAGATTAATATTTATAAAATTAAAACACGCGATGAAAATTATAAGAAGGCCAACGATTAGTATAGCTACTATCTGAACTCTACTAATAGCTTTATGGCCATTAACCCGTGTTGAAAAATGAACATCCGTCAAGGGTAATAAACGGGTAGCAAAAAGGTCCCCCGCTTTATCCGGTTTTGCTCCCTTTTTTTCCATATCGGTATACCAATCCGGCACATATTTTTTATCAATTTCTTTCAGTTGTATTTCTGCCTGCTGTTGTGTAGCTCTATCTTTTAATTCAACATAAACAAAATAGGACCGGTCTCCCCAATTATTTTTATGAACTGCATAATCACTTTTGTTTTCTATACGGGTCAGCACATCAAAATTTATTGAGCTGGCCTGTGTATTTTTAGCTACCGCAGAAACAACCAATTCCTGTAATACCTCGCCAACAGATACCTTTATTGACTTACCTATTGGATCTTCATTTCCAAATATTCTCCCGGCGGCTTCTTCAGATAAAACTACATCTGTCAAACTCTTTAACGGGTTGCCTTTATTGCCTTTGATAACCGGGAAGCTAAACATTGAAAAAAAATCTTCATCTGCCATCATTACCGGAATTACAAAATCTTTCCCTTTATACTCAATATGATTTCCTCCATCTGTATACCGGCTCACTTTATCTATGGCGGAGGCTTCTGCTTTATATACCGGCGCGGCAGCCGTTCCAAATTCATTTTCAATGTCTTCACCGTCCAGATTATTAAAAACCTGGTAAGCCTGGTAAAGATTTTTTTCGTTTGCGTGAAAATGATCAAAACTATATTGCCCATAAACTATCAATAATATTGCGATACCGATGGTAAATCCAATTACGAGGCCTCCCATATTTATGGTGGTGTGGAGCTTGTTCCTGAACAGATTTCGCCAGGCGATCTTAAAATAATTTTGGAGCATTGATTTTTTTATATTTGCGGTGCTTCCAAAAAAATGCCAACTTGATATAGATATATTAATCAATGGTTTATATTGCCTTTAACCGGTTCGGGTGTCCGGTTTTAGCACACTGCCTGTGCGGTTACGGAATCCATAAATGATGGGAACATTAAGCCGGAAGATTATTTGCATTGTTTTAAAGTGATAACATTAAAGTAAAATGGAATTCTATAAAGATTATAGGATATTTATAGAAATATTTAAATACTCTTAATTATGAAAAGAATTGCGATTAATGGTTTCGGAAGGATTGGCAGGGCATCCTTAAAAATAATTTTGGAAACTCCCGGCCTTGAAGTTGTGGCAATTAATGATTTGATGACTTTGGATAACGCGGCTTACCTGCTAAGGTATGATAGTGTGTATGGTAAATATGAAGGGGATGTATCAGAAAAGGATGATCATTTATTGGTGAACGGGAAAAAAATAATATTCTATTCTGAACGTGACCCATCAAAACTTCCCTGGAAGGATTTAGAAATTGATGTTGTTATTGAAAGTACCGGTTTCTTTACCAACCGGGAAGATGCTGAAAAACATATTAATGCAGGGGCAAAAACCGTAGTTATATCCGGGCCAACCAAAAGTAAAAATACACCCACAGTAGTTCATGGGGTAAACACTGAAGATGGAAAGACAGCTATATTTTCATGTGGCAGCTGCACTACAAATAATATCGGCCCTATCGTCGAGATTCTCGGGAGACGGCTTGGAATAAAAAAGGCAATCCTGAATACGGTACATGCTTTTACCGCCTCCCAGTCGCTGGTAGATTCTCCATCAAAAAGAGAACCCAGGATGGGACGTTCTGCAGCAATAAACCTGGCGCCCGCTTCTACTGGAGCGGCCGTAGCAATTACGAAGGCGTTGCCCCAATTTGAAGGCAGGTTTGATGGTATTGCCATACGAACCCCGGTTCCTGTAGGGTCCATTTCAGACATAACTTTTATTGCTGCGAGAAATACTTCCCCCGAAGAAATTAATGCTATTCTAAAAGAAGAGGCAGCTACAGACAGGTACAAATTGGTTTTATCTGTTTCCAATGAACCATTGGTCTCCACAGATATTATCCAAAGCCCGTTTGCTACGATCGTTGACCTGGAGATGACCAGGGTTGTGGATGGAGATTTGGTTAAAGTAATGGCGTGGTACGATAATGAATGGGGGTTTAGTAACCAAATGATCCGCCAGATCCTGGAGCTCTGAGAGCAGATGATCATTAAATAAAATTATGCAATTCTCTTCCTGGTCTCAATCTGCAGAATTACATAAATTATTTTTAGGTTTTTTATGTGCCCGGCCCTGCAGGTGAGAGTTTTTTTTAAATGATTTTCCGGAAAAGGGCCCTTCTATTTTTTTTTAAACTATCTCTTCCTGCTCCTCTAATATAGCAAGCACAGTTAATTCCGACAAGGGCTTTTCAATATACCCCACAACATATTTATTATCCATGGCCTGTTGGTGATCAGCAGGGTCAACGGATGAAGACAGTATATAAATTTTAATTTGCTTCTTTATGTTTTCGTCAAGCTTTTCAAAGTTGTCGAGGAAGTCCCAGCCCGACCATGTAGGCATATTGATATCAAGGAATAAAACCGTAGGATTTTTATTGTTTGAATATTCCTTTGTGATGTATTCAAATCCCTTTTCAGGAATATCGAAGGTTTTAATTTCTAATTCACCTGCTGCCTGCTTAATGATAATCCTGCAATACAAATTATTGATCTGGTCATCATCAATAACAATAAAACGGACGGGTATTTTCATGATTAGGATTGTTTAGTTTCAAATTCAATTTTAAATTCTGTTCCTTTGTTTATTTCACTCGTGATACTGATTTTCCCGCCAATCGATTCCACCTGTGTTTTCACCATATACAATCCCATTCCCTTTCCTTCCGCGTGGTCGGTATGAAAGCGTTTGTATAAGCCGAACACCTGGTTACCTCGTTTTTGCAGATCAATGCCAAGCCCGTTATCTTTGAAAAACAAAATAATCTTATCGTTTAGTTTTTTGCTTTTGATTTCTATTACCGGGGAAATGCCAGGCTGTTTATATTTTAAACTATTGGAAATAAGATTGTAGAATATACTGTACAAATAGCTTTTTATTGTAAGCATTTCATCTACCTCCGAAAAGTCGCAAACGATAGATGCCTTCTCGTTCACAATCATACTTTCAATACTTAAACGGATATCATTAGCAAGTGCGGAGAAGATTACTAATTGTTTATTTTCATTTACTTCCTGCCTGACCTTCAAAATATTATTCAGATCCCGGATTACCTCGTCCAGTTTATTGACGGAAGCAGACAGTCCACAATTAATTTCATTTTTTAAATTATCCTCTAAGTTATCCCTCTGAAGCATGGACGAAAGACCAAGAATGTTGGCTACCGGTGCCCGCAGGTTGTGAGAAATGATATAAGAAAATTGTTCAAGGTCTTTATTACGCTGAATGATCTCGGCGGTCATTTTTAATCGTTCTTCTTCTAATTTCTTTTTCTCTGTAATATTGGTAACCATTCTCAATGCACCTTTATAATTTCCATTTTTATCTAAAACCGGGTTTGCAGATACATTGGTCCAGATATGCTTTCCGCTTTTTGTGATATAACGCTGATCGGCATTTTCTTCAATACGCTTATTTCTACTTTCGACGGATACTGATGCAGAGTTCTTTCCTGCATCATCCATGAAATAAATATTTTCTTTATCCATCATTTCTTCGAATGAATATTCTAATATTTCACACATTTTTTTGTTCACAAAGTTTGTCTTGTTGTATTCATTCACCAACCAGATACCTTCCTGTGCTGTTTCCACAATCTGCCTGTAACGAAATTCGCTTTGTAATAGCTTTTCGTCTTCTTCTTTACGCTTTGTAATATCAATCACACTGCATCGGATTAACTGATGATCGTAGTTAGTGAGTAACGTGAGGCGTACTTCACAAAAAGTATCCTTACCTTCTGAATCCCGCACAACCCATTCGAAAATCGGGTTTTCACTTTGCAGTGCTAACTGAATCATCTCGCCTGCTTTTTCAATTGCTGTTTTTCCATCAGGCTGCAGAGGACTGCTCACATCCGGCGGAGATTTTTGAAGCAATTCCTCACCCGTGCACTTAAGAAACTTCAAAGCATTATTGTTGTAATCAACAAAATTGCGGGTCTGTGTATCTATAACAACAATAACTTCAGGTGCTGTTTCGAAAAATTCTCTGTAACGCAATTCACTTTGCTTGTGTATAGCTTCGGCTTGTTTTTGTTTGGTAATGTCAAGCGTAAAACAAGAGAGCCCGATCACATGTTGATGTTCCCAAATGGGATGAATGGAAAAGCTGATACAACTATACATATTATTAAAGTTGAATTCCTTTTCAAATTTTACGTTTTCTCCTTCCAGCGCTTTAGAATATACTGCCTGCCATTCCCGGGCCTCTTCAGGGTTTAATTTTTCAAGAAAGTCATAAACATTATCGCCCCGTTTTATGTCCAGGCCATAAATTTGTTTCATGGAATTTTGGAGCAGATGATTAAAAGTGATGTACCGGAAATCTCTGTCGAGAGAATAAATGGAAGCATCTGAATTCTCAATAATAGCTTTTAAGCTGGCTTGAGAGCTGAGAAGCAATTGTTCCGCTTTTTTGCGTACCGAAATATCATTCACCATCAACAAAAGATGGGGTTGATGCTTACTGAAGAATTTTATAAACCTGTAATCAATCCATACTTCGGTATTGAAACTTGTACTAATAAGAATTTCATTGCTGTTCACTTTTCCATTCAACAATGTGTCCTCTGCATCTCTCAGCAAACTTGTTTCTTTCCATGATTTGAGCTGTCTGAAATTCTGCTTCAAAATTTCTTCATTCGAGCCACCTAAAATTTTTGCCAAAGCGGGATTTGCAGATAGACATTTTCCCGATACCTCATCGTAAGAACCAATTCCCATAGATGATACGTCTATAAGCTTTTGATTGAACCCACCTAATTCTGCTAATATTCTTTCTGATTCTCTTAGCGCTGCTTCTGCTTTCTCCTTAACCCGGATTAATTTTATTTTTTCATTATTTCTCCGGATAATATAGATAATTAAAAAATAGGATAGCGCGCTGATTGACACAAAAATATCATCTAAAGGAGTATCCTGGTAACGATATAAAAAATTCACCAAAGCTTCTGTCCAATCAACAGTTAATCCTAAAATAATAAGAACAACTGTTATTAATCCTATTATCAACAATTCCCTGAAGGAAGGCCTTTTTAATTTTTGCCGGAAAGAATGCTTTATTTTATTTGATAATACACCTGTTTCAAGGTGTTCACTTTGCCAGGAAAGTTTTCTGTTGATAATTATAAGCTCTTTTGCCCGTTTTTCTTTTTCTTCATTTTGAAAAGCAAGTTCCTTGTTAGCAATGATCAACTCTGCTGCCCGCTTTTCTTTCTCCTGATTTTGAAAGGCAAGTTCTTTGTTAGCAATGAATAGCTCTGCCGCACGTTTCACTTTTTCCTTGTTTTGAAAGACAAGTTCCTTGTTGGCAATAATTAACTCTGCCGCACGTTTCACTTTTTCCTTGTTTTGAAAGACAAGTTCCTTGTTGGCA
>JBDTZL010000047.1:0-11408 GCA_040005125.1 Ginsengibacter sp.
CGTTTTTCTTTTTCCCCGTTTTGAAAGTAAAGTTCCTTGTTGGCAATGACCAACTCTGCTGCCCGTTTTTCTTTCTCCTCGTTTTGAAAGGCGATGTTATTCTCGGCAATAATTAATTCATTTGATTTTTTCATTTTATCCATATTTTTTTCCAACAGAACTGTCTTTAATTATTGTAACCTTACTAAAGCCACGATTGTAATTTTATCATTCAAAAATGCTATCTCTTTATCAAAGGCACGGTTAGCTCAATTCCCTGGCCTGCCAGCTTTAAATCATACATCCCCTTAGCAAGCTTACCCTTTATTTCGAAAGACTCTGAAGAAGCCGTAGCGGTATGCAGGATTGTTTTAATACCTACGAGCTGTAGTGCCGCATTAAATAATTGCAGGGTATAAGTTCCTTTCCCGATATTAACGAACAGAACTGAGATCCTATTGCCTGTTTCAGGGTTGGGATAAACAGCAATAGACGGAGAACCTTTTATTTTCGTAATTGCCACTTTCACCACCGCACTGTATTTTATTTCGCCATTAATACTGACGCTTTTTATACGGTAGTAATTATACCCTGCAATAGCCTGCGTATCCAGCCAGCTGTAATTGTTTACAGTTGAATTACCAGGTGCAACGGCGCCGGACTTTTCATAATGATTACCATCTAAAGATTTTTCCACCTCATATTGCTTCATGTTGCTTTCATTTTCCACCTTCCATTCTACAGCTATGCCGTCACTTTCCTGGTAAGCCTTCACATATATAAAGCTTAACGGCAATACGATGGCAGGTGTAAACACTATCCGGAAACGATCTGGCGCATAAGAACCCGCAATGTTAACAATAGAAAAGTCTGCTGTTGTTGTACCATCGAGGTTAAGCAACGTCCTGGTGTGCAGGTAGCCGTCCTCCAGGTAACCTGTAAAGCTTCCCGGGTCAAGCCCGCCGGCTACAAACTTAAAGCGGTATCGCTGTAATTTGGTATTGGTAAGGTTAAGCATAATTGTATCCTGCCCTGTAATGCCCTGTCTCCTTTCTATCGCTAACAACTGGTTATTGGTTTTTATAGACAGATTTTCTCCCGGGTTCACTAATTTGATGGCATCCATATCATCCACACTGTTGCTATAATCACCCCCATAATTATTCAGTATTCCGTCGGCGATATAAATGCTGCTGTCTGTATTTACCCCATACAAATCTGTACGCAATTGTGGCTGCAATAAACCCGCGGCAATAGAAATCACGCCCGGATCACCCGGTTTGGCTTCCTCTGTAAATGTGACGCTGCCGCCACCCAAAGCGGCCTGTACAAGAAAGGCCTGTCCACTTTGTATGTTATTGTTCACACTACCGCTGGCTCCGTAGCTTCCCATTCCCGGAGTAATTACATAATCACTTCCATTATTAGAGAAGGTCTGGTAGCCTCCAAGGCCATAAGCGCCCCCCAGGTTGGGATCCCATATATAGAAAAAGTCCCTGGTCCCTGTTTTAGTAATGTAACGCATATCAACTGCAGAAGCATAGGGATTGCCGATAGCACCAAATTTTCCGGAACTGATAGTAACAGGAACCTGGTCGCCGGTGTACAAATTTCCTTTGGTACGCACAACTGTTTGTGTGGGAAGCGAATTGAAGGTATTGGCAGTTCTGCCTCCTCTTATAAAAGTCATATAGCCTTCGCTGGTTCTAATAGTGGCAGTATTCGTGTTAGGAATACCTACCCACGTATTTGTTGCAGAATTGTAAGTTTTCATCGAAGGCGTTGATGAGTAAAGATCAAAACCGGCGGCAGTATCACCGGGGCCCGTGATTTGTATGCCATAGCCAGGTGCAGGATCTGACTCCGTACTCACTGCCCCTTCCTGCCAGCTTTGTTTTACAGTTTGTATAGTATTGGTTGGTACAGATAAAAAGTACCATGCCTTACGGGCAAAAATATATCGCTCAACGGTTACATTCCCGGTAATACTGTTGCCTGTCATATTACCTATCGATGCGGTATTGGTAGCAGTAGATTTTAAAGTAAGAGAATCATTTGTCGTCAATTTTACATCCGTGCCGGTAAAAGTCAAGGAACCATAAATATCCAAATCGCCCCTAAGAAATAGTCCATCAGTACTGCTGTTGCTTACAATTAAATTATTCAGCGCATTATTTTGAAATGCATTAGCAGGTATCGTCTGGGTCTGTGTACCATTCATTTCTACAGATCCGTCATACACAGTAAATGTTCCGGAGTTATTTATAGTACCGGCGATTTGCAATGTGGCATTATCAATGGTTAATGTCGCCCCGCTCTTAATAAATAAATTCCCGATTGCAAAAACTCCGGAATTAAGTACGGGCTGATAAGGAACGCCTGCAGGAATAGTAACATCGGGGCAGGCAATTACGGGCAAGGCATTTGCTGCCCAGTTGCCTGGAGTATACCAGTTCGAACTTATTCCACCAGTCCATGTATTTGGATTTATTATGATCTCTCTATTGACTGTATAATCAGTATCACCACATGCACCGGAACACCTGGTAATGGTATAAGTAATGTTGTACCTGCCGGGGGCAGTTGCAGACAAATCAACTGCCCCGGTAACTGGATTTACTGAAGCACCTGAAGGCAATGAAGAATAAGTTCCTCCTGTAGTGCCAGCAAATGTCACAGCAGCGATACCTGTATTGGAACAAAAGGGGCTTCCCGGATATGATATAGTTGCCGATGGCGGAGCAGCAATTGTAATACCTGCTGTTGTATAAGATGCTGAACAACCACCTGCAGCCGCCACCGAGTAAGTTACCGTATACGCTCCAGGAACGCTTTGAGCCAGGTTAACTGTTCCTGTAGCAGAATCAATAACAAGCCCGGTTGACGATGAATAAATTCCGCCTGGGCTTCCTGAAACAGTTACAGAGGCCGTCCCCCCATTTGAACAATAGGTGTAACGGGCATAAGAAATACTTGCAGCAGGCACTGCGGTAAGAATTATTGAGCTGGTAGTTAAAGCCCCGGTCGTTGTAAATGCTCTTCCTTCAAGTGTAGTTCCCGCGTTAAGGACGATTGCGCCGTTGTTGCAAACAATCGTTCCTTTGAAATCTGAATTAACACCTAAAGTAACAGCGCCTTCAACTTTCCAAAATACATTTCTTGCCTGAGCCCCATTGGTTAATACCACTTTTGCATTGGCTCCTGTTGAAATCGGACCGTTTGTCTTTATGACAAATACCGCATTGGCATTACCTTCAGCGTTTAGGAAAAGCGTGTCTGTAAATGTTACGGCCCCACTCATAAGATAAGTATGTGGGGTAAGAACAAGGCTGTTTCCAAACTGTGCAGGATATAACAGTTCAATATCATAAGGTATTGTGTCGAGATAATTGTAGACATTAAGCAAGTCGGCTGCGCATACTCCTGTAGAAACATCAGGGCCGGGATGTATGGTACCGGTTACGTTCAAAGAATTGTAGCCGGAAGCGGTACCTGAATTCGTTCCAATATCTCCCATAACAGCACTAATACCAGTGTTTATAACCAATCCGTTTGCTGAAAATAATGCATAGCAAGCTGTGGAGGCAAGGCCAGGAGGAGCGTGCCCTGTAAGAAAAGGGCTTTCAATGGGGATATATGCCAAAATACCAAAAACGGCAACAGCTCCTGTAGTGGAAAGAGCCCTTCCTTCAAGTATAACGCCTGCGCCCAGGCTTATTGCAGCATTGTTGGCGATGATAGTTCCCTTCATAATAGTCCCGGCCGCCAAACTTACAGCACCTTCTATTTTCCAGAATACATTAGATGCCTTTGCACAATTGATCAAATTGATTTGAGCAGAAGCACCCGATGAAAATGCACCTCCAATCTGGAAAATAAATACAGCATTCTCATTTCCCTGTGCATCTAGCGTAAGGGTATTGTTCACAGATGCAGCGGCTGGTATTGAATAAACACCGGCATGAAGCGTTTCTCCACTTCCCAACAGCACTGAGTGAGTTGATGTTGGTGCCGCGGTATTCAACTGGGCATAGGCACTGAGCAAATCGGCCGCACAGACAGCTGTCGCCCCATCGGGACTGTGCATCACTCCGTCCACATTACTGAATGAGGTTATAGCACCCGTATTTGTCCCCACATTGCCCGTGATATACGAAACTCCGGTGTTACCGATAGCTCCGGTAACAGAAAAGAGGACAAAATTGGCAACGGTACCCAAATTTGGCGCCTGGGCAAAATTTACATTCGGGAAACATAATAATGTAAAGATTACAGCAATATTGGGTAAATTATTTTTCATAGGTTGGAATCGAGCTAAATTTACAGTAGATTTATGTCATTCTGTTATCATCAGGGCATGAATAAAAATATCTAAGTAATAACAGGTAGGTTATATATTAGTTTTACTTATTATGGAAGATATTTTTGTTCCTTGCAAGAAATGCTTTGTAGAAACAACGGTATGAAAAAAATCACGCTTGTAATAGTAGATGATCACAAATTATTGAGGGAAATGTGGCGGCGAATATTTGCAGGTAACCAGGAAATAGAAATTGTAGGAGAAAGTGGTGAGTTCAATGAAGCCATAGAACTGATCAAAATAAAAAGGCCGGATATTGTTTTATTGGATATTAATTTACCTCCCGCTTCAGGGATGGATGCGGTTCCCCTGATACGTAAATTTATCCCCGGCACAAAAATCATAGCGATATCATCACATACGAACCCTGTTTATGCAAAAAAAATGCTACAGTTGGGAGCGAAGGGTTATGTAACTAAAAATTCATCGAGCCAGGAGATCCTTGAAGCGATTAACGAGGTAATGATTGGTAAAAAATACGTATGTTCAGAAATAAAAGATATAATATCCGCCCAGATGTTGAATGATGAAATCACATTCCATGATGCACAGGATCTATCCTTACGCGAAATTGAGATCGTCCGGCTTCTCAAAGAGGGTTATTCTTCAAAAGAAATAGCGGCCAGTCTCCACATTTCCGTACGAACAGCCGAAGTTCACCGCCGCAATATCCTTAAAAAGCTGAAACTAAAAAATACAGCTTCGCTTATTAACTATATAAATCATACTGACCTCTTTTTGTGAAATTCATTAACTCATCTTCATGTTTTGCCAATATGGTATTTAGTATATTATCTTTGTCTTCTTAAAAATGCAATTCCTGATGAATACAGGAACAAATTCTGATCCTCCTCTCCCTCTTATTGTTTTATACAGGGATGAGGAGTTTCGCATTTTGGTCGACAGCGTAAAGGATTATGCAATATTCATGATCGACGCGGAGGGAGTGATAAAAACATGGAATGAAGGAGCCAAACATATCAAAGGATATGATGCGGATGAGATCATCGGAAAACACGTTTCAGTTTTTTATATCCAGGAAGATATTGAAAAAGGATTGGTTGCTCAAAACCTGCAAATAGCAAAAGAACTGGGATCATTTGAGGATGAAGGTTGGCGGGTAAGAAAAGACGGAACTGTGTTTTGGGCCGATGTTATTTTGACTGCCATTTATAATAAAGAGCACCAGCTAACAGGCTACGCAAAAGTTACGAGAGATATTTCGAGTCAAAAAAAAATTAAAGATGACCTGGTGGAATTGGCATTGAAGCAAGCCGGTCTTTTTCAATCTGCTTATGAGAAATTATTGTTTCACATAGAAAATACGCCGCTCGGTTTTATTGAATGGGATGACAAACTTCATATCAGGTCATTATCGAAAAGGGCAGAAGAGATTTTTGGTTGGACCTTGCAGGAATTTATTGAAAGCAAAAGAAACGCATTTGCCGAGATTTATGAAGAGGACCAGCCACGGTTATTGAAATTATTTAAACAATTGCTAAGTGGAAAAGTGGAAAGAAACAATATACAAAACCGGAATTATACTAAAGATGGTAAGGTAATCTGGTGCGACTGGTTTAACTCTGTGTTAAAAGATAAAGACGGGAAAGTAATCACCATCATGTCGTTGGTACAGGATATTACAGAACGTAAAGAATCTGAAGATAATCTCAGACACAGTGAAGAACGTTACCGCCAGATCGTTGAAACCGCCCAGGAAGGCATCTGGTTAATCGACGAAAATCGCAGAACAACCTTTGTGAACAAAAAAGTGTGTGAGATCTTTCAATATTCACGCGAAGAAATGATGGGTAAGGATATTTATTATTTGATAGATGATGCCGACAGGAAAGAAGCATTAAAATCACTTGAAAGGGGAAAGGTCGGTATGGTTGAAAGTATTGATTTTCGTTTTATTAAGAAAAGCGGAAAGCTTATCTGGACTACTCTGTCTGCAAACCCCGTTTTTGATGATGATGGAAATTATAAAGGTGTGCTGGCAATGGTTTCGAATATTACAGAGAAAAAAATACTACAGCAACAATTGTTGGAAGAGCAAATGAACAAGCAAAGGGAAATTACGAAAGCAGTGGTAAACGCCCAGGAAAAAGAAAGAGCGGGGATAGGAGAAGAATTACATGATAATGTAAACCAGCTATTGGCAGCTTCCAAATTATATCTTAATCATAGCCTTTCGGAACCGGACTACACGCCCTTTATTTTAAAAAGCCAGGAATACATAGCTACTGCAATAGAGGAGATCAGGAAATTGTCACATGCTTTAGTTGGACCTGGGCTTGACAAGACTTTGGGGCTTGTTGATTCCATTGAAGAATTGATAAGCAATATATCTATCGTAAAAGATATGAAGATCGCTTTCAATTATTCCACTTACTATGAAGAAGAAAGTGAAGCCGGATTAAGACTGGTTATATATAGAATTATCCAGGAACAGGTGAGTAATATTTTAAAGCATGCAGAGGCTTCTGAAATTGAAATAGAATTAAAAAAAGAAGTGAATGATTTAATGCTCATCATCAAAGATAACGGCAAAGGCTTTGATACTTCTGCAAAAAGAAAGGGTATAGGACTAAAAAATATAAAGCACAGGGCTGAAATATATGATGGCGTAATCGAAATTAGATGTCCTCCCGGCAATGGTTGCCAAATGAAAATAATCTTTAAAAGCCATTAGCAATGATCACACTTAAACGGGTGGTGATTAAGTTTTGGTGTGGCCGGTCCTTTCACCGGGGTTCTTCCATGCAGCAGCTTTTGACACAAGCTATAAAGATAATAGGCACTTAGGCGTTTGAGATATTCTTTAACGATCTTTCCGAAATCAAGCCCTTAAAGTATGTTGCATTAAAAACTATTACAAATTCCGACATGCGTCACCAAAACGTGTATCTGCACGATTAAAAATATGTTGGGCAAATGCGGCGAAACCGGAAGGGTTATGAAGTGAGTTTGCCGTATTCATTAAATCATACCGGGTCGCAAATACTAAAGGCATATCGGGTACAACTGGCGGGCCTAAAATGCACTTGAATGCACGTACAAGAAGAGTTTCATGCAGACGGGTGTTGTTGGAAATTTCGTGCAGTTTAGAGAGCTACCTGTTAATTCCATCACCGCCCAGGTCAACACTTACTGCCATTAACTCATCTACCTGGTTGTTTATATCCAGTAATATTTGGGGCGGCGGTGGATCTCCCTCTATACTTGTTTTTAACAGACCTGTAATAGTCTCGAGTATGTTTGCCATAAAGTGTTTTCTGTTTAAACAAGATATGAGTGCTTTATAAGATATCGATAGGGGTAAGAAAAATCAATTTGCTGGTTTCATAAATGATAAAGGCCTTTCAGTATTGCTTTTGGAAAGGGTTTTAATAGCCGGATTTTTGATTTTTTAAAATTGTTCCCGGAAGGAAACCAATATTTGATTTAATTACCGGAAAGACTGACAAAGGACAAAGATTATCTCTTAATCATTCGATCCTTAAGAATTTCTTTCATTACCTTTTCATAAAAATTCTGACTGATAGCAACTTTTGCATTGCCAACACTAATTTCATTTCCTTCGATGCTCCTGATCTTTTTCATATTTACAATAAAGGATTTGTGCACCTTTAAAAAAATATCAGCGGGCAATTGTTCAATAATGCCTTTTATGGTAAGGTATACAATTCTCTTCTTTGTCTCAGTATGCAGAATTACATAATTAAGCATCGCCTCAACGTATAGTAATTCGTTATAAAATATTTTTTCTATCCTGCTGTCGCATTTTACAAAGAAATAGTCGCAATGTTCTTTATTAACAGGAGCGGGTTTACTCTTAAGGTCATAATAATCTTTTGCCTTGTTACAGGCTTTAAGAAACCGCTCAAACGAAAAAGGCTTTACTAAATAATCAATCACATCCAGTTCAAACCCATCGATCGCATATTCGGCATATGCGGTGGTCATTACCACCATGGGCAGGTTCACCGACGTTCTTAAAAATTCGATGCCGCTTAACTTAGGCATATTAATATCCAGGAACATCAGGTCCACCGGTTCATTGTTCAATATTGCGTTGGCTTTAAGAGGATTTTCAGCATTACCTGCCAGCTCAAGAAAATCAATATCTTCAATATATTCCTGCAGCACTTTACGGGCTACGGGCTCATCATCCACTATAATACATTTAAGTTTCATCTATCTGAAGTTTTAGTGTTACCTGGTAATCGCTATCCCGGTTAACAATGTTCAAATTGTATTTGCCGGGATATAATAATTCCAGTCTTCGTTTCACATTTGCGATACCAATACCCCGGTTTTTTGTGTCGGTAATGTGATAGGTTTCCTTTGTATTAAAAATTTTGAAAAGTAGACTGTTTTCAAAACTGCATAATAAAATTTCTACCCTGTTTTCTTTCAGATCGTTATTGCTAACATATTTAAAAGCGTTTTCAATAAACGCAATAAAAAGCAGGGGAGCTATTGTGAAGCCTTTTACATTATCGTAAATGTTTAGTTTAACAACAAGGCTTTCTTCTTTTCTCACCTGCTGCAATGCAACATAGTTCCTTATATAATTGATTTCTTTTTCAATAGGTATCTTTTCAATATTACATTCATATAACTGGTACCGCAACATTTCCGAAAAGGTGAGCAGCATTTTTCTTGCTGAAGAATTTCCTTTTTCAATGTGGCCATAAATGGAATTAATGGAATTGAAAAGGAAATGAGGATTGAATTGTGCTTTCAAAAAATCCAGTTCATTTTTTGTTTTCTCTTTTTCGATTTCGTCTATATATTTCTGAAACCGTATTTTATCAATAATTAATTTGGCGGCAACAATACAAATTACCCATACGAAAATATTAAGCAGGGAATTTAAGAATAATTTGGCCGATGCTGGCTGGGGCTGGTCAACCAGGAAAAGATGTTGGTTAAGATACATCGCCAATGGCACCCTCAATAATGCCCCGGCGACTATGCCCCCCAGCAGCATTAAACTAAAAGAAACATATTTTTTTTGATACAAAAGCCGGGGCACTGTATAGTGAATATTAAAATAATAATTGCCCGCAATAAAAAATAAATAGCAAAATTCGACTGTCAATGTTCTCGTAAAGACAAATGCATGATTTTGAAAAATCAGGATCCAGAAAATGTATAACCCGGTCCATATAGCAATATGCGTCCACAGTTGATTCTTATTCATTGATTATTTATCTCCTATTTGATAATAAAATTAGAAAACTAATCATGTTGTAGCAAAGTATTTACATGACCTATGAGAAATTCTTGATTATCCAAAACAGGGGATTTAATCAAGAAGTTGCCATGCTTAATGTAAAAGTTTTTTTAGTAAATCCCACTTCTTTTTCTTTTGCTGTAAAATAATCAATAACAAAAAAAAATAAAATTATGGAAGACAACGATTTAATTAAGCAAGATGAAAATAATGATGGCATTGACAGGGCAGGGTTCCTTAAATGTATGGCATGGGCCGGAACCGGGGTTCTGTGGATGATGAGTGGTGGAATAATGAAATCTTTTGGAATGAGCCAGCTTATTGATAAGAATACCGGCGCACTTAAAAAAGGGTTAATCGTCCCAAAATCAGATTTCAGCTTCGTGCAAATAAGTGATAGCCATATTGGTTTCAACAAGCCCGCGAATCCTGATGTTGTGGGAACGCTCCGGGCTGCCATTGCAAAAATAAATGCCATGCCGGTTACACCCTCTTTTATATTACATACCGGTGATCTTTCTCATCTTTCCCAGCCGGAAGAATTTGACACGCTTGACCAGCTTTTGAAAAGCGCGAAGAGTGAAAAAGTATTCTATGTACCAGGCGAGCATGACGTTCTGAACGATAACGGGAAGCAATATCTTGAGCGTTATGGGAAGGGAACAAAAGGAGATGGCTGGTACAGTTTTGATTCAAAGGGTGTGCATTTCATTGGGCTCGTGAATGTTGTAAACCTTCTCGAAGGTGGCCTGGGTTTGCTCGGCAATGAACAACTTACCTGGCTTGAAAAGGATCTGAAGGGCCTTTCAAGCAGTACACCCATTGTTATATTTGCACATATTCCGCTATGGACCGTTTACCCGCAATGGAATTGGGGTACCAGTGACAGCGCCATCGCAATTTCCTATCTTAAACGATTTGGATCGGTATCAGTTCTCAATGGACATATACACCAAAACATACAGAAGGTAGAAGGTAACATTACATTCCACACTGCTATGTCAACTGCATTTCCACAACCGCAGCCGGGTACAGCTCCTGCTCCCGGCCCGATGAAAGTGCCTGCAGAAAAACTTCGGAGCTTATTAGGGCTTACCAGCGTAAATTATGTTGAACATGCACACACGCTTGCCATAACAGATACACCATTAATGGAAACGACAGAAAATAAATAAAAACACAAACAGACCATTGCCCTGTCAACAATCTTTTGCTACTATATCTTTCCCACAAAGGCTCAAAGAACACAAAGCTGCTTTTTTTAGTGCCCTTTGCGTTCTATGAGCCTTTGTGGGCTATTGGCCAATTTATGTGTGACACGACCCCAGCTTCATATATGGTTCAGTACCCTCTGAATTAAAAATATCTTATGAAAAACCTTATATTATTTTTATCAGTTCTGATAACGGCAAATGTTGCCTTTGCGCAATTAAAACCTGTAAGCCAGGGATCGTCCGTACAATTTAAAATCAAAAATTTTGGGTTCAACGTCAATGGTTCATTTACGGGATTGGAGGGAACTATCCAATTTGACCCGGGCGATATTGCGCATACTTATTTTAATGTAAGTATTGATGCCAATACCGTAAACACTGATAATGGTATGCGGGATGATCATTTAAGGAAGGATACCTATTTTGATGTAAAAAAATATCCGCGTATTCTTTTTGTGTCAACTAAAGTAACACCTTCTTCAAAAAGCGGGATTCTGTTGATCTTCGGAAAACTGACAATTAAGGACCAAACAAAAGACATTTCATTTCCATTTACCGCTGAGGCATCTGGCAATGGCTATCTTTTTAAAGCCACATTTAATATAAACAG
>JBDTZL010000033.1:0-35030 GCA_040005125.1 Ginsengibacter sp.
GTAGAGACGCCATGCATGGCGTCTGTAATATCGGGTGGGTAGAGACGCCATGCATAGCGTCTGTAATATCGGGTGGGTAGAGACGCCATGCATGGCGTCTGTAATATCGGGTGGGTAGAGACGCCATGCATGGAGTCTCTACGGTGAGAAAAAATTTACCCGGTTTTAGAGACACCACGCTTGGCGTCTCTGATTTTATGGCAGGGACACCATGCATGGTATTCGTAGGATCGTGTGGGTAGAGACGCTATGCATGGCGTCTCTGCGGTGGCAATAATTTACCCTGTTTTAAAAACGCCGCGCGTGGCGTCTTGTATTGTCGTAACGTTTGAAATATTAAAGCGGGACTTCAATCTTCGATGTGAGTAATGATTTACAAATAACAATGACCCAATGATTAGTGTATTGAAAATTTAATTTTGCCACATTTCCTTTTAAAAGAAGAGAGATTCAATAATCAATTATCAGTCTGACTATTTTATTTATACTGCCTGTCCCGTTAGGGACAAAATATCGGTAGCAGTAATGAAATGTGCTACGCAAAGTCCCGCAGGGACGTGATATAATTCTATACCTTCTTTATATTACATCCCCATGGGACTTAAAAACTATTTATAGCGGCTAAGTTGTTGAAGAAATATCCCGATTCCAAAATAAATACTATTGCATAATTAAATAATTACTTCACCAGTGACTCTACCGGCCTGGGAAAATATTTATAAATTCTTTGAAATGATTGTTGGATGAGGAATTTTAAATGATTCAGGATTCAAACGATTTCATCGAAAATCGTTCTTTAAATCGCCAAAATGATTTTACAATTATAAATATTTAAAACTTATTTCCCTCACCTCACCGCCGACAGGCAAGTCTTTCAACCTTAGTAAAAAAGTGAACATAAGTTATTGCTACCTTATTAAATGGATTTGTTTCTACCTTCATTTTATTTAGAATAAGGCAATAAGGCTTTGAATTATTAAGGATTTGTTTTCTATTAAGGTTAAAGACATGCAAAGCTTTATATGGGGGAACGATGTTCGCGTGCGGGTGTATACCGCCAGTATTGCATACACTACAGCAGCATTACTTAAGCATCACGTTATTGAATAAAAACCGGGTAAACCAACTGTTTGATAATTCTTAACAACAAAATTGTAAAGAAGCTGACGATAACTAATTGTAATAACCAATGACTAATGACCCGGTGACCAACGGCCTAATGACCTAATAACTCAATGACTAATAACCCAATGACCAATTACTACAAACTCACAATCCCGTTCTTAATTGCATAGAGTACCAATCCAACCCGTGTTTTTACATTCAGTTTCTCAAATAATGCATCACGATAACCATCTATAGTGCGCACTCCCTTGTACATTTTATCTGCTATCTCCTTATACGTTAATTCGGAACAGGCTAATTTCAGAAATGCGATTTCACGGTCATTCAATTCATCATCATTGTCTTTTTTGCTTACAATACTTATTAACTTACCCGTTACATTTTCGGTATAGTAAAAACCCGAGGTCATTACAGAATTGATCGCATATTTTAATTCTGATGGATCACAGTCCTTTAAAATGTACCCCTTCACCCCTGCACGTAACATCCTTATTATGGCATTTTCATTATCGTACATTGATAAAGCCAAAACTTTTATTTCAGGATGATTTTCTTTAATCCAGAGAGTTGTTTCATAACCATCCATTTCCGGCATATTTATATCCATCAATACTATATCCGGAGTTTCTTCAGCTTTTAGTTTGCTAATGAAATCCTTCCCATTATTTGCTTCATACAACACAGTACAATTATCAAAACTATCAATGAGGCCCCTCAATCCATTGCGCAAAAGGATATGATCATCAACCAATACTACTTTTATTTTATTGTTCATTTTAAATCAGATTAACAGGTAATTTAATTTTTACGATGGTGCCACTTCCCGGTTTGCTATCAATAGTTAAATCTGCTGAAACAAGGTTTGCCCGGTGTCGCATATTCAAGACCCCGATCCCAATACTGTTTTTGCTGCTTTCATTTAATATAAAAACGTCAAAACCTATTCCATTATCAGAAATTTCCAGAATGAAACAACCTGGATTATAATAAAATGTAATTGCTATAGTCGTCGCCCCCGAATGCTTAATAATATTCTGTAAAACTTCCTGGAATATTCTGAAAATGATCAATTCCTGCTGGTGTTGAAGGCTGTAGGCGGTACCTTTTGTTAGCACTTCAATTTCATATTGAGAAGCATTTCTAAGAATTTTAATTTCATTTTCTATCGAGATATTCAAGCCCAGGTTAGTTATATAATCTGTATTTAAATTCCTGGAAAGATTTCTGAGGTCCTCAATTGCCTTCCCTACCAGCTTCTTTGAACTGTCTATTTTTTCATTCAATATTTGAGGATCGTTAGCCGTCATGGTGTTTATGGTAAGTTTGGCAAGACTCAATACCTGGCCTATATTGTCATGGATCTCCTGGGATATGTATTTGAATGTTTGCTCCTGTATTTCAAGTTTGCTCTCCAGGATTTGCTTTTCAAAGTCTACCTTTAGTTGTTCTTTCTCTCTTACATACAACTGTTGCTTTTTTTGATAGACAAACACAAGCAGGATTATGCCAATAGCAACAACCAGCAGGAAGACTGAAGAAATGATAATTACTATGACTTGTTGCGATAGGTTATCCATAAACTACTAGCTAAAGTTATAACTGAACTTAAAAATAGCAATACATTATGTACACCCCATAAAACTGAAAGCAGGATTCTCTGTTCATATGTTTTGTAAGGAAGGTTAGAGTACAGTAAAAAAATGAAGAAACTTCCTAAAAAATATAATAAATAGGAAGAAATAAGCCAAAAATCAAAGTTAGTCCACACCTTGTATTCGTTAACGTTTCTGAGGAGCAGGTAGAAATAGACGAATGAAAGAAAAGAAACAGATATAGATAAAAGGGAATAGCCAAAACTGTCAATACTGACCAACTCACCAAATAGTATGATTCTTATAACAAAATAAATAATATTGAGAGCGATGAAAAATTTTACTATTGTTTTATTCGTCCGGCTATAAAAGGTCTCATGAAAATAATAACATATGGCAACAACTGCCGGCAGGTATAAAAGATTATAGATCCAATTATTATTCTGGTTCTTAAATACAAGCCACCCGGCGTAGCTAAAACCTACAGCAGCGATCAAATAATAAATAAAAAGAACCTTTACCTTAACCTGCTTTTCAATACTTATTCTTAAAAGGAAAGCAATAGAAAATAATACATAAGATAAAGGTTCCAGCAGAATTGCAACAAAATTGCGGAACATAATTATTTAATATTGGCTCGCAGTTTTCGCCGTACAAGGCGGACAGGGGCATCCCGGTGCAGTTCCAACAAGCCTGCTGGCCGCATCAAACCCTTCTGCAGCAACAACCATTATTGCTACCGATTTACCATCAATTACCCCCCGTTTTAATTTGGAAGAAGCCCGGATAGTAACTGCTCCTTTTTCGATCAGCATTTTTATATCATCTGCCTGAAATAAAAAATAAATGTCGTTGGCCATAAAATCAGTTTTTACTTTAAAAAAATTATTACCATTTTAAAGGTACAAATAGAATTTAAATAGTAGCAAGCAATACAATTTTTTTCTTACTTAAAAAGACTAAGCCACATCGCTCCGGGCAATGTCATTAAATTAAGAAAAGGTAATTTGATTATTGGGTTTTCTAACTTATCCTTTCAAATATCTCCGGAACATGTGTTGCCTGCAAAGAAATGAACCTGTTTTTTATAGATGAACATCCCGGCATTTGCTCAATGTTATTCCTGTAACCATGATTATAACTATTTCTTACTTTTATCAAATCATCCGATAAAAACAGAATTACTGTAAGATTTATATTCTGGTCATTTAATATAACCATACGGACAGTGCCCTGGGGTTCCTCGTGGCGTTCTTTCGTATTAAATCATATACAATTATGAAATCATTAATTACATTTCTTATTTTGTTGTTACCATTTGCAGATAAAAGAAAACCAGGCAACCCGCTGGATAACCTCCCAAAAAATATCGAAATATTAACACGTTTTGGTGAGCGGGCAGATTTCTCACCCGATAACAAAAGTGTAGCCTTTATGTCGAAAAGCTTTGGCGATGCCATGCTCATTGATCTCAAAACACGCAGCATTCAATGCCTCACCTGCAATATTCCTGCTGCGGCATTCCTTCGTGTAATGCACCTTTCAACCGGAGATTATATCCTGATCGGGCCTGACCATTTCGAAGATATCGCGGTTAGCCGGTCACGTGATAATGAACTTTGGTTTCTCAGTAAGGCACACGGATCCAAACCTGTAAAACTTGACCAAAAGATGAGTGAAGGGGCTGCAGTTTCAAAAAAGAGTTTGAAAATTGCATTTGCGGTGGGGCATGTCCAGGCACCGGATCTTCCCGTGGGAACTTCACGAATCATAATGGCTGACCTGGATCTGTCCGGTGGTACGCCCAATCTCATCAATAAAAAGACAGTGTATGAGAGTATGGACCAAAGTTGTACTCTTGAGGCTCAGGACTTTTATGACAATGATACAAAGATGACTTTTGTATGCTATGAACCAAACCGGCAGGCCTCTGTGATGGGAATAGATTTACAAACACACCAGGTTACGAATTATTCAAAAGCCCCGGGAACCTATAATGAAGCGGAAGGCATATTTCCTGGCGGGCAGTATACTTGTGTTGAGGCAGATCGCCAGTGTGAATGGCTTGGTGGTGAGCCGGGTGCGGGAAATATAGATATCTGGAAACTGAAGCTGGATGGTACCGGCAAGAATTTTGTGCGGTTAACGAACTTTAATGATTACGATGGTGGCAAAGCATCCAATCCGGTTATTTCTACAGATGGAAAATTCATGGCGTTTCAATTTGCCAGGACAACTGACCCCGCAGGAGTTGGGTACGGCCTCCTGCTTTACAGGTTTACAAACTAAGATGCAAGCGGGTTGTACGATGCTTGATTGTACGATGTGGATGAAAGCCAGGTACATGATACCGATACTTTTATATCTGTAATTTCAGTAAATTTTACTGGTCTTATTCATGCAAGACATTTTTTGTTACAATACTTTCTGCTTAATAATAAGGCCTTCATAAAAAATTCAGATAACTTCATACATATATTTTTATACATATGCGATTGCTATTATTATTTACCTGCTGCTTCATAATAAAACATACAAAAGGACAAACAGATTCCCTCTCTTCAAAATTTCCAACCGACTCGAATTATTTTTCTTCTTTTGATGGAACTAAAATTTATTACGAAGTGCGTGGGGAAGGAAAACCGGTTCTGCTGGTACATGGGTTTATTGTAAATAGTAATTCATGGAAAAGATCGAAGTTATACGCGGATCTTTTGAATGGTGGTTATAAAGTTATCATTCTCGATATGCGGGGTAATGGGAAGTCGGGTAAGCCACATGATACAGCAGCATACGAAAATGATGCGGAAGCAAAAGACATTATGAAGCTGATGGATCTGCTAAAAATAAAACAATACAGTGCTGTTGGATATTCAAGGGGTTCTATCATTACAGCCCGGTTACTTGTGCTGGATGAACGGGTTGGGCTTGCGGTACTGGGTGGAATGGGCACCGACTTCACCAATCCTGAATGGCCGAGAAGAAAAATGTTTTACAGGGCAATGATGGGAGATTCTATTCCCGAACTAAAAGGTGCCGTTGATTATGTAAAACAACAGGGGCTCGACCAGCTTGCACTCGCTTATTTGCAGAAAGCACAGCCATCAACCAGCAAAGAAGCATTGGTCAAAATAAAACAGCCGGTACTGGTTATTTGCGGGGATAAAGATAGTGATAACGGCTCCGCTGCTGAGCTCGCGAAATTATTACCCAATGCATATTTCGAAACGGTCCCCGGCGATCATAATCATGCGTCAGCAACATCTGAATTTTCAAATGCAGTGAAATTGTTTTTAGAAAAAGACCACCTTTATTAATCAACCGGAAAATTATTCGATTGTTACAGATTATGAAAAAGTTTCTTTTTGTTGTGTTACTTTCTTTTGTATGCACGCTTGCACGCAATCAAACTTTATGGGATCATGGGCGTTTAAAAGTTACACCCGATGGACATTACCTTCAGTTCACTGACGGTACTCCTTTCTTCTGGCTGGGTGACACGGGCTGGGAGCTTTTCCACCGCCTTACATTGGAAGAAACAAAAACTTATCTTGATAACCGGGCTGCTAAAGGTTTTAATGTTATACAGGCAGTTGCACTTGCAGAATTTGATGGCTTAAGAAAGCCCAATCAATATGGAGAAGTCCCATTACAAAACCTCGATCCCACGCAACCCAATGAAAAATATTTTGCGGTAGTTGACAGCACCATTCATATGGCCAGGGAAAGAAATATGTTTATTGGCCTGTTGCCAACCTGGGGCGACAAGGTTTTTAAAATATGGGGAATTGGCCCTGTTATTTTTGATAGTATAAATGCTTATAAATATGGTTATTGGTTGGGCAACCGATATAAAAATGATCCCAACATTATCTGGATACTTGGCGGCGACAGGCCTGCAAAAAATGATACCTCAGATACAAGGCCTGTATGGCGTCAAATGGCAAATGGTATTACCGATGCAACCAATCACCAGTGTCTTATTACGTATCATCCATGGGGTGAATCTTCTTCCACTGCTTTCTGGAAAAATGAAAACTGGCTTGATATGAATATGCTTCAGTCGGGGCACGCCCGTCATGATATACAGGTGTGGGAATGGATAACACGTGACAGGAACATTCAACCACCTAAACCTATCCTGGATGGAGAGCCAAACTATGAAGATCACCCCGTGAACTGGAATGACAAGAACGGCTATTTCAGAGCTTATGATGTACGTAAGCAAACTTACCGATCTGTTTTTGCCGGTGGTTGCGGTGTTACTTATGGCAACCAATGCATGTGGCAGTTTTATAGTAAGAGAGAAGAAAAGATTGCCTTTCCTGAACGCTACTGGACAGAAGCTCTTGACAGGCCAGGCGCTTACCAGGTTGGCTATCTAAAAAAATTAATTGAATCAAGGCCCATGCTCAACCGGGTTCCTGATTCATCTATTATAGTTTCAGGCCAGGGTTTAAAAGGAGAACACATTGAAGCGTTTCGGGCAACTGATAACAGTTATGTTATGATTTATTTACCCGTTGGTAAAACAATCACCGTCAACACAAGATATATGACCTGCAAAAAAATAACTGCATGGTGGTACAATCCCAAAGATGCAGGCGTACAAAAAATTGGCAAGCTGGAAAGAAAAGATCAAATGAATTTTACTTCGCCAACAACGGGCACTGAAAATGATTGGGTATTGGTGATGGATGATGGAGGAAAAAATTATAAAGAACCGGGATTGCTGAACGGAAGATGAATTGTTTCTTAATTGCTGAATCGTCTATTGCAGATTGCTTATCCATTGTCTCAACGAAAGAACATTGCCGTCAAGGTCTTTAAGCCAGGAATTGAAAGATTTTTCTTCCAGCCCTGAAAGGGCGTTGATATGTTAAAACAGGGTGCAGCGCTGTTGAGCAGCCATTGCCAGGGATCGAAAAATATTTTTTGCAGAAATTTTCTTCCAGCCCTGAAAGGGCGTGGTATAATAAAACAGGGTGTAGCCCTGTTAAGCTTCCAAAGAGTTAAACAGATGAATCCCATAGATATGGGACATTGATTGCTTATTCATTCTGTCAATGAAAGAACATTCCCATCCGGGTCTTTAAACCAGGCTACTTTCGAACCTCCGGGAGCTATCCAAACACCAAATTCGTCCTGTTCGAGAAAAGGATACTTTTCGCAAACAATTCCTTTTTCATTCAACGATTTGATTACGGATACAATATCTGTAACATTCCAGCCCAACACGGTAAAACCCTGTGGCATGAAATCCGGGACAATAGTTACTCTTAATAAAGTCCCGTTTGCATCAAATTCCAAAGCATAATTGTCTTCTGACAAAAGTTCCAGCCCGAGAACGTCTTTATAAAATGATCTCGCTTCGTCGGGCTTTACAGTCGCAATGAATGCTTTCAATTCTTTATTAGCAAGCATGTTTTTAATTTTTCATAATTGAATGTGGACTACCTCATTCTAAATTTAAGAGTTATACTCCAAAATGCGCCTGACTTCACAATGAATCGATTGCGTATCAAACCTTGACAAAACCTCACGTGCTTTCGCAGGTACATATGCCGTTTCATAATCATCACCCGCAAATAGCTTCACGGATTCAATAGTATCAAACCACATAATTGTAGTGAACTCAACCTCCGATTCCAGTTCGCGTCTTAGAAGCTGGATTCCTTTGTATCCCCTAACATGCTTGCTCCCGATCCCGGGAAAAATTTCCTCTTTCAGTAAATTCTCATATACATCAGCATTATGTTTTGATGTATCTCCGTGCCAGATTCCTGAGATCATTTCATTTACTTTTTTGTGACTGACAACTTTGAAAATCGCCTTCAGCATTAACTTTTTATCTCATCCTTTACCTCATCCCTTTTTTCAATTTTATCTTTTAACTCTTTCTCCATCTCTTTTTTAAAATCATGGTGCTCGTGAGCCTCATCAATGGAATGGGATTGTTGCATGGTTTCTTCCTTTTTGGTAAAATCACTGAGCTTCGAATAATATTTATGAATAACTTTTAATTCATCTTCGGTCATATTTTCTACATTGACCAGCCTGTTACTGGCAAACTCGTGTGCAGCCACAAGCTCATTAAGCTTTAATTGTATGGCGAGCGAATCTTTGTTTTGTGCTTTCTGAATTAAGAATACCATCAGGAAAGTAATTATAGTAGTGCCGGTATTGATGATCATTTGCCAGGTTTCTGAATAATGAAATACAGGGCCTGTAGCTCCCCATATTAAAACCATTAAGAATGCAATTATAAATGCAGGCGTGCTGCCGGTTACTTTTGTTACCGCTGAGGCAAAGGCTTCAAAAGAATATTTTTTAGATTGTTTATCTTTCTCTTTCATTGGGTCATTTTTTTATTTTTATTGTATTAAGACAAATTATTGTGTAAATATATCGCTGAAAAAATTGGAAAGCACGAGTGCAAAATCATGTTGATTTAAGAAAAACAATTACAATTTTGATGCCTCAAATTACAAAAAGGCAAAAAAATAAAATTCATCTAATTCGTGGCAAAAAAGGTAGCCACGAATTACACAAATTAACACGAATAATAAGGCAATTTTAAAAGCATAATCATAGAAAAATAATTCAGAGGGACCTCATTGCAACATTGAATAATGCTGAAATATAATTATTTACCTAAAAAAAAAATTGAAGCCGATTCCGAAGGATGACAACAAGTTGGAATTAAAATTTGTATTAAAAGTAAAATTATTTCCTTTTTGAGTTGGAGGCGGTGGCGCGGGATCACTGGTATAATCGGTTTTGTTATGCGTGTATGAAAGTGATATTATGTTTGGCATTGATAATTCAATCTGCATCCTTTTACATATTGCATAAGATACACCGGGGATAAAGGATAGCGTTCCACCATTAGTTTTTAATTTATATCCACTCAACTGAGTGAAATTATTTTCACTGTATGCATACGCTCCATCTGCTTCTCCAAAGAAATAAAAATCTTTTGCCAGTTTTTTATATTTCCTGTAAAATATACCTGCGCCATAATTCTTACCATCATTGGAATGCGGCGCCGTATAATCGTAATTATAGTAGCTATAGGACAGGATAACTCCAACTACAGTATTTTCTTTTACAACTTTGCCGAATTGAATATTTGCATTAAGGCCATTATTTTTCCCATCATTATAAGGGTGGTTATCTTTTGACTGGAACATATTGAAGCTGCCCCCTAATAAATACCTGCCGGTATTAACCTGGGCATTTGATATAAGCACTATGCAAAAGAATACTGCGAATAATAGTAAAATTTTTGTTCTCATATTAATTAAGTTTTAGAATACAAATAGAAATATAATCAGGGTGCAAAAAGAAGTTGCATTTTTGTTTAACAACAGATTATCTTAACCAAACACTAAATTAATTTGACGATGCAGCGTTTATGCCCGTGGTCATACTCTAAATCTTTTCTCTGAATATACGTGAAGAAATATCTTTACGATAAACTTACCAGGAGTTCCAGGTGTGAAGAAATGAAGGCTTCGGATATAATCCAAGTTTACTAATAAGTAAGCAGTTTAAAACCGCGTAATTTCTATGCTAAATAAGTTAAACCCACCCTTCTCAGCATATATCCGTATCCTGTTAACACCTGCTGATAAGTGAATATTTTTCACAGTTATAGTTTGCCATTTGCCTGTACCACCTCCATTTGGAACAGCAATTTCTTTGGCTAAAGAATTGCCATTGGAGGTTATGGATAGATTTCCATCTTCTTTACCGGGAGCAACCGTAATTGTAAAGGCGTACACTCCTTTTTTCAACACATCAATTGTGTATTGCAGCCATTCGCCATTTTCAATATCACCCACATAATAGCTGTTGTACTTTACAGAGTCTTTATAAATATCCACACCATCGTTACGATAAATATGACCGCGGTTCCCCACACTACTCAACCCTGATGTACGGTAATTTGCAGTATCCATATCATAATATGCAACGCCATTTCTACCCAAATCATAATTCACTGCAGGTATCATTAAACTATCGGCTAGCCGGTAAGATTGATAAGGTATTGCTTCCGCAGAAAAGGGCTGGCGGAACAAAGCGTCAATTACGTCTGTGTGAAAAATATTATTTTCCAGCCTTGAATAAACCGCAACCTCCAGCAATCCGCTGTACACATTGCTTTCCTTCGGTTTTCTGCCATTTCCGTTTAAATAACTCTTTACCTCATCGTAATTAAGATTTGATTTTATTTCCAGCGGACCATTAGAACCCATCTTCTTTAAGGGCCACATCGCCCACCCTATATTATTTTTCTCCAGTAACCGAATCGCTTCGGTGTACCACACATTTGAATTCTCACCGGTTTCTCCCAGCCACACAGGCACATTATATTGATTGCGCGCATCGAGTATTTTTTGAATATCCTGTTGTCTGTTATAGTTCCAGTATTTATGAAAACTCAATACCATATTTTTGTCCCATGTGGGCAATATACCATTGTAATTATTTCCCCATCCATTGCCTTCAATTATGACAATATGATTTTTATCTACTTCCCTGATGGCGGCTGTAATATCCTGTAATAATTTCTTCAAAGGTGTATTCATGGGTTCCCTAATACCGTTCCTGTCATTCGCAGGATCCGTAAAACCCCAGTTTGGCTCGTTTAAAATATCGTAACCTGCGATCCATTGTTCATTTTTATAACGTTCTGCTAACTTTTTCCAGAGAGCAATCGTTTTTTGTTTATTAGATTCGCTATCCCACAACGAAGGCTTACTGCTGTCACGATCAGAAATATTTAAATCATTGCCCTGGCCACCCGGGGAAGCATGCAGATCCAATATAAGATACACATGATTTGTTTTACACCACGCCAGCAAGCTATCTGTCATTGCAAAGCCTTTTGTAATCCATGTATTTTGACCTGCTACAGGCTCCTGGTCAACCGGTAGTGTGAAAAGATTATAATGCATGGGCAGCCTTACAGAGTTAAAGCCCCAGGCTTTCATCGAGTCAATATCTGTTTTACGAATAAAATTATCCAGCCACGCATCATAAAATTCCGCGGTCTCCTGCTGACCCATTAATTCTTCAATCCCTGCCCTTATTTTATGCTGTTGCGCATTCTTGTGAACGCCCAGCATGTATCCTTCCTGCAGCATCCATCCTCCAAGGCCCATTCCTCTTAATAAAATATTTTCTCCCTTTGCATTCACGATTTTTTTTCCATCGGCTTTTAAAAAACCCTGTGCATATGTGGCAACAAAAAAAGAAGTACATAATAAAAACAGGAGTGTATAATGAAATTTTTTTATGCAGAATACTTTTAGTTCCATGATAATTTTTTTATTGCTAAATAAATAAACGGTAATATAGAACCCGGCCGCCGCATGTTTTATTTACCATACAAATGTTCCTACAGCCTTACCTTCCAGTGTTGCCGCCGCATCTTTTCCGTTGTACCTGATAGTAAAGGATTGTGGGTTTTTGCTGTCATTTACAACAATCAAAACTTTCTTACCGGCAGGTGTTGTAAAAGCAACATTAGGCAATGAATCAATATAGTTTGATGCGATACGCACAGAGCCGGGCCTTATAAATTTAGATACATGGGCAATAGAATAATAAGCTATATTTTTTGTCACGGAATTGCTGTCAATTGTTACGGCGCCCTGGCACATAGAACAACCACCCCTGTCGGTGTAAGGCTTAAAATCCGGGCCTGCTGCAAGGTTCCATTCCAGAACATTGCGGCACCAGTTACGTGTGGCTCCAATAATGATACGGCTTACGGGAGATGCTATATTCATTTTAGCGGTATCATGAAACTGAACCACCATTTGCTCCGTAAAATAAATGTTCTTTTCAGGATGTGCATTATGAACATCGGTCAATGCTTCTATTTTACCGCCGTATAAATGAAAGGCAGAACCATCAATATATTTAGCGGCTTTGGGATCATCCAGGATTGTAACGGGATAATCCGGCCTGTCTGCATTATGGTCGTAAATAAGAATTTTTGTATGGATACCGGCAGCTTCAAAAGCCGGACCTAAATTATTTTTTACAAAATCCTTCTCCTCCGGGGCTGTAATTAAAATGCTTGGATTGTTACCGGGATGAAGGGGTTCATTTTGCACAGTGATGGCATCAATGGTTATTCCCACTGCCTTCATTTGTTGTATGTATTTTACAAAATACTTTGCATAGGCGGCATAATATTCCGGCTTAAGCCTGCCGCCTCTCGTGTCATTATTTGTTTTCATCCATGCAGGTGGAGACCATGGAGAGCCTAATATTTTTATCGCGGGATTGATAGCTAATATTTCTTTAAGGACCGGTATCACATCCAGGCGGTCCCGGCCAAGATCAAACTTTTCCATAGCCACATCAGTTTCTCCTTGCGGCAGGTCATCATAAGAAAATATGTGTTCATTTAAATCGGACGAGCCGATGCTTAGACGCAAATAACTTACACCGATATTGTCTCCATCCGTCGCAAATAGCTCCTGCAATAATTTTGCCCGGCTTTCGGCACTCATCTTTATAATATGCATGGCACTCCCTCCTGTTAATGCAAATCCAAACCCGTCAATAGACTGGTACGTTTGCTTATCATCTACAGTAATTAACTGGTAATTACCCGATGCACCAAAGAGGAGTGCCACCTGTTGTTGTGCAAACAAAGCAGACTTGTCCGGATTGGTGATCCATACATCAATGCCGGTTTTCGTTTGTGCCTTTGCAGGTATTATGCAGATTAATAAAATTATTGCCGGGAAATTTTTCCATCCATATTTCATCAGGACTTATCTATTGAGTAAGTGAATTAAGCACAAAAATCTATTATAAAAATAAAAAGGCCGAACAGGCACATTGCCCATTGTTCGGCCTTTTAAAAAAAAAGTTCTTATTGTTTAAGCTTTGCTACCTGCTCGTTATAAAACTGCACGGTGGCTATTACATCGGGAACGCTGTGATACCAGTTTGATTCATGTTCTATTGAAAACATTCCATTAAAATGCTGACGTTTCAGTTCCTGGAATATTGGAGGAAAATCAATCACACCTTTGCCTACTATGGTGTCCTGTGCATTAGTGTCGTTAAATTTTTTGATGTCTTTTAAATGCACCCCAAAAATATGGCCTTCCAGTTTTTTAAGACAGTCGACAGGATTTAAGCCATTGCGTGCCCAATGGCCCACATCTGCACATGAGCCAATATTTGGATGCCCGTTAACCGCAGCGAGAACAGAATCGGGGCTCCAGTAAACATTCGGTTTCGGATGATCGTGTATGGCCACTTTAATGCCATAAGCACCGGCCATACTATCAACCATATCCCATTGATTTTTGTGTGGCTCCGCAGTAATATAACTGAGTCCGAACTCTTTGGCGAGATCAAAAGCCTTTTGCCATTCATCTTTTGTGCCCGGTACAATAACACCCATAGCCACAATGCTGATTCCTTTTGTTTGAAGCAGTTGTTTTAGTTTGGCGCGGCTATCAGCCGACATCCTGATACCAAAACTGTCCTTCATACCCCCACCCAAAGGCTGTCCCCAGAAAGCTTCTATATATTTAACGCCGGCACTATCAACTTTATCCAATGCTTCAGTAAAGGTGAACATCCTGAAAGTCCACATCTGCACACCTATCTTCCAACCGGCAGTTGGATCGGCGGCAGTGGTATCTGAGGTTTTTGTCGCGGTTGAATCAGCACTCGTTTCGGTTTTCGAGGTCGTTGTATTACATTGCATAAGTGCAATAATACACATACAACTTATAAAGGCTAAAGCAATCTTTTTCATGGAATTTATTTTAATTTAAAAAGGAGAGGAAAGATAGTTATTAATAAGAAAAGAATCTCGTCCTGACAGTTTTTTTTAATGGAAAGAAGTTTTCAAACTCATCCGGGCGGAACCGATCTCCGGCTTACAGTTCAACAAAAGAAGAATCTATCTTTTTCACTAAATATTTGAACTACTATTTACAAAATCAAAAAAATCTTAGAGCAAATTTTTTACCATTCGTTCCAGAAGTTTGTTTTGATATGGAGCCTCACCCGGGGAGAAATGGAATTAGATCATTTTCGTTATCAACTTTCCTAATAACATCAACCCATAATCCACATCATCGTTCCAGGGTTTGCCAAAACTGATGCGAACATAATTTGAATAATTACTACTGGATGAAAATATTTTCCCCGGCACAATAGAAATATTATGTTTCATTGCTTCAGTACGAAGCTTGAATGCATTTACTTTTTTATTGAGTTCGAGCCACAATATAAACCCACCTTGAGGCCTTGAAACTTTTGTATCTGCAGGAAAATATTTTATGATTGCCTGCACATATCTCAGGCTCTGCGTGTGCAATGCTTTACGAAGATTTTTTAAATGATATTCATAACGGCCATTCTTTAAAAAATGCGCCATCGCTGCCTGCGTAATAGTAGGACAACTGATATTATACACCCGCTTCATTTGATTTACCTCTTCAAAAAATTTTCCGGGTATTGCCCATCCAATGCGGTAGCCCGGGCTAAGTGATTTTGAAAGCGATGAGCAATGCATTACCAAACCTTTCTTATCGAAATATTTACAGGTCTTTGGCCGGTTCTTCCCAAAATAAAGTTCACCATAAATATCATCTTCAATTAATGGAATATTATATTGAGCTATGATCTCTGTTAATTTCTTTTTGTTTTCATCTGGCATGCAACTTCCCAAGGGATTGCTAAAGTTTGGAGTTATTACACAAGCTTTTACTGAAAATTTTTTTATCGCCTTTTGCAGGCTATCCAGGTCGATCCCTGTTACCGGATCCGATAATATTTCAATCACCTTTAATCCTAAACTTTCTATAGCCTGGTAAATACCAAAATAAGTAGGGCATTCTACCGCAACCGTATCGCCATGATCTGTTACAGCTTTTAAGCACATGGTTATAGCCTCAAGACAACCGGAAGTTACAATCACTTCATCGGGGTTAATTTTTCCACCCCAGTTAAAAGCAAGTTTCGCTATTTCTTTTCGAAGTTCAATATTGCCCTGTGTATTTTCATAATTTATACAATGGTCCTTTGTATTACGCAAAGCATAGACTACCGATTTATTAATTTTTGAGGCAGGCAATAAGGATGGATCCGGAACTGCCAATGCAAAGTTCATCCCGCCGGTCGCAACAATATCCGTGTAAATAGAAGCAATCATTTCCTTTACACTCACATCATGCGATATAGCATCAGGCTGTATAGGTCCGGGTAATTCCGGGAAGCGGCTGTGGTTAAAACGAACATAATATCCCGACTTAGGCCTCGATTCTATCAGTCCCCTTCCCTCAAGATGATAATAAGCCTGGAAAGCAGTGCCCATACTAATTCCATACTCATCACTCAATACACGAACTGAAGGAAGCTTATCCCCGATGCGCAAGACTTCTTCCGCTATCATTTTTTCTATCCCATCTGATACCTGCATATAAAGGTGATCAGTTGAATTAAATTTTGCTTTTGACATATATTATGAAGGATCATTGGTCTTTAGATCAATAGTCACTGATTGTGCATGCTGGTCATTGACTCACTGACCTAATGACAAATGACCCATTGACCTATTGACCAATGACCGGATAACTAATGACTATTTTTGAATCTGATCCAGTCAAAATTAATAAAACTGAATCTGTTTTTTCATAAAAAATTTTCCAAAATTTGTATTTTCTTTTTTAACGTTATTATATGAGCCCGGTAACCATTGTAGATTATCAGCCAAAGTACCAGCCATACTTTGAAAAACTAAACCGCAACTGGATAGAAAAATATTTTGAGATGGAAGAAGTTGATGAATTCGTATTAACCCATCCTGAAGAAGCGATTCTAAAACCGGGTGGCACTATTTTAATGGCTTTGTATAAGGGTACCGTTGCAGGAACAGTTGCGTTAAGAAAGATAAATGACACAACATACGAGTTCACAAAAATGACCGTTGACGAAAACTTTCGAAGAAAAGGAATTGCCGAAGCGCTGAGTTATGCAAGTTTTAAAAAGGCAAAAGATTTGGGCGCTGATGAGGTGATCTTATATTCAAACAGCATTCTCTCACCGGCGATCAGTTTATATGAAAAGCTTGGATTTAAACATGTCCCCGTTGGAATTGGAGAATATAAAAGATCAGATGTAAAAATGGTGATTGAGATCAGGCAAACAGAAACCGTAACCCTTTAAAATATAATTATTATGGAACTTACCGCAGATTTTCCCGTACGCAAAACAAATCATTCAAGGATTCATGATGTGGATTTTAATAACCTTGAATTCGGGAAATATATTTCCGATCACATGCTGGTATGTGATTATGTAAATAACGATCCGATAAATGCTGGCTGGGGTACACCACAAATAGTACCCTATGCCAACTTATCATTAAGCCCTTCAACACTGGCATTGCATTATGGGCAAACTGTCTTTGAAGGCATGAAAGCGTTTCGTACTGAAGATGGAAGGATCAATATTTTCAGAATTGAAAAACACTATGAACGCTTTGTAAAATCACTTGAAAGAATGTGCATGGCTGTTGTGCCAAAGGAGATTTTTATGGAAGGTATATTGCAGCTGGTCAGCGTGGATAAAGCATGGATACCTTCCTCTAATGGAAGCGCTTTGTATATTCGTCCATTTGTTTTTGCAAGCGAATCCCGTTTTGGTGTGAAGGTTTCAGATGAATATAGATTTATCATTTTTACTGGGCCTGTGCCATCCATATTTGCAAGTCCCGTTAAAGTGAAAGTTGAAACCCAATACACCCGTGCGTCAAGAGGGGGAACCGGGTCAGCAAAATGCGGAGGCAATTATGGCGCTGCATTTCTGCCAACACAAATTGCCCGGAATGAAGGCTATGACCAGGTTTTATGGACCGATGGAAAAGAAAATAAATATATCGAGGAATCAGGGATGATGAATGTGATGTTTGTTATCAATAATACACTGGTAACACCACCCTTGTCTGATTCAATATTGGATGGGATAACAAGAGATTCATTATTAACGCTGGCAGGTGATCTCGGCTACAAAACAGAGGAGAGGCCAATATCAACAGATGAATTAAAGAGTGCATTTCAACATGGAACGATTACGGAAGCATTTGGCGCCGGAACAGCAGCTGTAGTTGCTCCAATATCTGTTATCTGTATAGATGATATAGATTATTCATTGCCTTTGTATACTGCAGAGAGTGTTATGTTTCAAATAAAGAAAAGGTTAGATGATACCAGGTTTGGCATAGCAGAAGATATTTATAACTGGAATTATATTGTGGATTAGTTCGGGTTCCTCCAACGGGCTCCGGGCAAATAGTTTAACAGCCTGTGATCAACCTCACCCCCAACCCCACCAAAGGGGAAGGGGGCTACAACCCACGACTACAAATGGTTTGATGAGACACAAATACTCTGGCAAACTCTTAATGAAGACTTTATTATATAGCGCAAGGAGTAAAAAAGTGAATTGATTTTCCGGCACTTTTATACATTAAATCCCAGGAGCAAACCTTTGTAGAAGAACTTCATTAACGCTCAACCCAATGAGTTTATCCACTTTCGCTTTGAAAGTCAGCACCCGGGCATTTTGAAATTAAGTAATTTAAAATGTCACTAATTTATCCCTTGTGAAGTATAATTGCATGTTTTATTTACACTTCCAAAAACCGGAAATTTATTATTTTCAATTAATATTGAATTAATATTTTTCAAACCCAGCCAATGCTTTCATTAAATTTTTCGCCATTTCCCATTTTAAAAACAGAACGGTTAATCTTAAGACGAGTGGTCATCGAGGATGAAAATGAAATATTTTTTCTTCGCTCAGATGAAAGCGTCAATCAATATGTTGACAGGCCCAAACCAAATTCCCTTACAGATGCCAGGAATCATATTGACAAAGTAAATAACGGAGTTGATAATAATGAAGCGATCTTTTGGGGTATTACTCTTTTAAATAATCCTGCGATTATTGGCACCATTTGTTTATGGAACATTTCAAAAGAAAATCACACTGCTGAAGTTGGCTTTGACCTGATGCCTGTCTTCCAGGGAAAGGGAATTATGAAAGAAGCTCTTTCGGAAGTGACCAGGTATGCATTTGAGACCATGAAAATTACAAAACTGGTGGGCTGGGTGCACCATGAAAATAGTAAGTCGATATCTCTCTTAAGTAAATTTAATTTTACAAGGGACGTTGATGAAGAAGAAAAGGCCGATAAGACCGAACTGCATGATATGGTAATCTACACATTGAACACGGCAAATTATTATTAATAAGGCTCCCCGAAACATTGATTTTGCCAAGCGTACCAGGGATTAATAAAGCGCAATTTTTCACAAAAATGGCCTTTCTAAATAGTTTGGCTACTTTCTTGTATATGCACCTGAAAAGTCGCCAAAATGAAAATTACGCCTAAAGGATTGTGGAAGGTATTAAAAGATTCCTTCGCAGGTTTTTCAAATGACAGGATCATGAAGCTCAGTGCTGCGCTTGCTTATTATACAGTTTTCTCTGTGGGCCCTTTGCTGATCGTTGTCGTTTTTTTATGTAGTTTTTTCTTCGGGCGGGAAGCCATTGAAGGGACTATTTATGGACAAATACAAGGCTTTGTAGGCCATGATGCTGCGGTTCAACTGCAGGAAATAATAAAAAATGCTGCCATTGGGGGCAAAGGAAAGGTTGCCGCCATTATTGGAATAATTACTTTGGTAATAGGCGCTACCTCAATGTTTGCTGAAATGCAGGATTCAATAAATATGATCTGGGGTTTAAAAGCCAAGCCGAATTCCGGCTGGTGGCCTTTTGTTAAAAACAGGCTGTTATCGTTTGGGGTTATTGGAAGCCTGGGTTTTTTATTATTGGTTTCATTATCGATTTCAGGGATTATTGAAGCCCTGAGCAACCGTTTAAAGCACCATTTTCCCGGCATAGCTGTTACACTTTTTTATATCATTAACCTGGTAATAAATTTCGGCGTTATTGCCGCTTTATTCGCAGTAATTTTTAGGGTATTGCCTGATGCCAGGATAAAATGGAAAGATGTTATGGCCGGTGCTATTGCTACAGGTATACTTTTTATGATTGGAAAATTTGCCATATCTTTTTATATAAGTAAAAGCAATGTAGGAAGCACATATGGCACGGCCGGGTCACTGGTTGTTTTATTGGTATGGATATATTATTCCTCGATTATTCTATATTTCGGAGCAGAATTTACAAAAGCATATGCTATGAAGTATGGCAGTGAAATCAGGCCCAATGAATATACGGTTATTGCAAAAACGATAGAAGTAGAACAAGGTAAAAAAAGTGTGCAGGAGGCTGAGAAAGAAAGGAAGGAATGAATATAGTATCCACTCCAGGGTTGTCAAATCGTCACCAGGGTTGTCAACCTTTTTACAGAATTTAATTGTTAAAACATAAAGCATATTACAGGGCCGATAATCTTTTAAGAAAATCATCTTTCCGGCGCGAGGACACTTCAATTTCAGTTCCATAGGTTCGTATTACAGAGCCTCCTTTTCCTTTATTATAACTTTTAATGAACGCAAGATTGATCAAATGAGAATTGTGGACCCTGAAAAAAGAATGACCGGTGAGTAATTCCTCAAACTCTTTTCCATATACTCTTTTCTCCAAATGGTTGTAGAATGAGTGGTGGTATTAATGTGTTTTCCTGGTCAATATCTTCGTCTACATCTATTTGGTAATTGAATTTATTGTTCATTCTCAGGGCTTCGAGCTGTATATAGAGTTCCAGTGCCTTAAGATCATCTACAATAGGTATTTCTTTTTGCCCGGAATTTTTTAGTATCAACCGCTTGAGCTTTGCAAACTTTGTGGTATACAAGGTAGCCTTGACGGTATCAGGTTTATCAATACAGTCATTTATAGAATTGAGTGAATTGTAGATAAAATGAGGCTTCATCTGCGCGCGCAGGGCTTTCATTTCTGTATCTGCAACCTGGACATTAAATTCTGCTTCCTTCTTTTTTCTATGGCATCTTTTCTTATTTTATAAAAAATACAAATGGCAATTACGGCAAGCATCAAAATACTTCCTGTGCCAATTGAAGCATTGCGTATTACTTTTTGCCTGTTGATTTTAGCCGCAGCAAGCGCATGTATTTTTTCATTAGATGCTTTGGTAAACGCTTAGATGTGAGCAAGGCAGGTGTGGTTGTAAGAGATGTGACAGGGCGCACACTTATCAATCAAAAATTTAACAATGCCACTGAGCAAAAAATAAACATTGCTTCGCTGGCGAAAGGGTTGTATAGGGTGAGCATTGTTACCCCAGAAAATGTGCACACCCAAAAGCTGCTGCTGCAATAATTAATTGATACCCTTAAAACAAGTCAGTAAGTGATATGCTTACAGGCTTTTACTATAAAGCCTACTATATATGTGAGGGATTTAAAAAATTTAAGCCGGCATAATTAATTATCTATTGCAAATATCCCAAAATTATATTCTTCAAAAAATCAAATAGAAGAAAACTATAATTCAGCAAACAATATTTCAATAACAATAAAGAGGAATACTGGAAAAAAGTATAAAAAAGCTATGCCTTCTATTTTTTTTGATATATTTATCATCATCTGTAAATACTTAATCTAAACCTTCATTATGAAATCAAATTTCATAACTACTTTATTTATACGGCTTTGCTTTTTTTTTACATTTCTTACCTGGGGATGTAATCCTAAAATTGCGAAGAATACGATAAGTTATTCTGATGCTGATGTAATTGGTACGCCGTATAAAAAAACCGACCAGATCAGTATAGATATTTATGTTGACGCAACAACATCCATGGAAGGTTTTGCGGTTAATAATTCATCCAAATACAGCCAGTTTTTAGATCAGCTTGAAGCCAGCGGAATGTCGGCCTGGAAAAATGCAGATATAAAATTTTTTAAATTTGGGCAAATAATAAAACCCATTGACAGGAACCAATTTCTTACTGCCAAAAACGACCTGCAGTTTTACAGGGACCCTGCAGTATTTAAAGATACTTACATTGACAGCGTTGTAAAAAATACGGATTCCAAAAGGTTAAGTGTTCTAATTACCGATCTTTTCCAAACGGAAGGAGATGTAAATACAATGGTAGAGAAGATAAAGGAAAAATGTTTTGCCAATAATATTGCCGTCGGGATTGTTGGAATTAAAACAGACTTCAAAGGAACTGTATATGATGTTCCGGGGCAACGCCCTTATGCTTTAACAACAACAGAAAGACCCTTTTATGCAATTATTTTTGGAAATAATGATAACCTGAATTTTTTATTCGATATTCTTAAAACAAAATCTTTTGTAAATGAAGACCAGGTATTTATTTTTTCAAAATACATAATTGAGTCTTTTAAACCTTCCCTGCTTAAAACAAGTGAATCAAAATTTGTAAATAATATGACTAAGCCAGCGGCTGATGATATGTACAATGTATTTGATTTTAATATATTGAAGGGTGGAAAAGAAGCTCATTTTGATCTTAAATTAGATTTAAAGAGACGAAAACGTGCGGCCGATTTTTTAGAAAAAAATCTGGAAGTTATTGCATTTAGAAAATCCTCAACGGGCGATAAATCCGCAACTGCTCATGACAGTATTGCAACTAATGATATTAGCATAGAAAATATTAAAAGAAACGGTGATGTGCTTACAGCTACCTTGCTATTGAATAACCAGGAGGAAGCAGGTAATTATTCATATATTATTTATTTAAAACCAAATGAACTTTCCGGTTTGCAGATGCCAAAATGGATCAGGGATTTTTCAACAGAAAATCCTGTACCGGGCACCCCATCGGCAAGTCAAACACTCAATCTTGAAAAGTTGTCTTCAAGATTACTTTTGGCACAGGCCTCAATATCCCCGATTTATATTGCAAAACTTTATATTAATATTTTTAAACACTGATAATTATGAACAAGAGTCCGCTCAATTTTCTTATTACAATCGCCTTAGGAGGGGTCTTATGGGTAGTAACTGCTATATTTTATGGAGGAACATTTAGTGAATCTTTAATACTAGGCACAGAGACGCCAGAGCAATTCTTAAATAATTTTCGCATTGTCCTGGGCATTGCCGCAACGATTGGAATTATAAATTGTCTTTACTGGTATTATTACGGCAGCCGGGGTGAAACAGCAGGAAATTTGAATAAGGCAAAAAAAGTGTGGTGGACCTCATTCGTGCTCCAGATCGTCGCATCTGTAGCCATTTTATTTATTTTGGTGTTCATGAGTTTAAGTACCGGCATCCTCACTACCGACTGGCTGATTTGTTATGCCCTCATTTCACTGCTTACCTGGTTTTTCTTTTGGCTGTGTACATATTTATTATCTCCGAGACCTGTTAAAAATCTTCCCTTATTCAGATAAAATAAAAATTATAATGCCGAAAAATTTTTTGATAGGAATTGGTGGCAGTGGCGCCAGGATAGCCGAGTCTGCCTTATTTATTTCTGCTTCGGGTTTTGGCCCGCAAAAGCTTTTTCTTTTTTTAATTGATCCTGATAAGGGTAACGGGAATTTGGGAAGAACAACCAAACTAATTTCCAAATATCTCGATTGCAGGAAAAATTATATTCCGGATACTCAAAATTATGTTCCCTATATTTCTGATACTAAAATTAAAGGTGAAAAAATAAATTTGTTCAGTACCGACTTACAGGTTCCTCCAAACGAAAAAGACAGGGTTTGGGGGATATTCAATAAAACAAAAATGACCTTGTCTGAATGGATAGGCTATGATGGTTTAAATAATGAAAAGCAAAAAGATGAACAGGACTTAATGTCTATATTATTTTCAAAAGAAGAGTTGACCACCACATTAGACGAAGGTTTCAGGGGTCATCCATCAATTGGCTCGGTTGTAATGACCGAACTTCCGGAAAACGAATATCCATTTAAGCTTTTATGGGATGAATTGACAGATAATACTCCTTTTGATGTAAGAACCTTCCTGGTAGGTTCAGTTTTTGGAGGCACGGGCGCGGCGGGATTTCCTACGCTCGGCCATCGAAATACGTTAAAATTGAATCCAAAAGCCGCCCTTAGCATAGACCCTGTTGATGAAGAAAAATCCATAAGCAAAATATTGCTGGGTGGAGCGTTAATACTGCCTTATTTTAAAGTTGTTAAAACAGATAAATCTGCTGGAATGCATGTTACTTCAAACGATTTTCCCATTGCAACAAAGGCAGCCCTGGAATTTTATGATACCAAAGAAAATCTTGGTTTTGACGATGTATATTTTATAGGTGATCCGCTTTCTCAGTCAGTCGGCAACTTTAGTGTCGGAAGCAATTCGCAGGAAAACAAGCCACATTACATAGAAGTTGTTTCAACGCTTGCAGCTTTTGATTTTTTTGACCAGCCGCCACTATTAAAAAAAGATCCAAAAACAATTTATTTCATTGCAAAAAGAGACAGTGAGCGGGTTAACTGGTCAAGTTTCCCGTATACAAGAAATGAAAAAGATATTACCTCAATACACGAAGATTTTAAAAGAAAAATCACCACGATGACTGTTTTTTGTTATGTGTTGGTTACTTACGGAAAATCCATAACCAGCCCGGAAAATGACAGCAAAAATAAGGATGAGTTCAAACAGCCGTGGTACGAAAATTTTAACCATAATAAAAGCGATCCTACACTAAATTTAAGAACTTCAAAAAATAAAGAACTGCTGGATAAGTACATTGATTTTGCAGAAGAATACCTGGACTGGATCATTAATATTTCTGATTACGAAAATGTTGACCTGGTTGATAAAACAAAACTCTCTGAGGGAAACAGGAAATGGAAAAATCCTGTGAATAACAGTTTGATCGGGGAGATCCTCAAAGAGAATTCGAGGAAAATTGGCTGGACCGATGTTAAAGGTGGCGGAGGCTTTATCCAGGCACTTAATGATGATAACATAAATAAAAATATCAACAGGAATGCGAAAAACATGCTGGCATCCAACAGGTTGATGACTTTGTTTTATGAAGCTGCAGAAAAATTCGCAAAAAACAATTATACTATAAACTAAGAGTCATGGCGGATGTTAACTTTTTTTTACCGAAGCTCTCTTTTGATAAAAAAATAACCCCTCCTTCCAAGGCAGGGCTTTGGAAAAGTGATGCAAGAACTGTTATAAAGGGCATCAGTGATGCTATTGATATTGGGGAAAATGCACAGGGGGTATCTTCAATTCCTGATATATGGGCAAGGCCGCTTATGTTTCAGAACTTTCTTTTTTCTGTTTACAAAAAACGTAACCCGAATAGTGACCAAAAACAGGAATTAACCCTGATTGAAAAAAGAGCTTTCGGGGAATGGAAAGGGCTATTAAGTATTCTTGCTCTTAAAAAGACGAAATTAAAAGACGAAAAGATTGAAGTGGTGCCCTTCTCTCCAAAGGAAAACGACCGCTTCTGCAGGGCTCTTACAACGCTTGCGCCACGGCCCATATTTATTGAAAAAAATAAAGGATATGCCTGGACCGATATCATGATCATTAGATTTAAAGGTGTTCCTGTAGGCGCTTTTTCACCAAGTACATTGGTTTATACTGCCGTTGATTACAATAATGATTTCAAAAAGAAATTTAATTCGGGATCAGGGTCTGGGGCAGGCCCTTCAATTATGCTTGACAGTGACGGTTTCCTGTGCCCTCCTACAAAAGAAAAGGATTTGCTTGCTGTTGGCGAATGGGTTAATAACTTAAAAACACAGCTCAGTTATTTATTGAACACAAGTGATCAAGCCAGGGAAACAGATCGTTCACTGGCAACAATGAATGGTGTATTGCTGGATATATGGCTTACCGAAATCAGGGAAATGCTTAATATCAGCGAGGAAGAAACTATCAACTCCGAGGAAGTAAGGCCTTCTCTTGATACACCTTACTTCGATGAATCCAAGCCGCCTGAGTTTCTTAAAGAATATAAAATTTATGAAGCGCTTCTTCATCCTTTGGAAATTGACGATTCATTCATAGAGTTAAGCAAATCAGATATCGAACTGAAATTTGAAAGGAATTATCTTAAATACAAAGACAAGGAAGTAAAACACATTCTAATTATCTCCGATAAGCTTTATTCAGATGATTACCGGATATGGGACCAGTTACGATTTGATCGACTCGGAAATAACATCGATAATATTTTAAACACTTATTTTAATAAGGCTTCAGACCAGGTAATAAAAGGTAAAGATATTCCACTTGCCACTGATGGAATATTATGGGTACGCCCGGAGCTTTTCTTCCTTACAGATACGCTGGTATCTTCAAAAAATGAACTCAATTTACTGGCCGGTTCCGAAAGCGATTTAAATATAAACCTGAAGTTTGTTTTGCCTTTTAAAAAAGAGATCCTTGACTTTTTTTCCCCGGCAGAAATTAAAACCATATTAAACCCTGCTTATGACGACCGGCCCGATCGTGTAATATTTACTTTTAATCTTCCTATCATCGGGAAAAAAGAACCATTGCAGGTCAAAAAAATCTTTAAAAAGAAAAGCTCAGAAAAAGGCGAAGGCACAATAGTAGAAATTGAAACACCTATTATTGATATTTTTCCCGATTACATTGGGGATAACTGGAGAAAGTATTACCTGTTCCAGGGAAATATAGATAAACTGAAAGTGAACCCGGTCATTTTTGGTGATAACGTTCAGGAGACCCATAAAGACTATGTGAAGAATTATTCCGGATCCAATCAAAAGGTACGAGTTACCAGTATCTCCGGCGATAATTCGTTCCCGGAAGGCCTGGCGCTTTTTGACGAAAATGATGCTCCTGCAGGCCTGATCTTAATAAATAAAAAAGAACGCAGCCGGATATTGGAAGATCAATGGACAATTGGAATTGACTTTGGAACTTCAAATACAAATGTATATAAAAAAGTAGGTGAAGATGGAATTCCCCAACACTGGAGCTACGATTTTGAAGGATACACAAGAAATATAAGCAATAACACAAGTGATCTGAAAGGAAAACTTTTCAATGATTTTTTTGTCCCCACAAGCAGGATCGACTTACCAATTACTACAACTTTAAAATTGTATAACAGGGATAATGATGAAAACAAAGATATCCTTACCGATTTTTTTATTTATTTTCCACAGGATAAGAAATACGAATTCCCCGATTTTGTGCTTTCAAATATTAAATGGGATGGAGAAATAATCAATACCAAGTTTTTTTTAAAGAACTTATTATTCCTTATTTTAGTTGAGGTAGTTCAAAAAAATGCTGCAAGTGTGGTATTTGCTTATTCATGGCCTAAAGCATTTTCGCAGGAAACAATGGTTTTATTTCAACAAACATGGGATGCTGTTTATGAAGAACTTGTTTTAAAGGATAGAAGGGTTGTAAATGCAAAATCACCTGAAAGTACGGGGAATAAAATCAGTATAGAACGCCCAACCCTTAACGCCAGCGAAGGGGTTGCCTCAGGTGAATTCTTCGCCAGTAAACTTAACTCAACGTCTAGTTCAAGGTTGCGTATTGCATCTGTTTGTATGGATGTAGGCGGAGGCACTACCGACATAAGTATCTGGTGGAATAATAAAATTGTCGAAGATTTCTCTGTTCGTTTTGCCGGTATGCAAATTTCTGCATTGTTGCAAAAATCGGGAATACTCCGAAAACTTCTCTTTAGTCCCGAAGCATGCATTGCATTGGAAGTCAAAGATAATTCTGAAATCAAAAAAAGCCTTACAAAGTTCGCGGCGGTTTTAAATCATGTTTTGAAAATTGAGGAGCACGAAATTAATTCCCGGTTAATCAATCTCGCCAATGATGAAAAAGTAAGGCGCTTCAGGCAAATGATTGCTATTGAATTTGGCGCCCTGGCTTATTATGCCGGTATGGTTTGTTTTTCTGTCGGCAAAAGAAATGTAAAAGCCAACAGGTCTTTGCTATCTGATATTACTTCGGGGGGCATTAGCCTTTATTGGGGCGGCAATGCTTCAAAACTTTTAAATTGGCTGGACCTGGGCAAATACAAAGAAGATGGACTTGCTTCATTTTTATTAAATTCTTTATTTTATAATTGCCTTTCTGATAAATCTTTAGGCAGTGAAGCAGTCGCCATGGATGCTTCGAAGTTGCGCCAGGTTCAATCTCCGAGCCATAAAAGTGAAGCTTCGGGCGGGCTTGTCGCGATGAAATGGCAACATATAAATACAGAACCGGAAGTGAACGATTCAAGGAACAACGATATGGTCGTTGATACGGATGATACCGGGAATGCTACAGATATAAATCAAATTCTAAAAAGCCAGGTCATTTGCGGCGAAAACATAGAAATAGAAGGAAAGAAAATTGCTTTTCATGAGGTAATTTCTGATAAAACTTTTTTTTACGGCAGCCAAACGACTTTCACTGCCGAAAGTATAGGAGGGATGGAAAGGCTAAGTAAGTTTATCACCATCATTAATATCGTCGGCATCAGGAAAGGCTTTTTCACAGAAGATACAAAAATCATTTTATCAGAATCGGAACGGCAGGCAATTCGAAATACTATTGCCAGTGAATTTTTAGAAAACCAATCTTATAAAGCCAGTAAAAGAATTATTGAACCCATCTTTATTATGGAGATACGGGCGCTAATGGATATTTTATGGAATAAGTGGATTAAATAATAACCAGATGCATATTGGAATTGATTTAGGCACAACATTTTGCTGTGTGGCATATATTAATGAGGGTATTCCACAGGTTATACCAGATAACAGGGGAAGACAACTTACCCCTTCAGTTATCTGGTTTAATGGCAAAACAGCTTACGTAGGAGAAGAAGCAAATAAAAAGAAAATTACAGCTTATGATCCCATTTATGAATTTTTTAAAAGAGATATGGGCAGGCCTGTCGAAGATATGCCAGGTAAGGCAGAGAAAGCGCCTTACCTCGTAGATGGGATAAAATACGGAGCTGTAGGGATGTCAGCTATACTTCTGCGGAAGCTTAAAAGGGACACATGGCAATATTTCAAAAAGAATAAAATCATTGAAGAGTCTGTGAAGGAAAATGAATTCGTGGTTGATACAATTATTACGATACCGGCATATTTTGGTGACGAAGAAAGACAGGCAACAAAAACTGCAGGTGAACTGGCCGGCCTCAATGTGATCGGAATTGTAAATGAACCTACTGCGGCTGCTTTAACTTATGGAATTTCTGTAAATGAGAATAAGAAAATAATGGTTTTTGACCTTGGAGGCGGAACTTTGGATGTAACCGTACTGGATATAATAAATGGAGATTTTCATAATTTTTATAAAGCGAAGGCATCAGATGGGAATGTTCAGCTTGGAGGCAAAGATTGGGATGATATAATTATTAAATACCTGAAAACCGAATTTAAAAAGATTGCCGGCACTGAAATACAGGACGAAAGATTCTATGATATCCAGCAGTTAGCCATCCAGGCAAAAAAGGATCTTTCTGAACAAACAGAAACAACGGTGTATATATCCGATAACGGCTTTGATGCAGAAATAAAATTATACCGGTCGGGGGAGAAAAAAGACCGGATGAGCATCGATATCGACGATGAATCAATGGAGGCCTTTTTCTTTGATGAAAGATGTACCGATCTTCTTTCTGCATGTTCTTCGAGATGTTTAAATGTACTTGAAGAATTGAAATTAACATGGTATGATATTGATGAAATTGTGTTGGCCGGAGGCTCAAGCAGGATGCCCATGATAACCGAAATGCTTGAAAAATTATCTGATAAAAAAATAAAAAAACACCGCGAAGGTTTTAGCTACGATACTGCAATAGCAATTGGCGCGGCTATTTATGGTCAGAGCAAAGGACGTATTGAAGACGTAACACCCAAAAGCATTGGAATTAAATTGATAAATAACAACCAGCAGTTCTATATTGATCATCTTATTTATAAAAACACGCCCCTCCCCGCAAAAGCGGGCAAACAATACAAGACCGACCCTTATGCAATATTGGAGGTGTATGAGGGCGAATCAAAAGATCCGCTTGAATGTAATTTCAGGGGTAAGCTGGAACTGGAAAACACTGGACAATCGGCAGCCATAGTGTTACAGGTAGACGAAAATGGAATCCTTAAAGTTCTTGCCGATTATCAACCGGAAGGTAGTAAGGAAACCAAGATCAGAGGCAGTAACAGTTTGCCTGAATATTTATCAGAAAAAATTCAAACCATAACTATTATTTCATAACAGGTATATATGTCTGAAGATTTGAATAATGATGCGGGGAGAATTTCCGGCAAATCAAACCAGGATAATTTTTTTGAAAGCCGGATTACCGGAAACAAAGTAAAGACAGCGGATACTGATGGAAGAATTGAAGGAAATAAGGTAACAGGAAGCAGCACGGATGCAATGGATGCCAGCCCTGCCAGGCAGGCGTACGGGGAAAAAAATGTGCTTACAAGAAAACAAAGAATAGCTTTAGCAACAGAGGAAAAGGGATTAAAATCACTTCCCTCAAATTTTGGAGACAGTGATGGAGACTGGCAGGTAATAGAATCTGATGACCTGTTTGAAGTACTGTATCTCGACCAGGAAAAAATTATTATCATAAGCCCGGAGATAGCGAAGAACAACTTTACGCTCCTTGAAAAATTCTGGAAAGAAAAGCGAAATCTCTGGGAATCAGGCAGCGGACAAATACGTAAAACTATTGAAGATAAGTATGGTGCAAAAAATCTGGCAAACAGCGCCAAAAAAATTGAGTCTGCACTTGAACAGTTATTTACCCTGGAGAAAATTAATGAATATTATGCCCGGCTAAGGGAGCAGCGAATAAGAACCGGAGAAATAAAATTGGAACCTTTCCTGAAGATGATGTTTAAAGATGGTACGGCCGACCCCAATGAAATAGAGGGTATCATTGAAGAAGGCCTCCAGCACAATTTAAACACAGAAGAAATTGCGGGAATTATAAAAAAAGCAATTGATACGAGAGGTTTCATGCCTTATGGAAACCCATCCGGAAGATTATTGAGCGAACAACTTCTTTCAGTTTCCTGGATGAATGATGAAAGTACCAGGAGAAAGAGAGAAGAAGATGAGGAAAAGAAAAAACGGGGCCGTGAAATTTTTGATAATGTATATGCGTACAGTGTAGATGAAATAGGAGCAATAATTTTCAATAATGAGAAAGAATCAAAATTATATATAACGAATGGTTTGTTGAAAAACTCGATTGACTACTTTAGTCCTGCGAAAGCAAACCAGTTCAACACAATTATCGGAACTCAAAAAAATGAGCATTTGCGGTATTTGCAGGTTGCATATCGGTTAAATCCACAACTCCCCTATCGCTTCAATGCATTAAAAATTGTTAAATCACCCAAAGAGCTCGTTGATACAATGTTTGAAACGCCGGAAAGTTTTAAGGTAGGAAAAGAGCAATTTAAGAACGGGTATCCTGAATTATGGTTTCTGGAAACTAACAAAGAAGCCTATGCCAAACTAGTCAATATTCGTGATAAATCCGAAAATCCTGATACAGCATTTATTTCATTTATTTATACATTTAATCCTGCCCTCCCATATCGTTTTGATGAATTACATCTTGTAAGAAGCGGCGAGGAACTGTGCTTTGAGATAAATAAAAATAATAAAAGCTGGGACGCAGGCAAAAAAGAATTATTTAATGCTACTATTCCCACCTGGCTGTCCACTGCAAAACAAAGTCCTGTACCTGCCAAATGGAACCAGGTAAAGGATAGTTTTAATACTAAAAAAGATCTGGGCCTGGAATATTTTTTGCACCTCCTTAATGATAGGCTTGTATACACAAAACTCGCTGTTGATAAAAACATTGTTACCTATCCTAAAATCCCCAGCGGGCAGGTTGTCAAAACAGACCTTATCTTTTCCAATGAAACCCGCGGATACCTGGAAGGGTATTTAAAATTTTTAAAAGATATTCCCGGTGTTACTTTATCTAACGAAAATTTTGTCATCAACAATATCATGGGTTCTTCTAATACCAAAGTATCTCTTATTATTGATTCAAATGTTTTATTAAAAGGTGTTTCCTACGCAACAGATATCGAGGTAAAAACTTTTGAGCAGCAAAAAATCAATATACCGGTTACATTTAAAATTGTTTTCCCCAGGAATGCATTTATACTCGAGATTGCAAAATACTCTGTAATCTTTGCTGCATTTTTCGTTTTTATCCGGTTCATATTATCATCTACACATCATGGGTGGTTAAGCGCCGATTACAATTATTTCCTGGGCGCTGACGAGGCATTTTTTAATTATTCGAATTTTGCATTATTCGGATGGACATTTTTTTTATTTATTTCCTGTTCGGCTACAGGCATCTATTTCTTAATAAAATATTTATTCAAAAATGTCAATAAGTAAAAAAATTAAAGACCTGCCGGTTGTTGTATTAATTATATTTCTTTTACTTGGGATAGTTATACTATATAGGTTGGTTATTTTTTTATCAAAGGCTTTTGTGTACCTGGGTTTCAATTTATTCCTGGTCACCGATAATCTCTTAAAATTTGAATCCGCCAATCCTATTATTTTATGGGGTTTATTAGGATTGTTTATCGGAAGCATATTTGGAGTTATGATTGCAATAAAAAAATATAAACTTTCAAAAACTTTGATTTTATACCCGTTATCCATCACATTTCTGGCTATCGTAATATTATCTTTTATAAATAAACCAACTGATGTAAGCAGTACATACGCTCCCACTAAAACTGAGGAGACGGCAACACCTCCGGAGCAAACAAATAAGACTTCCTATTATACAGTTATACAAACAACACTTATATGGTCAGGTTACAAAAGGCCAAGGACGAAGCTTTGTAATTTGCCCAGGGGCACACAGGTAGAAGTGCTGGAATCTGTAAGAGATAGCAGGAATAATATATGGTATAAGATCCCATATATTGATCCAAAAACCCATAGAGCAAAAACCGGGTATGTAAATGCGAATGACTTAAGTTTGAAATAGACTTATCCTCAAGGTTGACAGCCCAGGCAAAGATTTGAAAAAGTGTAAAGGGTTGTCAACCTTAAAGAAGTTGCCCATAAACAATTAAGTTCTGCAAAAAACGTTCACAACCCTGGTGACGATCACCTCCCATATTTAACCGGGATATTTTTGCCGGAAATCATTAATGACTTGTTTTGCAAAGTACTGCCATTTTTTGCTATTGCAAATGCATAGGGCCACCATGTATTACTGGCGGCAAACACATCTTCATAACGATAAAATCTATCTTTATCCTTATAAGAGCCATCCTGATTTTTTTGTCCCCAGCTGTTTGGATCATATACCTCGAAATAAATTTCATTATCAACTTCAGTATAACCCTTAACGATAAAGAATGGCCAAAGCCCGGGGTGGTAGGATAGAATTTATCCGAACGGTAATTTTCATTATTACTAAGCCTGATGAAGTTCATGTCGATACAAAGAATTACAACCTGCTTTAGATCAATTTGCTTCTTTAAGAAATCCCTGGTGCCCTCTGCTGTTTGCGACAAAGGCATAATGCCATGTGTAATATTATTGTCGGTGAGATAATTATCAATATCAGGAGTGAACCACCAGCCACCCGCAGATTCATAGCTCATTCTTGCATCCTGCGGAGTTTTAGTGAAAGTTGAATCGGCCCATTTACAAACCATTGTTACTGTAGTGGGGCCACAGTTATCAATTGAATCAAAGCCGGTGTTAAGCTGGCCAAGGTACCAGGAATAAGTTCTTTCATTGCTTTGTTTATCTTCAATAAAATTGCCTAATCCCCAATCCCGGGAATATGAATTATTAGTTGAATTAATGGCCCAGTCTGAAACAGAACGGGGAAGATGCAGATACAGTGTAAGTAAAAGAAGCATTGCAATCATTTTTTGAAACGCCGCTTATTTGTTCGGTATTATTGACCGTTGCTTTACAACCAGGTGACAGTATGAAGTCTGCAACCAGGTTACCTGCCCTTGTTACGGAACCGGGAAAAATGATGCTGATTTTATGAGGAGGGCGGGGATTTGGATCTATATTTACGTGAGTATTTTGGCCTTCAATACTATATGTCAAAAAATTTGTGTCAGAAGAAGAAGGTGTATCAGCTTTTTTATTACAACTATTTGAAACGATACAGAAACTCACCAACAACAAAATATACAACTGCTTCATATAATATTCCCGTTAATACAATCTTTAAAAGTTTAATAAAGCTTGTGATTAAATTCAAATCTAAAGAATATTTATCTTTCCAAAAGAGCCTTAATGTTGTGGTTCGTGTCTCACGAACCACCGAGTTGTATTTTCTATGTGAATCTATGATCCTAATGCTCCTATGTGGTCCTCCGGTGCGAATCGGGTATGAGGTAGCAAGAATCACGAACCAGGTAACAAGAATCAGGTCCCAGATAACAAGAATCTCGTATCAGGCAGCAGGTAGCATGCAAAACTATCCATGACTTATTTTTGCAAATAACTTTTCACTATTATGGAAAATATAAAAATAGCTACGGCACAGTTTGAACACAAAAGCGGGGATAAAAATTATAACCTCTCAATCATTGATAGCCTTTCAAAAAAAGCGGCAATGGCAGGAGCGCAGGTAATCGCTTTTCATGAATGTTCCATAACAGGATACACGTTCGCCAGGCATTTGTCAAAAGAACAAATGTTTGATATAGCAGAATATGTTCCTGCCGGAGACAGCACAAAAGCGCTCATTGAAATTGCAAGGCAACACGACCTGGCTATACTGGCAGGCCTTTTTGAAAAAGATGACTCAGGCAATATCTATAAACCATATATATGCGTAGACAAAAACGGGTTGATTGCCAAATACCGGAAGCTACATCCTTTTATTAATCCTTACTTAACTCCGGGTGACGGGTATTGTGTTTTTGATCTTTATGGATGGAAATGCGGGATCCTTATTTGTTATGATAATAATATCATAGAAAATGTGCGGGCAACCACTCTTTTGGGTGCGAATATTATTTTTATGCCCCATGTTACTATGTGTACGCCATCCACACGCCCCGGGGCAGGTTTTGCAGATCCCGGTTTATGGAAAAACCGCGAGAATGATCCAACATCTCTACGGTTGGAATTTGATGGCATGAAAGGGAGGGACTGGTTGATGAAATGGCTTCCGGCACGCGCCTATGACAATGCAATCTATGCAGTTTTCTCAAACCCCATTGGCATGGATGATGACCAGTTAAAAAACGGCTGCTCCATGATCATTGATCCTTATGGAGATATTATTGCCGAGTGCAGAACATT